>NZ_LJGW01000214.1 GCF_001751255.1 Streptomyces nanshensis | reverse complement strand
CGAGTGCAGGAGTGCACGGCAACAGTAGACGCGGGAGCGGGCGCATCAGCGGAGTTGACCACCACGGCCGTCGTACGCCCGGGCCTCCCCCGGCCCTACCGGCCGTACGGAGACGACGCACGCACCGCACCCGGTGGGACGTCGACGGGCGCAGCGGCGGCGGCAGCGAACGGCGCGCAGATGGGCGGGCGGCGGGGACCAGGTGCGGCATCACGTCGAGCCGGACGGCACGGGCGCGGGCCACGCAGTTCGTACGACGAGCACGGTGAACGGGGCGCAGCCGCGACGTATGAGCTGGGCACCCGGCACCAGCCGGGCGGCGAACAGCTTGCGCGACGCAGCAGCGCGCGGGGCGCAGCAGCGAAACACCCGCCCGACAAGCAGTCGCGCGGCCTGCCGCGCGAACCGCCGCAGCACGGCACCGAACACGAACCGACAGCACTCGGCCCGGTCCGGGCGAGCGGCAGAGCTCTCCAGACAGGCCGGGAGGCTGAACACAAGAACTTGACAGGGAAGCCCGCTGCGGTCCTCGCCCGCATCCTCGGTATCGACATCACCGTCGCCGTCAAGTGGCAGCGAGCCGCCGCCGGAGACTGGGCCGCCTACGCAGCCGAGATCACCCGCCGGGAACAGCACCTGACAAGGGCTCAGTCTCCTTACCGCCGACCCCAGCCACAAACGACCAGCTGCTACAGCTTCAGCGCGGCTTTCACCTCCCGCCTGAAGTCGTTGCACCGGACCGAGTAGCGATAGACCTCGGACCACATCAGCTCATTGACCGAGCTTGTGGAATCCTTGCCTTCGGCCTTCGCTTCCATCTTCATGTCCCGAGCCAGCAGCTCGAACCCGTCATATCCCTCGGTGAGCTGGTGCGCCGACTCCACCACACTGAATGCCGCCTCCCGAACTACCTCTGGCCCCTCAAGGTCAACCGCATCGAAGGCGACCGCCAGATCGTGGAGAAGCTCCGGGCACCGTTCCAGCCATGCTGCGTCCAGGCGGCCGCCGGCCATCAAGACGACCGACTCGAACGGTATGTGTTCTCCCGTCCTCGTGCTTACAACGTGCTGGGAGTCAATCAAGGCGCCGCCGCCGCGGTGCTGGTTGCGGAACGCCTCCTGCGTGAGGGGCGCGAAGGCGCGTGCGGCCTTCATAAAATCCAGGTAGGCATCCTTGCGACGGTCGTGCAGCCACTCGGTGCGCTTCTCCCGTGCCTGGGCCCGCTGTCCGGCCCTGGCCACGGCGACGGCACTCGCGAACGCGATGCAGGCCGCTATGACCGTGCCCGACGCAATAGTCATCGAAGATTGCACCGTTGCTCCTGACCGTCCGTCCGATTGTTACGGAAGTCAGCGTCCGCGGCCGTGCGGCCCTGGCGCTGGGAGTTGAGCAAGTTCAGAGGTTCCACTGTCCCAACCCCGGTCCAAACCTGGCTGCCCTGCCAGCTTGAGGGGCACGCGGCCACGAAGCGTTAACCGCTACTTTGCGGATCGGGTCACAGACAGACGACCGCGTCCGACAACGGAGGCATTCCACGAGTTCCAATACCCGAGCCCACCACTACGGTCTATCCCGCCAAGGTAGTCGAGGCCCACCGCGCGTGCATGGCCCGCCGCCGAGCCCTGCGGCCCAGCGAGGAATACCGCACCCCCACCAGCGAAGAGTGGGACTCATTTCCTCGCTCACTTCGAGAAGCGCAAGCTCTCGGTCGCGCCTTCGGCAGTGACTGCATTCACGAGCACGCCTGCGTCCGCTGTTCGATGCTGCGGCCCGAAGCCGCCCAGCAGCCCCGACTACTGGAGATCCGCGACAACCTCACCGGATCGCCGAGGCCGAACGCGAGGGCTGGCTCGGTGAAGTCGAGGGACTGCAAGTCAGCCTCGCCGGCGCTGAAGAGAAGCTCGCCCAACTGGAAGCCGAGCGACATCGACGCTCCACGGTCGTCAACCTCGGCATGCCCTCGTTCGCCCAGAGCGCCACCCGCACAGCTGGAACCAACAAGAGGCGAACGCGGTATCGAGAAGGGCCTGCACACTCACTCGCTGCCCAACGACCCCGCCCCCCTTCGGTCACCACCTCCATGAAGGGTTCAGCCGGCCCGTACGACCGCCTCCCGCTGCGCCCTGGTCATCGTCTCCGCCGGTGCCGCGGTGTCCGTCCATACGCCGCCCGCGTTCCGTCTGTCGTACGGCTGCGCCGCCGCCGACGACGCTTGTCGTTCGGCCGCGTGGCCGCCGCCGTGCTGCGCTGCTCGGGGCCGGTCCCGTTCCGGACGGCACGGTGACCGCCGTGCTCGTCGACCGTACGCTGCCGTTCGCGTTCGAGTTCGCGCTCGTGCGTCGTCTCGCGTTCCGCCCGCGGCCGCTTGGCGCCCGCCGCCGTCCGTACTCCCGCCCGTCCGGGTTCCGTGACGGCGTGGGGTGCTGCGCACCGGGCTCGCACCGCGGATGCACAACGCGGCCGGCCGTGCTGCCCGGTCTCGCCGTTGGGCCGGTGGGGCGCCGGGCCCGTGCGGTCCGCCTCGTGCGCTCCATCCGGGTGGAGCTCGGTTCGGTCTGTACGGCCCCTACGCGCGGTCGCATGAGGAGGCGGACGGCGGCGCCTGGTCCGGCGCTGGAAGTCGGGAGCAGCGTGTTGAGCGAGCAGCCAGGCATCCTCGGCTCCCCGCACGCCGACCATCCCGATTCCTGGCCAGCCGTGTTCCGCCACGATCCGCTCGAGCCACGCCCCGTCCTCGGCGTCGGGGGCCATTTCAGCTTCAGGGTCCGCTTCCCGTGCCGCTTGGTCCTTCTGCGCTCGGTGCCGCAGCTGTTCGGCGAGGTCCGGACGATGGTGCTCGGGCATGCAGAGTGTCTACACGAGCGGTGAAGGGAGTCCTCATCGCGCCCTGCGAGACGGTAGGAGTCGGCAAGCGCTCCTCCGCCGGCGTCCGGCCAGTGTCCCGGGTTGGGTCCGGGCGGCGGGCACCGTCGCGAGCGTCGTCCGTGCGCCTGTCCGGGCTCCGTGGCGGTGTGGGGTTGCTACGCACAGGGTCTGGTCTGCTGGCGCGGAGGTGCCGTCCGTCTGGTTAGTCGTCGTTGGTGCCGGTGAACAGGCGGCCAAGGAGGAGCCTGGCGCCGTTGTCGAGCAGGGCCTCGGTGAAGGCCGGGCCGGCCGGAAGAGGGCGTCGGCGTCCGGGTCCTGCTGGCGCAAGGCTGCGAGGTTCGCGTCCTGGATGCGGGCGGTGGCCGCCTCCCAGGTCAGTTCCTCGGCCTCACCCACCGGGCCCTGCACGCAGGGGGCATTCGGGATGTCCACCCCGTCACGGTAGCCGCCGCCCACGACAGCCCGGCCCCGCTCGTCGAGCGCGACATCGACGGCCGGCGCGGTGCGCCGGGCAGGCGCGCACTGCCCGCGCGTCGGAATCTGCCCTGGCCATGGCCCCTTCGCAGCCTCCACCGACGGCGTTAGTGACGTAGATCACGTTGCCGGTTCCAAGATTTTTTGTCGCTTCAGCGCTCTGCCGCGCCTAGAGAGTGACGGCGCTTTTCAACTGGAGTCGGAGGACTCGACGATGCACCTGCGAATGATCTTGTTGACAGGGAAGACCGGGCAGGTCCGCGCACGGGTGCGTCAGGGCTCGAACCCGGGCGGAAGGGGCGGTAAGTGCCCTGCCCAGGCAGCGCTGACGGCCGCTCAGGCGCGCCTCCTCAATGCACTTCCGGGCGCCGGTTTCGATGCCGGCACCGAACCGCTCGGCTGCGACTTCGCCTCACACGGCCCTGAGGTGCGGCACTCGGCCTGCGTACAGATGCAGGACACCGGCAGCGGGGAGGGCCTCGTGCTGCACTGGCTGCTGTGGGGCGAGGACGGTTCCCGCGAGATCCGGATCGCCCTGGACTGTCCGAAGCTTGTCGTGGACGAGACGTGCCTGCTCATCGACGGCCACCCGGGGCCCTGCGACCAGGACATCGGCTTCACCCCCGAGGAACTGAGGCGAGCGCTGGGTCTGCCCGGCCGGCCGCCGGAGGGCTGACCGGCCGATCAGGGGCGAGAAGCCCGCCGTGGCGCCTCGCCCTGGGGAGGGGGCGAGGCGTGTCCGGGGCCGGGGGAGCTCCGGCTGTGAGCTGTTCAACGGCGTTCACCCCGTGGCGACACGCACCCGTGAACCGGAGTGGCGAACGACCTTCCGCGCCGGGGTTGCCTGAGGCCGTCAAGGGGCGCCGGGTCGGGAGTCGGGAGCTGCCGCGGCCCGGCGCCTCCGCCCTGGCCCTGCGCCGTGATGCGGGGTCGCGCTTGCTCGGTTCTGTCCGGCTCGGCGCACAGTGCCCGGCCGGGCGGTTGCCGTCTACTCCACCGGCGGAGCAAAGGCGAACGGTGAGAAGTCGCGGATCACCAGACGCTCTCCGGGCTCCAGGGGGACCGAGCTGTAGTCGCGGGTGGTGAAGGTGCAGTGGCCGCCGCTGAAGCCGTCGTGCGTCCACTTCAGGTTCGAGCACCGGAGGGCCGCGCTGTCCGGCGCCATCCGGATGGTGCCAGTGGTGCAGAGCGGGCAGGGTATGTGGCGGTGTCCGGGTCGAGGGTTGAGTGCCATCTGCCTTGATCCTCTGGTGGGGTTCGGGATCACGTTCCGGGGTCACGCTGTACCTTGCACTAATTTACGTCGAGTGGTGTAAATGGTCAAGTGTCACGGATTCTCGGGGTGCTCGCACGAGGGGCGCCCTGCTGCTCGCCACGGTCCAGGCCGGTCCGCCCACCGGTGACCATCGCGGTCGCGACTCCAGCCGGATCAGGGGGCCCTAGGTGAGAGGCTCGGTCCTCGGGTCCTGGCGCCTGCTTCCCGCTGTGCGTTTCGTGCCTCGGCACACCGGCCGGGGTTCGGCGTCGCTGCGGTACGTCGCGCTGCTGCCAGGTGTCTCGTGGAGCCGCGGCCGCCGCCGCGGTGAGACCGGGGACGTGGGGGACATCCCTCGGCGCGGAGTCGGACCCTCGGCGCTGTCGTACGGGCGCTGCAGCCGGTGCCGGCGCCCTCACGCGTTCGGCTCGCCCGTTTACGTCGGGCAGCGCGCTTCGTCGGGCGCGCGCCTTCGTTCCACGGGGCAGTCGTGCAGGTCGAAGGCCGCCCGCAGGACGGTGACGACGGCATCGTGCATGTCGCCGGCCCGGGGCGGGGTGACGGTGGCGATGCGGGAGGTGCTCGCGTCGAGATGCCCGATGTCGATGACGGAGACTCCGAGCTCCCGGATGGCCTGCACTGCGTCGTGGGCAGCCCGGTTGTCGTCCGGGGACAGCCATTCGTGCCAGCCGTCCTTGAGGATCGTGACGCGGCCGTCCCGCGCGATCGGGCGGGGGAGGATTCGCACCGGGAGGAAGTAGTCGTGGCATCCCCGGTGACGGCTCTCGATCCGGATCGTCCGCCCTGGCATGTGCCGCCTCCTGGGTTCGTGCCGTGCCGCACCACCGCGGACGTCGTGGAGGAAATCCACCCCGCACACCGTATCGGCGCACACCACCCACCGTGACCGGGCCCCGTGCGCAGCAGCTCCTTCGAGACGGCCGGTCGGTCGGCGGGGCCCTTCCGGCCCGTCAACGGGAGACGTCTGCGTTCCGACGGGCTGCCGGCGCCTCGCCCCTGGGGGAGGGGGCGAGGCGTGTCCCGGGGGCCGGGGTAGTTCCGGCCGTGAGCTGTTCAACGGTGCACACCCCGTACGGGACACGCACCCGCGGACCGGGAATCAAGGGACGTCCCATCGTGCCGGGTCGTCCGATGCCCGTCGACTCCCGGGCGTCGGCGCGGGGAGTTGTCTGCGGTGCAGCGGCACCGGGCCGGCTATCACGGTCTGCCCGTCGCGTGTGCGGGGACCGGGGGCGAACGTCGAGGCGTTCCTCTTCTGGTGGGGGTTGACGGGGGACGGGTAGTTACGCGTCCTCGCAGCAGCGCGTTCTTGTGGGGTGGTGGGGGCTTGTTGTCGGGCCCGGCCTCTGGCGTGGCGGCTGGGCTGGGGGTGGTCAGTGCTTGGCGCGGCGCTTGAGGGTGCGCTGATAGTCCTGGAAGCGGGCCTTGGCGATCACGGTGCGGGTGGTGGTGCGCAGGACGATGCCTTCGGGGCGGCCACCGGCGCCGTCGTCCAGGGCGACGTGGGTGGTGGCCAGGTGGCGGGTGAGGAAGTCCTGCGTCTCTTCAATGCCGGTCGGCAGGTTGCTGGCGGCGATGGTGGCCAGCCTGGGCGTCAGCTCGATGTTCTCCTTCTTGGCCGTCAGGGCGAGTTCGTCCTCGGTGTGGAAGCGCTGTCCGCTCTCTTCCCGCCACGAGGAGATCGCTGCGCGCGGCTGGTCCAGAGTGTCCAGCGGGATGGTGGCGGCGTCGAAGAGGCGGTAGCCGACGGTGCGGCTGCCGGTGTATTCACGGCTGGCGCCCGTGATCTTGCCGCCGTAGACCTCCAAGTAGTGCACGCGGATTCCGGCGTCAGGCGGGGTGATGCGGTCGGCGAGGGGGCGCAGGGCGTCGACGATGCCGAGCGCGGGGTTTCCGATGAGGTCGCCGCGTGCGTACAGCAGTTCCTCGCGGCTTCCCAGGACGTAGTCGCCGCCGGGGAAGCTGATGATGCGTGCGTTCGTGCCGTCGACCTTTTCCGTCAGGTAGACGTTGCCGGTGAAGACGGTTGCATGGTCGAGGAGATTGCCGTTCTTCGGGTCGAGCTCGTGGTAGGTGGCGATGGAGGGGTACTTGGTCGCCGAGTTGAGAGCGGCGAGCTCGATTGCGCGGAGGTCGGTCACTGGTGCTCCCGTTCGAGAGGTCCGTCGGCGTGCTGGTGGCGCGCCGCACCCGTTCACGTGCACTAAATTACCTCGAAAGGGGGTGAAAGTCAATTGCTAGAGTCTTGACGCTTGCCTAACGCCTGGGGATCCGAGGCCGAGTTGAGAGCGCCTGCGGTGGCGGTCGTCTGCGCGAACAGCCGCGCGCCGGAAGGGCGCGGGCCTACCCTGAAGGGACGAGACGTCAGGGTGGAGGCGGTATGCGCTGCATGGGAGTCATCCAGTACGGGGGCGACGGTGACCGGCAGTCCGGCGATGGCCAAGTCGGCGGCCCCTATTCCAGTCCGGGCGACGCCGGCAATCCCATGCCGCAGGAGCCGGACGACAGCGAAGAAGACTGACGGCGTGGCGGTGACGGCGGAGCGACTGCGGACGCGCTGTGCCGAGGAGATGAGCCAGAACCCTCGCGGCTTCGGGGACAGCGGCTGGCTGCGTGAGGCGTTTCTTCAAGTGCCGCGGGAGCACTTCGTGCCGGACCGGGTGTGGTGGCCGGAACCGGGCGAGGACGGCCTGCACTCTCTGCTCTCCCGAGAAGAACGTCCGCGAGCGTGGCTCAAGGCGATCTACATGCCAGGCGTGCCACTGATCACGCAACTTGACGATGGAGCGGTCCCCCCAGAGGGCCGAGCAAAGGGAGCATTCACCTCCAGCATCTCTTCCGCGGGCGTCATCATCGAACTCCTGCACCACCTGGCACCTCAACCAGGGGACCGAGTGCTGGAGATCGGAACCGGCACCGGCTACACCACAGCTCTCCTCGCCTCCCGCGTCGGCGCCGAAGGGGCAGTGGCCACCGTCGAGATCGACGCCGATCTGGCCACTCGGGCTCGGGAACGGCTCACCACCCTTGGCCTACCGCCTCTCGTCGTCACTGGAGACGGTGAAGACGGCTATGCCGCCGATTCTCCGTACGACCGCATCGTCGCGACCGCCTCCGTCCGTCGGATCCCGCCAGCATGGCTGGAGCAACTATGCCCTGGCGGGGTGCTGGTGGCACCCCTCGACAGCCCTTTCGGCTGTGACTTGCTGGTGCACCTTGAAGGTGACGGGCGCGGTGCTGCACGCGGGCGCGTCCTGGAGCGGGTGGAGTTCATGCAGGTACGCGGACAGCGCGAGAAGCGGTCCTACGACGACCTGGGCTGGCCGGTAGAGGTTGACCCGGAAAGCTGGAGGGACCTGCACATCGTTGTCGGCCCGGAAGGGCAGCGGATCAGTCAGCCCTGACGCAGTAGAGCGAGCCAGAGGGGACTGGCTGAGCGAGAGCAACCGACGAGCGCGGGCCCTACTACACGTGCCGATCTCGTCGGTGGAGAGCCCGGTACGTACGTTGCGGCCGCGGCCACGTGCGGAGCGGACCCTCGAGGGCGGCGACCTCGACGAGCACCTCCTCCTGGCGTGCTGCTCCGCGCCGGTGTTCAACGGCGTTCACCCCGTGGGGGACGCGCACTCGCGGACCGGGAACGGCGGACGCCCCTGCGTGCCGGGGTCGTCCGATGCCCGTCACGCGAAGCCGGCGTGGGGAGTTGTCAGCAGTGCAGCGGCATCGGGCCGGGAGTCACTGCGGGGCCGGTGCCGCCGCCGTCGCCCTGGCCCGAGCGCCCGGGTGCGGGTCCATGCGGCAGTGCCGAGCCGTTGACGTGGGGTCGCGCTTGCTCGGCTCTGTGCCGTTCGGGCTCGCGGCGGGTAAGGAGGCCCGTCCTGCCGTTCCGGTCCGGCTGCTGTTTCCCGCTGTGTTCTTCGTGTCTAGGCGCACCGGGTGGGGTTCGCTGTTCGGCTTGGCGTCCGGGCCGTACGTGCGGCCGCCCGTGCTGGCGGCTCCTGTGTCCCGCCACGGCAGGGCCTGCGCCCTTCGACTCCTGCGTCGTCGAGTCTCGGTAGCTGCCGTCCGCCGGGTGGGCTGACGTGTGACGGCGTTCGCCGGGTCCGCTTGCGCTTCCGGGTTACCAGTCCTGGCTGGTGGAGCACTCGGCCGGTAGTGGGGTGCCGCTGACGAGATGGTGGACCAGCCCGAGGGGGATGCGCAGGCTTTCCCGCGCTGCTTCCTTGTCGAGTTCAGGGGCCTTGTAGTACACGCTCGTCCCGGAGACCAGGGCGGCTGTGATGCGATGTGCCTGCCGGTACAGGTGGCGTCGTGTGCGGCGTTCGCCGTGTGGCCCGCGCGGGTGCCGCGCGAGAGCAGCGATCTTCAGCCGGTGCACGAGGCGGGTCGCGGCGCGACTGAAGTGAAGGAGGTAAGCCTCGCGTTCTTCGGGGGGGATCCAGATCCCGTCATGTGCCACCGGCTTGGTGTGGAGGGCTTCGTGGAGCTCGGCGCCGGATATGACGGTGCGCAGGGCTGCTCGTACGAGCATGCCGTGAACGGAGAACCGGCGGCGGAGGGCCTGTTGGGTCTGGTCCCAGTCAGGTGTCGTCATGGTCAGGTTGGCGACGGCCTGCTGGGCGCGTGCCAGGTCGGTGGCACGGCGCAGCCGGGCAGGACGGGGTTGCTTTGCCACGGTGCATCTCCCTGGCGGGCTGGTGGGTGCCCGCCTCGCAGACGCCGGGCTGTCTGGAGCGGGCCGTCCCACTGTACGAAGCCCCGCCGACATCGCGGGCGTGGCACCTCCCCCGCCGTCCCCGGGCCGGGGTGCTGCCGGTCGTTGTCGAGCCGGCGGGCAGGCTGCTCCCGATTCATACGGAGGCATGGCCGCGTCCGGGTCGCGTTCGCGAGCCACGCCGCTGGCTACTGGTCAGCGTTCGTGGTCTGCAGAGTGTCAGAGGGTCAGGCTGGCCTGTTCGAGGTGGAGTTCGGCGATGGCCCACCGGTCTTCGTGGTCGGGTGCGCTGAGGAAGATGGGGTACCCCGAATCGGCGCTGCCGCGCAGCAACTTGATCCAGTCCTCCCAGACCTCGACGGCCACCCCGGCAGGGCCGAAGCGGTTTCGAAGAGCAGCGCGTACGTCCTGACTGCTGGTGTGGGTGAGGACGGCCAGGGCTGCGGTGACCTCGTTGGCCGCGACGATCCAGCCCGGAGCGGCGAGCTTGTGGACGCAGATCCCGCGGGGCTGCTGGGGCCGCCAGGCGAGGTATGCCTGATAGCTCTCGGTGTAGGCCCGCAGCTCGTCGTCCAGACGGACCGTCGGCATACCAAGTCCGGCCTGGATGCACTCGTGTTCGCGCCCGGGGACGGGCTGCGGCGTCTCCGGTGGGGCCACATTGTGGGTCAAGCCCAGTTCGGCCATGGTCAGGGCGATGGCTCCGGCTTCGGACTCGCTCAGGGGAAGGGTATTCAACGGCGCCTCCGAGGCGTTGACAAGGTGCAGCAGTAAGCAGTAATTTACATGTGTAGGTGTTTATCGTCAAGTATAAGCACCAACTCAGGCAGGTTGCATGCGTCAGCAAACACACCCACGCATGGAGCCGACGCGCACGAGTCCGGCCGCCGCTCGCCCGCTGCCCAGCTTCGACTCGTCCCGCCCGCGCCGTCGTCCGTCCTGCGGGCGCCTTGGGGCATTAGTTCGGGCTCCCGACCGCGTTGTCCGGCCGGTGCAGACAGCCAGTGGGAGCATCACTCGAAGGAGAGCGCGCAGGGCGAGCGGAGCACCGGCCTCCATCTGCCTGCCCGGACCAGCCGTCCGTTCCCGCGCCGGCGAGGAACCGCTGCGTGAATGTGAACAATTGACAAAAGACCCCGTCAGAAGTAAATTAAATACTAGTAGTCGCGAGGGTCCTCTTGTCGCCAGCAGTGCTTTGGCGGCGGCCCCATCACCGCGACGTGGGATTGGGAAGTACAGCGGTATGCACGCAGGCGCAGGGCGTGGATCTGTTTTGGAATTCGCGGCCAGGATCGGTCGGGAGGCGTGGGTCTTGCGAGGGCGCATCTGGTCGTCTATGGGGCACGTGTGAAAGAGGAAGAGAGAGCCAATGGGTGACAAGGTCACGTCTGAGAAGGAAGTCGGCAAGCATGAGATCGGCGGTCTCGCTCTGCGCGTAGTGCGATCAACCTGGCGGGATTCCTCTGGGTTGAGCTTCGACGTAGAGGTGGCGGATACCGGCGAATGTCTCACCGATGAGAATCGTTTGACGACTACCCCACGGAGGAGATGATGAAGGGTCTCCTGGAATGGGTGACGTGTAAGTTCTGCTGCCGTCCAGCAGTGGCGCGCACTGCTCACTTTCACGATGGTTCGTGGGTGGGCGATAGCTGCTGCTGGGATGAGCGCTTGCGCAGCACGGGGTAAGGGTGCGCTGTGGGGGACCGAAGCTCGTCGGTGTCGAGAAGGGCCTGCACGCTCACTCGCTGTCCAACGACCCCGCCCCCTTCGGTCACCGCCGCCTTAGGGTTCAGCCGGCCAACTCCCTGCCCGCTGCTGGCTCGTACGACCGCCTCCCGCTGCGCCCTGGTCATCGTCTCCGCCGGTGCCACGGTGCCGCGCCGTCCGTCCGTACGCCGCCCGCGTTCGTGTGCCGGCTGCTCCTGGTCACCCGCGGCGGCTTCCGTTCTTCGGCTCCTCGGGCCGACGGGCCGGCGGCGCGCTTCGTTTGGCCCGCGCCGTACGAGCCGCGTGGCTGGCGTCCTTCCGCGCTCCGCCCCGTCCGTACGGCTGCCGGGCGAGCGGCCGTGCGTCGCGTGCGGGCCGCCCCC
>NZ_LJGW01000180.1 GCF_001751255.1 Streptomyces nanshensis | reverse complement strand
AGGCACCACGCCGCGGACTCGCCGCGCTCAGCGGCGTGTTGGCGGGCGGCGCGGCCCTGTCCGCCGCGGAACTGGCGTCCGTCGCGGTACGTCCCGAGGCGAGCCCGGTGACGGCCGTGGGCGGCGCGGTCGTCGACCGCACCCCGGCGGCCGTGAAGGACTTCGCCGTCCGCACCTTCGGCAGCCAGGACAAGCTCGTTCTCCAACTGGGCATCCTGGCGCTGCTGTTGCTCTTCGCTCTCGCCCTCGGCCTGCTCGCGCTCCGGNCCGGCTGCGGCGTACGGGCACGGCGGGTGTGCTCGTCTTCGGGCTGACCGGCGCCGCGGCGGCGGTCGAACGTCCCGACGGCGGGCCCCTGGACGCGCTGCCCTCGGCGGTGGGCGCCCTCGCGGGAGCGGTGGTGCTGTATCTGCTCGCGGGACGGCTCGGCCAAGAGCCGCCGGGAGAAGCCGAGTTGACGTCCGCACGCCCGGACGGCCGTCCCCCTCGGCCGGGAGTCGACCGGCGCGGCTTCGCCGTGGCCGCCGGAGCCGTCGCCGCCG
>NZ_LJGW01000185.1 GCF_001751255.1 Streptomyces nanshensis | reverse complement strand
AAGGGGCGGCGCGGCGCGGCGCCGACCGGCGGCTGCTGCGGCAGCGGCTGGTGGTGTTCGTGACGGTGACCGTGCTGGTGGCGCTCGGCATCGCCATGGCGCAGGGGTGCCAGGGGCCCACGCAGGGGCTGGGCGGGGAGCGTGCGCCGGTGAGGCCGGCGACGGAACCGGCGGCGCCGGCCGTACCGGGACCGGCGGCGGACGCACATCCGGGAGCCGGTCCCTACCGGTTCTGAACTACCGGTCCTGAACTACCGCTCCCCGTACGGCCGTTACGCCCTCGTCGCCGCGTAGAAGGCGACCGCCGCGGCGGCGCCCACGTTGAGCGAGTCCACGCCGTGCGCCATCGGGATGCGGACGCGTGCGTCGGCCTCCCGCATCGCTCGTTCCGACAGCCCGTCCCCCTCCGCGCCCAGCAGCAGCGCGACGCGCGGCAGCCGGTGCGGACCGGCGGCCTCCAGCGGCAGCGCGCTCTCCTCCGGAGTGAGCGCCAACACCCGGAATCCCGCCTCCCGTACGGCCGCCAGACCGTGCGGCCAGGTGGTGAGCCGCGCGTACGGGACGGAGAAGACCGCCCCCATCGAGACCTTGACGGAGCGGCGGTAGAGCGGGTCGGCGCAGGACGGGGAGAGCAGCACGCCGTCCATGCCGAGTGCGGCGGCGCTGCGGAAGATCGCGCCGATGTTGGTGTGGTCGTTGACCGCTTCCATGATCACCACGCGGCGCGCGGCCGCGAGCAGCGCCTCCGGCTCGGGCAGCGGCGTACGTCCCATCGAGGCGAGTGCGCCGCGGTGCACGTGGTAACCGGTGACCTGCTCGGCGAGTTCGGGGGGCATGACGTACGCGGGTGCGCCCGACGCGTCGATCACGTCGCGCATCGCGGGCAGCCACTTCTCGGAGAGCAGCATCGCGCGCGTCGGGTAACCGGCCCGCGCCGCACGGCGGATGACCTTCTCGCCCTCCGCGATGAACAGGCCCTCGGCGGGCTCGCGCCGGCGGCGCAGCTCGACGTCGGTGAGTCCGGTGAAGTCGGAGAGCCGGGGGTCGTGCGGGTCCCGGACGGTGATGATGTCGGCCACGGAGTCGGTCCGTTCAGCTCTCGTCGGCGTGCGCGGGCCCGCCGCCGCGTACGCCTCCCGGTCCGCTTCCGGATCCGTCTCCGGAACCGCTCCCGGATCCGTTTCGGCTTCCGCTTCGCTGCGTCCCGCCGTCTGTGCCGCCCTGTACGGCGCCGCTTCCGACGGACACCACGTCGCCGACGACGACGACCGCGGGCGGCCGTATCCCTTCCGCGGCGGCCCGTTCGGCGACGGTCGCCAGGGTGGCGTCCACGCGCCGCTCCCCCGCCGTCGTCCCCTCCTGCACGACGGCGACCGGGGTGTCCGCGTCCCGTCCGTGCCGTACCAGCGCCGCGGCGATCTCGCCGAGCCGCTCGACGGCCATCAGCAGCACGAGCGTGCCGCGCAGCCGCGCCAGCGCGGGCCAGTCGACGAGCGACCTCGGGTCGTCGGGCGCCACATGACCGCTGACGACCGTGAACTCGTGCGCCACGCCGCGGTGTGTGACCGGGATGCCCACGGCCGCCGGAACGCTCACCGCACTGGTGATGCCCGGCACCACCGTGACCGGCACCCCGGCTTCCGCGAGCTGTTCCGCTTCCTCCATGCCCCGGCCGAAGACGAAGGGGTCGCCGCCCTTGAGACGTACGACGGACCTGCCCGCCTTGGCGTGCTCGACGAGGGCGTCGTTGATCGCCTCCTGCGCCATGGCACGCCCGTACGGGATCTTCGCCGCGTCGATCACCTCGACGTGCGGGGGCAGTTCGGCCAGCAGGTCGCGCGGGCCGAGCCGGTCGGCCACGACCACGTCCGCCTCGGCGAGCAGCCGGCGGCCCCGCACCGTGATCAGATCCGGGTCGCCCGGACCGCCGCCGACGAGGGCCACTCCCCCGGTGCGGCCGCGGTGGCGCGGGGCGCCGAGCGTCCCGTCGTGCAGCCGCTCGACCACGGCGTCCCGTACGGCGGCCGAACGGCGCGGATCCCGCCCGGTGAGGACGGCGACGGTGACGCCCTCGCTCTGTCCCGTCGCCGGGGTCCAGGCGGTGGCGGCGGAGGCGTCGTCGCTGCGTACGGCCCACACCCGGCGGGACTCCGCCTCGGCGGAGGCCGCGTTGTTGNCCTCGGCGGAGGCCGCGTTGTTGGTCGCCGGGTCGTCGGTGGCGATCAGCGCGTACCAGGCGCCGTCGAGGTCGCCGTCGGCGAACGGGCGGCGCTGCCACGTCAGTTCGCCCGCGGCGGCCATCGCCTCGACGGACGGTGTCACCTCGGGGGCGACCAGCAGTACGTCCGCGCCCGCGGCGAGCAGCGCGGGCAGCCGCCGCTGTACGACGGTGCCGCCGCCGACGACCACGACCCGGCGCCCGGCGAGGCGGAGACCCACGGGGTAGGCGGGCAGGT
>NZ_LJGW01000222.1 GCF_001751255.1 Streptomyces nanshensis | reverse complement strand
GAGCGCAGCGCCGCCGCCGCGCCGTGCAGCCCGCCGCCGGTGCCGGGGCCCGGTAGCGCGGCGGCGCACAGGAAGCAGGCGGCCGGCAGAAAGCCGAGGGCGAGGCCCACGTCCCGTACGACCGTGGGGTTGTGGCCGCCGGTCTCCAGCAGCCGGTCGAACCAGAGCCGGCGCTCGTCCTCGCGCTGGCGGCCCATCTCCAGGACGGTGCGCTGGTAGGCGGTCATGATGCCGGTGACATGGGCCTCGACCGCCTCCCACACGTGGTAGGCGGAGGCGACGAGCAGCACCTTGTCCTCGTCGTCGGCGCGGGCGACGAGCGCGTCCCACACGACGCGGAAGTCCAGCCGCGCGGCGGCGAGCAGCGAGTCGAGCGGTACGCCCTGGCGGGCGCGGCGCTCGCCGATGCGCTCGGAGACCGCGGCGAGTTCGGCGGGCACCGGCAGCTCGGCCACGGTGCGCAGCAGCAGTTCGAAGGCCATCACCGCGGTCTCGCGGAAGTCGTCGTCGGGCACGGCTCCCGCGTAGTGGGCGCGCAGCGGCGCGACGGTCTCCAGCCAGTCGCCGATGAGGGCGTCGACGCCCTTCAGGCACTCGACGGCCAGCTCGGCGGCGCGGGGGTGCGGTGCCGAGGCCGACGGTTCCGGCGGGGTGTGCACATGCACAATTGTGAGGCTCAGGTCCGCGATACTTCAACGTTGGTCTTCCGGGCACCGCACGCCATTCTGGGCCGGTCGCCGTGGCACATCCGCCGGCATGCCGATCCCGGAGGCCCGACAGTGCATCTGACCCCCCGCGAGAACGAGCGGCTCCAGTTGTTCACCGCCGCGGAGCTGGCACGCCGCCGCCGCGCCCGCGGCCGGCGGCTCAACGCCCCCGAGGCCATCGCCCTCGTCTGCGACGAAGTGCTGGAGGCGGCCTGGGACGGGCTGAGCATGGACGAGGTCGTCGCGGCGGGCCGCGCCGTCCTCGGTCCCGAGGACGTGCTGGAGGGCGTGGCCGCCATGGTGCCCACCGTCCAGGTCGAGGCGCTCTTCCCCAGCGGTACGGCGCTGGTGGCCGTCGACGACCCCATCGGCCGTACGCCCGGCGGCAGTTGGAACGAGGACGGCGCGGACGGCGCGGACAGAGACACGGGCGGCGCGGACAGCCGCGAGGGCGCGGGTGCCGCAGCGCAGTCCGCCGAGGCGCCCGGAGCCGTCCGTACCGCGGCCGAACCCGTACGCATCAACGAGGGCCGCCGCACACTGCGGCTGACCGTGCGGAACACGGGCGACCGGCCCGTCTACGTCTCCTCCCACTACCCGCTCGACGAGACCAACGCGGCGCTCGACTTCGACCGCGCCGCGGCGGCGGGGATGCGGCTGGACATCCCCGCGGGCACCGCCCTCGTCTTCGAGCCGGGCGGCGAGCGGGAGGTCGAACTCGTGGAGGCACGTATATGAGCACCGAGGTCGACCGGCGCACCTACAACGCGATCTACGGGCCCACGACGGGCGACCGCATCCGTCTCGGCGACACCGGACTGTGGGTCGAGGTCGAGACCGACGACGGCACTCCCGGCGACGAACTCCTGGGCGGCTGCGGCAAGACCGTGCGCGACGGACTGCTCGCCTCGCCCGTCTCCGACCGCGACTCCGCCCTCGACATGGTCGTCACCAACGTGGTGCTGCTGGACCCGCGGCTGGGCGTGCGCAAGACGGACATCGGCGTGAAGGACGGGCGCGTGGTCTCGGTCGGCGGGGCGGGCACGGGGACGGGCGCCGGGTCCGGCGGCTTCGCCGTCGACTCGCACACCTCGATGGTCCCGGGCGAGGGCATGCTCGCGACGCCCGGCATCGTCGACAGCCATGTGCACCTCTCCTCCCCGGAGATCGCGCCCGCCGCGCTCTCCGCCGGGGTGACGACCGTCGTCGGCATGGGCCTGGGCGGCATGTGGGAGATCGGCTGCAACCCGGCGCGCAGTCTGCACACGCTGATGAGCGCCTGGCGCGGCACACCGCTCAACGTGGCGTTCCTGGCGCGGGGTTCGTCCAGTTCGCGCCGGCTGCTGGACGAGATCGTGCTCGCGGGCGCCGGGGGCTTCAAGGTCCACGAGGACTTCGGGGCGACGCCGCGCATCGTCGACACCTGCCTGGACGCGGCGGAGCAGGCCGATCTGCCGGTGGCGCTGCACACCGACTCGATGAACGAGTCGGGCTATCTGCGGGACACCGTGGGCGCGACGCGCGGCCGCACCGTGCACGCGTACCACGTGGAGGGCGGCGGCGGTCACCCCGATCTGCTGGAGATCCTCTCCGAGGCGAACATCCTGCCCTCCTCGACGACGCCGACCGTCCCGTACACCGTCAACACCGTCGACGAGCTGTTCCCGATGACGATGACGGTGCACCGGCAGAACCACCACATCGAGAGCGACGTGGAGGTCTCGCGCGGACGCATACGGGCGCACGCCATCGCCGCCGAGAACTCCCTGCACGACCTCGGCGCCATCAGCATCGTCAACTCCGACTCGATGGGCATGGGCCGGATCGCCGAGACCGTGCGCCGCACCTGGCAGCTCGCCCATCTCCAGGCGGTGCGCACCGGCGAGTACGGCGTCGAACACCGCGCCAACGAGCGGGTGTTGCGCTATCTGGCGAAGATCACGCTCAACCCGGCCGTCGCACACGGCATGGCGCACGAGGTCGGCAGCGTGGCACCGGGACGGCTCGCGGACATCGTGCTGTGGCATCCGGCCTGGTTCGGCACCAAGCCCGAACTCGTCATCAAGAGCGGCTTCGTGGCGTGGGGCAACACCGGCTCGGGCTCCGGCTCGACACGGCTGACCCAGCCGCGCAGCTACCGGCCGTACTACGGGGCGCTGGGCGACGCCGCCTCCCGGCTCGCCCGCGTCTTCGTCGGCGCCGAGGCCCTCGCGGACGCGGGCGCCCGCAACTCCTTCCCGGACGGGCTCTGTTACGCGTCCGTCCGCGAGTGCCGCGGCCTGGTACGCGGCGACATGCTGCACAACACCGCGACGCCGCGCGTGGAGGTGCCCCGCTCCCCCGGGCCCGTCCTCGTCGACGGCGCCCCGGCCGCCACGGAGCCCGCCACCGAGGTTCCGCTGGCCCGGCTCCACCATCTGGCGTGAGGCAGGAGGCCCCGTACGTATGCGACTCGACCTGATCGTGCGCGACGCGAACATCGTGACGCTGGACGAGCGGCGCCCGGCGGCGCGGAGCCTCGGCGTGCTGCACGGCCGCGTCGTCGGGCTCGACGAGGAGATCGACGGTCTGCGGGCCGACCGTGTGCTCGACGCCGCCGGCGCCACCGTCGTGCCCGGCTTCAACGACGCGCACTGCCACACCACGTGGTACGGGATGACGCTCTCCCAGCTCGACCTGTCCGCGGCCCGCTCCCCGGAGGAGGTCCACGCGGCGGTCGAGCGCCACGCGCACGGGCTGCCCCCGGACGCATGGGTCGTCGGAGCCGGCTTGCAGAACCTGCCCGGCGGCGGGCGTCCCCACCGTGAGGCGCTGGACCGGGCCGGGGGCGGACGTCCCGTCTGGCTCAAACACACCTCGGGACACCTGTGTTACGTCAGTTCCGAGGTGCTGCGGCGGGCCGGGGCGCTGGAGCCGGGCTTCGCCGCGCCGGACGGCGGGGTCGTCGCACGGGACGCCGACGGGCGCCCCGACGGGCTGCTGGAGGAGACGGCGCAGTCGCTGGTGCAGGACCAGGTGCTGCCGCACTCCTCGGAGACCGTCGCCGACGCCGTGGGCGCCGCCACCCGCCGCTATCTCGCCGAGGGCGTCACGAGCTTCACCGAGGCGGGCGTCGGCGGCGGCTGGATCGGGCAGACGCCGGTCGAACTCGCCGCCTACCAACGGGCGTCGGACACCGGGCGGCTGCACGCGCGCGCCCAGGTGATGATCGCCTCCGACGCCCTGCACCCGCTCGACGGGGCGCACCCGGACGACGGCATCACCACCGGGCTCGACCTCGGGCTGCGCACAGGGCTGGGCGACGACCGGCTGTCGGTCGGGCCCGTGAAGATCTTTCTGGACGGCTCGCTCCTGGGGCGTACGGCGGCCGTCACGGAACCCTTCTGCGGCTGCGGACACGGGACGGGCTCCGGTTCTGACTCCGATTCCGACTCCGGTTCCGGCTCGGGCGGGGCCGCGCAGGAGCGGACGGGCTACTTCCAGAACGACCCGGAGGCGATGGCCGCCCTCGTGCTGGCCGCACACCGCGCGGGCTGGAACGTCGCCGCGCACGCCATCGGCGACCGCGCCGTCGGTCTCGCCCTCGACGTGTACGAGCGGGCGCAGCACGAACACCCGCGCCCCGGCGCCCTGCACCGCGTCGAGCACGCCGGGATGGTCCGCCCCGATCAGCTCCGGCGCTTCGCCGCGCTCGGCGTCGTACCCGTGCCGCAGCACAACTTCCTGCCCGCCTTCGGCGACGCCATGGCCGCCAACCTGGGCCCGGAGCGCACCGGTTGGACCTACCGGCTGCGCTCCTTCCTCGATCTGGGCCTGACGGTGCCCGGCTCCTCCGACCGTCCCGTCGCGCCCGGCGCGCCGCTGCCCGCCATGGAGGCGATGGTCCGGCGGCTCACCGACTCGGGCTCGCCGTTCGGCCCGGACGAGCGGGTCACCGCCGAGGCCGCGCTGCGCGCCTGGACGGTGGGCTCCGCACACGCCACCGGTGCCGCCGCGTCCAAGGGCCGGCTGCGGCCCGGCATGCTCGCCGACTTCGCCGTACTCGACGGCGATCCGCTCCGCACCGACACCGACCGCATCGGCGCGATCGGCGTCCTGGCCACCGCCGTCGGCGGCGTGGCCTCGCACGACCCGCACAGTCTGGTCACCGTCCCCGAGGAGACCGCATGAGCACCTCCCCGCCACCCGCATCCCCGTCCCCGTCCGAATCCCCCTCCGGAGCCCCCTCCGGATCCGCGCCCCGCAAGGCCCCGAGCACTGCCGACATCAAGCGGCTGCTGTCGGCAGCCTTCATCGGCACCGCCCTGGAGTGGTACGACTACTTCCTCTACGGCACCGCCGCCGCCCTCGTCTTCAACAGGCTGTTCTTCCCCGAACTCGACCCGGCCGTCGGCACGATCGCCTCCTTCATCACCTTCGCGGTCGGCTTCGTCGCCCGTCCCGTGGGCGCCGCCGTCTTCGGACACGTGGGCGACCGCTACGGACGGCGTACGGCGCTGATCATCACCGTCGTGCTGATGGGCGTCTCCACCGGCTGCATCGGCCTGCTGCCCGGCTACGGCACCCTCGGCGTCTGGGCCCCCGCGCTCCTGGCCGCGCTGCGGTTCCTGCAGGGCGTCTCCGTGGGCGGCGAGTGGAGCGGCGCGATGCTGCTGACGCTGGAGCACACCCCGCGGGAGAAGCACGGCAGTTACTCGGCCGTCCCCCAACTCGGCTCCCCCGTCGGCACGTTGCTCTCCAGCGGCGCCTTCGCCGTGGTGGGCATGCTGCCCGACGGCGCGTTCTACTCGTGGGGCTGGCGGATACCGTTCCTCTTCGCCTTCGTGCTGCTCCTCGTCGCGCTCTATCTGCGGCTGCGCATCGAGGAGTCCCCGGTCTTCCGGGCGATGATGGCCGACGCCGAGCAGAACGGGCCGCCGCCCGCCCCGCTGATCGAGGCGTTCCGCCGCGCCTGGGGCCGCATCCTGATCGGCATCGCCGCGGCGTTCCTGGGCATCGGCGGGTTCTTCCTGCTGACGACGTTCATCATCTCCTACGGCACCGAACAGCTCGGCGTGGACAAGTCCGTGATGCTCAACGCGACGCTGGTGGGCGCCGCCGTCGAGATCGTGGTGCTCGTGGTGTGCGGGAGGATCGCCAACCGGGCGGGCCCGTGGAAGGTGTGCGTGGTCGGCGGCGTCGTCTCGGTGCTGGCCGCCTTCCCCTCGTTCTGGCTCGTCGACACCGGCCGTACACCGCTGGTGGTGCTGGGGGTCGCGCTCGGGATCGGGGCGATCTCCATTCCGTACGCGCCGATCGGCGCCGTCGTCTCCGGGATGTTCCCCGAGAACGTCCGCTACAGCGCCGTCGCGATGTCGTACAACCTGGCGGGCGTGCTCTCCGGGTTCGTGCCGCTGGTGGCGGCCTCACTGCTGGGGCTCTCCGGGGGCCGGTCGTGGAGCGCGGCGCTGCTGCTGATCTTCATCGCGGCCTGCACCGCGGTGGGTTCGTACCTCGCGGGTCCGCAGTTGCGGCGCCGCCTGGGCCACGACCCGAGCAAGCGGCACGAGACGTCGAAGGCGATCGCGTGACGCGCGCGGCCGCCGAGGCCGCGGAAGGCAGCGAGGCCCGACTGCCGCGCAGCGGCGGCCGGATACTCGTCGACCAGCTCGTCGCACACGGCGTGCGGACGGTCTACGGCGTGCCCGGCGAGAGCTATCTCGACGTCCTGGACGCGCTGTACGACGCGCCCGTACGGATGGTCACCTGCCGTCAGGAGGGCGGCGCGGCCTATATGGCCGAGGCCACCGGCAAGTTGACGGGCCGCCCCGGCGTCTGCTTCACCACACGCGGGCCGGGCGCGGCGAACGCACTGGTCGCGCTGCACACGGCGTACCAGGACGCGACGCCGCTGGTGCTCTTCGTCGGCCTGGTGCCGCGCGGTCACCGGGGGCGCGCGGCGTTCCAGGAGTTCGATCTGCGGGGCACGTTCGGCGCGCACGCCAAGCTCGTGGAGACGGCCGACGACGCGGCCCGGCTGCCGGAGATCACGGCGCGCGCCTTCGCAGTCGCGGCGAGCGGCACCCCCGGCCCCGTCGTCGTCGGGCTCCCGGAGGACGTGCTCACCGACACGGCCCTCGCATCGGACGCCGCACCGCTGCCCGTGCCCGAGGGCGCCGTCTCGGAGGACCAACTCCGGGAGCTGCACGCCCTGTTGGCCTCGGCCGAACGTCCGCTGGCGCTGCTGTCCGGCAGCCGCTGGACGGACGCGGCGCGGGCGGACGTACGGGCCTGGGCCGAGGCGTGGTCGCTGCCGGTGGCCGTCGGCTTCCGCTGCCAGGACCTGATGCCCTCGGACTGCGAGGTCTTCGCCGGCCATCTCGGCTACGGGCGCTCCGACGCCCTCGCCCGCCGGGTGGCCGCCGCGGACCTGCTGATCTGCGTCGGCGCCGCGCCCGGCGACGTCGCGACGGACGGGTACGAGCTGCTGGCGGCGGTCGGTACGGAGCCGGGCGACCGCGCGGAGGCGCCGGACGGGGTCGGACGGCCCGGCGGGACGGAGGGTCCCGTGCGGCCGAACGGAGCGCGCCCGCACGGGAGTTGCGCGGCGCCCGCCCGGCGCATCGTCCACGTACTCCCCGACGCGCCCCCGGCAGGAGCCTGGCACCGCTCCGACCTCACGCTGCTCGCCGCGCCCGCCGCCTTCGGCAGGGCCGTACGGGAGAGCGCGCCGTCCGGTCCGGTGCCCTGGGCGGCGGACACCCGCGCCTGCCACGCCGCACAGCGCGCCTTCCGCCGTCCGCTGCACGATCCCGAATTCCTCGATCTGGGCGAGGTGTTCGCCGTCCTCGACGCCCGGCTGGACGCCGACGCGGTCATCACCTTCGGCGCGGGCAACTACGCGGTGTGGGCGCAGCGTTTCCTCACCTACCGCGAGGGCATGCGCCAACTCGCCCCGCGCAACGGTTCGATGGGCTACGGGCTTCCCGCGGGCGTGGCCGCCGCGCTGACCCGTCCCGGGCACCAGGTCGTCACGTTCGCCGGGGACGGCTGCTTCCTGATGAACGGCCAGGAGCTGGCCACGGCCGTCGCCGCGGAGGCGGCCCCGCTGATCCTGGTCACCGACAACGGTACGTACGGCACCATCCGCAAGCACCAGGAGCTGGCCCACCCCGGACGGGTCAGCGGCACCGACCTGGTCAACCCCGACTTCGCCGCGTACGCCCGCGCGTTCGGCGCGCACGGCGAAACGGTCGCGGCCACCGAGGAGTTCGGACCGGCCCTGGAGCGCTCCCTCGCCAACTGCCGTTCCGGCAGGCCCGCGTTGATCGCGCTGCGGCCCGCGGAGGGCCGTCTGGCACCGGGCATGACGGTGGACTCGCTGCGCGAGCGCGGCGGAACCTGAGCGCGCACGCGGCGCCGGGCCCCGGCCCATGCCCGGCGCCCGCGCCCGCGCCCGCGCCCGCTACAGAAAGCGCCGGAGAAAGGCCCGCGTCCGCGGATTGGAGGGACGGTCCAGGACAGACGGCGGGCCGCTCTCCAGCACCCGCCCCTCGTCCATGAACACGACGCGGTCCGCGGCCTCCTTGGCGAAGCTGATCTCGTGCGTCACGACGACCATCGTGAGACCGTCCTGCGCCAAGTCCCGCATGGTGGCGAGGACTTCGCCGACGAGTTCGGGGTCGAGCGCACTGGTCGGCTCGTCGAAGAGCATCAGCTTCGGCTGCATCGCCAGGGCGCGGGCGATCGCCACCCGCTGCTGCTGCCCGCCCGAGAGCTGCCGCGGATAGGCGTCGGCCTTGTCGGAGAGCCCGACGCGGGCGAGCAGTCCGTGCGCCCGCTTCCGCGCCTCGGCCTTCGGCCGCCGCAGCACGCCCACCGGCGCCTCGATCACGTTCTGCAGAACGGTCTGGTGCGGGAAGAGGTTGAAGTGCTGGAAGACCATCCCGATGTCGCGCCGCTGCCGCGTCACTTCACGCGGACGCAGATGGTGGACCCGTCCGCCCTGCGCACGGAATCCGATGAGCCGCCCGGCGACGTGGATGGAGCCGCCGTCCGGTGTCTCCAGATGGTTGATGCAGCGCAGGAACGTCGACTTGCCCGAACCCGAGGGCCCCAGCAGCACCACGACCTCACCGGCCGCGACGTCCATGTCGATGCCCCGCAGGACCTCGAGAGGGCCGAAGCTCTTGCGTACGCCGCGGGCACGCAGCATCAGCGGCGGCTCGGTGGACGCCTCCGCAGGGGCCGGGGCGGCGGATTCCCGGGTGGCGGCGCCGGCGCGGGAGTTCATGCGGGCTCCTCGGGGTCACGGGTGTCCTGTGCGCGCGCGTCCGGGCCGGCCGGTGCGCGCCGCCTGCGGAAGAGGGCGAAGTCCCAGAAGCTCTGCGGTGCGTTGCGCGTCGCACCGCGCGCGTAGTAGCGCTCGATGAACGACTGGCCGACGTAGAGCACCGAGGTCATCACCAAGTACCACAGGCACGCCACGATGAGCAGCGGGACGGTCTCGAAGGTGCGGTTGTAGATCGACTGCACCGTGTACAGCAGATCCGACAGGGCGATCACGCTGACCAGCGAGGTGGCCTTCAGCATGTTGATCACCTGGCTGCCGGTCGGCGGCACGATGAAGCGCATCGCCTGCGGCAGCACGATCCGGCGCAGACTGCGTGCGCGGCTCATCCCCAGCGCGTCCGACGCCTCGGTTTGACCGGGGTCGACGCCGAGCAGACCGCCGCGGACGATCTCGGCCATGTACGCGGCCTCGTTGAGGCCGAGCCCGAGGATCGCCGCGAGCAGCGGCGTGATGAGGTGGTTGGTCTGCCCGCTCGCGAACTCGGGCCCGAAGGGCACTCCGACGGACACCCGCGGCAGCAGGGCCGACATGTTGTACCAGAACACGAGCTGCACCAGCACCGGGACGCCGCGGAAGAACCAGACGTACGCCCCGCACACCGCCCGCAGCACCGGGTTCGGCGACATCCGGCCGACCGCGATGAGCACGCCGAGCAGGATGCCGATGAGCATCGCCACGACGGTCAGTTCGATGGTGGTGGCGATGCCCTCGCCGATGATCCGGGCGGTGAAGTAGCTGCCGACCGTGCCCCATTCGAAGTTGGGGTTGGTGAAGAGGAAGTGGAAGAGCTGGGCGGCGAGCACCGCCAATACGGCGACCGCCAGCCAGCGCAGGGGATGGCGTACGGCCGCGGCACCGGCCACGTCGATCTCGGCACCGCCGGAGCCGGAACCGGAACCGTCTCCGGTGCTGGCGCCGGTGCCGGCGCCGGGCTCGGTATCGCCGTCACCGGACGCCGGCGTTCCGGCGAGCGCGCCCTCTTCCCCTGTGCGCCCGGCGGCCTGAGCGCCCTCGGCGCCCTCGGGGCGCCCGGCGCCCACGGCGCTGGCGACGCCTCCGCCCTCGCCCCCTTCGGGCTCGTCACGGGCGCCGGGTGGCTGCGCGGTGGCCATCGGACTCACCTCCTGTCGGTACGGCGGTACAGCGGTACGGATTCGACGGAGCGGCGACGCTCACGCCTCGCCGCCGAGGTTGACGCCCGGCTTCTCCACGGAGTTGGACGTCGTGCCCCACTTCTTCATGATCTTGGCGTAGGTGCCGTTGTCGATCAGTTCGCCGATCGCCTTGACCAGCACCTCGCGCAGCGGCGACTTCTTCGGCACCACGGCGCCCTGGTAGAGGTCGTCGAAGCCGTTGGCCTTGCCGGTGCCCGCCAGCTCCAGCGTCCCCTTCGCCTCCTTGACGAAGTACGCCAGCGGCGCCTGCGAGGAGAAGAAGGCGTCGGCACGTCCGGACCGCACCGCCAGGATGGACCCGGGCTGGTCCTTGTAGGACTGGACGCGTACGGCCTCCTTGCCGTCCTTCTTGCAGCGCTCGGCCTGCTCCTTGATGACGCCCTCCGCGGAGCCGCCGCTCATCACGGCGACCCGGCGCCCGCAGGTGTCGGCGAGCGAGCCGATCTTCTCCGGGTTGCCCTTCTTCACCGCGAAGACGACGTACTCCTGCACCCAGTCGACGAAGTCGTTGGACTTCTGGCGGTCCTTGAAGTCGCCGACGGGGCCGAGCGCGACGTCGTAGCGGCCCGCCTTGATGCCGGTGAGCGAGCTGGGCAGACCGTCCGCCGTCACATGGTGGATCTTCACGCCGAGGAGCTGGCCGAGCGCGGTGGCCATGTCGGCGGATGCACCGGTCAGGCTGTGCCCGTCGGAGCCGGCGATCTCGTACGGCGGGAACGAGCCGTTGTTGACCGACGTCATCTTCCCCGCCTTGCGGATCTTCTCCGGCAGCATCTTGTGCAGCGCGGGGTCCTTCTTCAGCTTCGGCAGCGCCACGTCGGCGGCGCCGCCCGCGCCCGAACCGCCCTTGCCCGCGGACGAGTCCTTCTTGCCGCCGTCGGCCTGCGGCGGGTTGCTGCCGCAGGCGCCGAGGGCCAGACAGGCCACGGCGGTCGTGACGACGGTGGCCGCGGTGAGCACCGGACGGCGCCGGCGCGGCGTACGCGACAGCGCGTCCGGCGGCGACATCTCCGGCGGCGGCGCGAGGGACGGTCGCGCGGGTGAGGACGGGTGGCTGTGGTGCTGAACGGTCGTGTTCCTCATGGCAGTTCTCCCGGGGCGAGGAGTTCGGGGCTGACGGCGAAGCGCCGGTTGGCCAGGACGGGCAGGGCGCGGCGCGCCGCGCTGGTGGTCTCCGGGTCGGTCTCCGCCCAGGCCAGTCCGGGTGCGGAGGAGAGCCGGGACCGTACGGTGCCGAGCGGGTCGACGATCATGCTGTTGCCGATGTTGCGGGGCCCGCACTCGCCGCTGGCCGCCACCCAGCAGGTGTTCTCCAACGCGCGGGCGGCGAGCATGACTTCCCAGTGGCGTTCCTTGGCGGGCCCGCGCACCCAGGCGGCGGGCAGCGCCAGCATCTGCGCACCGGCGTCGGCCAGCAGCCGCGCCAGCTCGGGGAAGCGGATGTCGTAGCAGGTCATCAGGCCGACCTGGGTGCCGGCGACGTCGATGACGACGGGCGGTTCGTCCGCGGGCCGCACATGCTCCGACTCGCGGTCGCCGAAGGCGTCGTAGAGGTGGATCTTCCGGTACTGCGCGACGAGACGGCCGTCCCGCAGTGCGACCAGGGTGTTGAACACCCGCCCGTCGCCGGAGGGTTCGTGGATTCCGGCGACGACCGTGGCACGGCCGCCGGCGGTCATCTCGCGCAGGGCGGTCACGAAGGGCCCGTCCAGCGGCTGCGCGGCCTCGCGGATGCGGTGCTTCTCCCCCTCCCCTCCGAACCGGGCGAGGATCCCCTCGGGAAGGACGAGCAGATCGGCGCCGCCCTCCTCGGCCTGCTCGAGCAGGTGCCGGCAGGAGAGCAGGTTGTCCTTCCACTCGGGGACGGCGGTGAACTGGCCGACGGCGGTGCGCATTTCGTCAGACTCCCTGGTTCGGTGCGGCGGCACCGACGGTCCCCGGACGCCGGCGTACGGCCGCGGGCACGTCGGAGACGTCGGGCACGGCCAGGGCGGGATCGGGGAAGAGGATGCCGGGGTCGATGGGTTCGGGCCAGATGCCCTGTTCGTACAGCTCCGCGCAGAAGGCGCGGATCATCGCGGCGTTGGACTCGGTGCCGTACGGCATCCAGTCGTCGCCGAAGAGCCGTGCGGACTCGGTGAGTTCGCGCAGCAGCCAGGGGGTGGTGTCGGCCAGCACCCGGCGGCGCGCGACCCAGTGCCGCTTGGAGCGCTCCAGCGCACCGAGCAGCAGCCCCGGCAACTCCGGCCGGGCGTCGACGACTTCGCGGCGCAGCGTCACCAGGTGGATGCCCGGCACGAATCCGTGCCGCCGCCAGTAGTCGCGTTCCGCGGCGGCGTGGTCGGCGAGCAGATGCCGGAACCGGCTGTCGCGCGTGAAGAGTTCGGGCGGCATGAAGGGCGTGAGAACGGCGTCCAGTCGTCCCGCCGCCAACTCCTCGGCGAGGCAGGCCCCTTCGGGCAGCGCCGCGGCGTTCGGCGGAAGGGGACGGCCGCCGAGGCGGTCCTTGCCGCCCTCGCCCGCCGCGAGCGGCCCGATGAGCCACTCCGCGTCGCCGGTGCCGACGCCGTCGGCGCGCAGCAGCGCCCGCGTCCAGGTGTTGCCGGAGTCCGGCCAGCCGGTGAGCCCGATCCGTGCGCCCTTCAGTTCCCCGAACGCGGTGTACGGGCTGTCCGAGCGCACGAGCACACAGCGGTGCCGGAAGCCGCGCATCACGAAGGCGGGCAGCGCCACGAGGCGGTCGTCGCCGGCGGCGCGGGCCTGTGCGTACCGGCTGAAGGAGGTCTCGCCGCCGTCGAGTCCGGGCTCGGTGAGGACGTCGGGCGTCACCGTCTCGCGCGCATCGATGCGGAGGCTGAGCCCCGGGGTGTCCACCGCGCCGGACGCCAGGGGGACCAGATGGTCCCAGTCGCGCAGCGCGAGGCGGAGGACCGGTTCGGACACGTCGTACTCCTCGCTGTTCCCGCGGCGATCCGCGCTCCGCGGTCCCCGCGCGCCCGAACTCACCACCGTCCGGCACGATTTGCTGTCTCTCGCCCTGAACAGGCCCTACGACCGCTACGAGCCGTACGAGCCATACGTCCAGGCACAGTCGGAGGCTATTGTTCAGCCCATGAGGCGCACAAGAGTTGTTTTGTTACCGAACACAGTCTTCTGCGAGAACGCATCGCGCGGTTACGCTGCGCGATGCAGCAGCGTGCGAGGGGAGCCGGACCACGGCCCGCACGGGGAGCGAGGGCCCAGCCGGACCGCGAGGAGGGTGGTGTGATGTCCCGCCGCACACCGCTGAGCGATCCGCGGCCCGAGGAGGGCGGCGCCGCCGCGCCAGGACCGTCCGCCGGCGAACTCGCCGACAGGCTCCCCGACTCCAGCGCCCGCGGCATCGCCGCGTCCATGACCGATCTGATACGGGGCGGCGAACTCGCCCCGGGCGCCGCCCTGCCCACCGTCCGCGCGCTCGCCGCCCGGCTCGGCGTCAGCCCCGGCACCGTCGCCGACGCCTGGGCCGTACTGCGCAAGCACCGCATGATCACCACCCTCGGGCGGCGCGGCAGCATCGTCAGCGGCCCGCCGACCGTCGCGCACCCCGTCCGCTACGAACGCGTCGGCGACTTCGGCGACCACCTCACCCAGGACCTGACCATCGCCGCGCCCGACCCGGCGCTGCTGCCGCCCCTCGAAGAAGCGCTGCTGGCCGGCGCCCGCACGCCCCGCCTCAACGACTACGCGCGTACGGCCGTCACCCCGGCCCTGCTCGACGCCGTGCGCGGCACCTGGCCGTTCGAGCCCGAGGCGTGGCTGGCGGTCGGCGGCGGCTTCGAGGGCGTCCATCTGCTGGGCCAGGCGCTGCTGGTGCCCGGTGACCGCGTCGCGGTCGAAGAGCCCACCGCCGTACGGCTGTTGGACATCCTCGACGCCCTCGAAGTACGTACGGTGCCCGTGGCCTGCGACGGCGAGGGACCGCTGCCGGAGTCGCTGACCGAGGCGCTCGCCGCGCGCCCCGCGATGTTCCTCTCGCAGTCGCGGGCTCAGACCCCGTGCGGCTGGTCGCTGACCGCGCAGCGCGCCGAGGCCCTGGCCGCGGTACTGGAGGACGCCGCGAACGTGACCGTCGTCGAGGACGACGGCGCCGGGCCGCTGGCGGCACGGCCCGCGCACAGCATCGGCGCGCACCTCCCGGACCGCACGGTCCTCGTCCGCTCCTACTCCAAGGCGTACGGGCCGGATCTGCGGCTCGCGGTGCTCGGCGGCCCGCGGGACATCGTCGAGAAGGCCCGCGTGCTGCGGACGTACGGCACCGGCTGGACCAGCCGCATCCTCCAGGACGCCCTGGCCCATCTGCTCACCGACGAGGCCACCGCCGGACATGTGGAGCGTGCGGCCCGGCACTACGAGCGGCGGCGCACCGGGCTCGCCGGACTGCTGGCCGAACGCGGCGTCCCCACCCGCAACGAGGACGGGCTCTCGCTGTGGGTGCCCGTGGCCGACGAGACCTCCGCGCTGGTCACGCTCGCCGCCCGGGGTGCGACCGCCTCACCGGGAAGCCACTTCTGCACCTCGTCCGCGCACACGCCGCATCTGCGCGTCGCCGTGAGCCGTCTCTCCGAGGAGGCGGCCTCGATGGAGGCCACGGCCGAGCTGATCGCGCGGGCGGCGCGCGCCAACAGGCCGCGCTGAGGCGGCACTCGGCACGGACGCCGCAGGAGCGGCAGCGGACGGCGGACCTGGCACGGACTCGGGGTGCCCAGCGCCCGTACGCACCCGCCCGCGCCCGGAACCCCTTGCCCGCGGCCCCACACACGACATATCGTGTTCTCCGCGAACGCGATATGTCGTCGCCGCGGGCCCCGTCGTGCGCGGGTGCGCCCGTGCCCGTGCCAGTGCCCGTACCGCCGTCACCTCTATCCGGGAGGCCGCCGTGCCCGCCGAACCCTCCTCGTGGCAGATCTCCGAGCCACGCACCGTCGAGATCGACGACCCCGTCGATTCGCTCCAGGTACGCATCGTCGGCGGCAGCGTCAACGTCGTCGGCACCGCCGAGCCCGGCACCCGCGTCGAGGTCGGCGAACTCCAGGGCCCGCCGCTCCAGGTGACGCACGAGGGCGGTTCGCTGGTCATCGCCTACGAGGACGTCCCGTGGAAGGGCTTCCTCAAGTGGCTGGACCGCAAGGGCTGGAACCGCCACGCGGTCGTCTCGGTCTCGGTGCCCGCGCGGGCACGGCTGTCGGTCGCGGTCGTCGGCGCGAGCGCCTTCGTCTCGGGGATCGCCGGGGCCACGGACGTACGCGGCGTCAGCGGCGAGACCACGCTCGTCGGGCTGGACGGCCCGGTGCGCGCCGAGACCGTCTCCGGCAACGTCGAGGCCCAGAGCCTCACCGGAAAGGTCGGCTTCAACTCCGTCTCCGGCGACCTCACCGTCATCGACGGCCGCTCCGCCGTACGGGCCGACACCGTCAGCGGCTCCATGATCCTCGACCTCGACACCGGCGGCGACGCCCGTACGGACATCGCCCTGGGCACCGTCTCCGGCGAGGTCGCCCTGCGGCTCGCGGCGCCCGTGGACGCCACGGTGGAGGCCGGCACCGCCAGCGGCGGAGTCTCCAGCGCCTTCGACGAGTTGGCGGTCGAGGGCCAGTGGGGCGCGAAGAAGGTGACCGGCGTCCTCGGCGACGGCACGGGCCACATCAAGGCCAACAGCGTCTCCGGCTCGATCGCCCTGCTCCAGCGCACGGCGCCGCCGCTCGACGACGACCTCCTCCTCACCAAGGACGCCTGACATGCCTCCCGTCTTCGCGCACGGCCGCCTCCGCCTCTACCTCCTCAAGCTGCTCGAAGAGGCGCCCCGCCACGGCTACGAGGTGATCCGGCTGCTGGAGGAGCGCTTCCAGGGCATGTACGCACCGTCCGCCGGCACCGTCTATCCGCGCCTGGCGAAGCTGGAGGCGGAGGGCCTGGTCAGCCACACCACCGAGGGCGGCGGACGCAAGGTCTACTCGATCACCGACGCCGGACGTGCCGAACTGGCCACGCGCGCCGGTGAGTTGACCGAGCTGGAGGAGGAGATCAGCGCCTCGCTCACGGCGCTCGCGGACGGCATCCGCGAGGACGTCAGCGGCTCGGCCCGCGATCTGCGGCGCGAGATGCGCGAACAGGCCCTCCGTACGCGTACGGGCGGAGCGGGCGAACAGGAGACCTGGCAGCAGGCCAAGGAGGAGCTGAAGCGGGCCAAGGAGGAGTGGAAGGAACAGGCCCGCCGCGCCAAGCGCGAGACCCAGCAGGCCAAGCGCCAGGCGAAGGAGGCCCAGGCGCGTGCGGCCGCGGTGGAGGAGGTGCAGCGCATCGCCCGGCAGGTGCAGGATCAGGTCCAGTCCCGTGCGAAGTCCGGCGACTGGCCCGGCGCGGTCCGCGAGGGCATGTCCCAACTGGCCCGCGAAATGGGCAACTTGGGCCGCATCACGGAGCACACCACGCCCTGGTTCTCGTATCCGCCCCAGGAGCCCGGCGAGGCCCACCGTCCCGACTGGGCGAAGGACGAGGACGCCCCGAGCGACGACCCGGAACGCGACCTGACCCGCCTGCTGGACCGCTTCCGCGACGACGTCCGCGACGCGGCACGCGACCACGGCGTCACCGAGAACCAACTCCGCGAGGCCCGCCACCACTTGTCGGCGACGGCGGCCCGTCTGGTGGGCCTGCTGCGGGCCGACAGCGGGGACGGCGACCCGGACGAGGACCGGGACCGGAAGGCGGAACGGGACGGCTGAACGGGGTCAACGGGGCGGGAACGCGGGGGCGTTGGGCCGAGGGGAACCCGACTGCCCGGCGCCGAGGGGCGGTCGGCCTGCCGCCCGCCGGCCCCGCTCAGAATTCCCCGGTGTCCAGCTCGAATCGGAGCGGCTCGGGCAGCGCGACGGTCTTCGACAGCGCCGCCTCGGAACTGCGGGTGAAGGACGCCCCGGACGGCTCCGAATACACGACGACCTCGCCCGCCTCACGGTCGATCAGCAGATAGCAGGGGATCCCGGCCCGCGCGTACCCGCGCAGCTTCGGGCCGCGGTCCTGCACAGCAGTGGAGCGGGAGGTCACCTCGGCGACCAGCATGACCGCCGCGGGGTCGTGGTATTCGGCGCGGTCGCTGAAGCTGCCCTTGGGGGCGATCACGAGATCCGGTACGACCTTGCCGGTCGCGGAGACGTCGGGGACGTAGAGACCGATCCCGGTGTACGTCCGCAGCGTGCTGTTCCTCCGGCGGTCCAGGATCTGGCCGCCCACCTCGGACACGGTCTCCGCGTGCCATCCGGGGGCGGGCGGCGCCCTGTGGATGCGTCCCCCGATGAGTTCCACACGCCATCCCTCGGGACATGCCCTGCTCAGCGTCTCGAAGAGGTGCTCCACCGCGGAGTCGGTGCCGCCCGCCACAACACCCCGCTCCGGCACGGCAGTTGTCACCCGGTCTCCAGCCTCGTCGCTCACGCCGCGACGGTCGCACGGACGCCGCGCCGAAGCGGCCGCGGCGGCGGAAGGTCATCCCATGGTGGTACGGAAGCCGTCTCCCCGCGACGCCCGCGAGCCGATGCGGTGCGCGTGCGGCGCACATGCGTTGCGCGCGAACGCGTTCCCCGACCCCCGGTGACATCTCCATCCTCCCCGCGTACGAGCCCCCGCGTCACCGTTCTCGCGGATGATCTTCGCGGTCCGTCCGCGTCCTACCGTGGTGCGTGCGCAGACGCACGGGTACGCACGGATGCGCACGGCTGCATGCACAAGACCACGGGAGGACGGGGACGATGCTCACAGCACTGGCCGAGGAGCTGACGCGCATGGGCGAGGCGGATCAGCGGGCCTCCGCCGGGGCGCTCAGCAGTGACTTCGCCGAGCAGCTCGCCTGGCGGCGGCTGACCGCGCGGCACGGCGACCGGCTCGGCGCGATCATGGACGAACACGGCTGGCCGACCGCGGCGCTGGTCGGCGAGGAGGGGGCGCGTGCCGCGTGGCTCATCGCGCAGCACGCCGACCGCCAACTGGACGTGCAGCGGCGCGCGTTGGCGCTTCTGGAGCAGGCCGTGGAGAGGGGCGAGGCGAGCGTGTCGCAGCTCGCCTTCCTCCGCGACCGTACGTACGTCAACGAGGGCCGCGAGCAGCCGTACGGCACACAGATCGCGGGCATGACCGAGGACGGCTCCCCCGTGCCGTGGCCCTGCGCCGACCCGGAACGGCTCGACGAACGCCGCGCGGAGGCGGGCATCGAGCCCTTCGCCGCGTACACGGCACGGCACGCACCGCCGACACCTCCGGAGACGGAGACAGCGGCGCCGGAACCGCCGGAGACGGCGGAACCGTCCGCGCCCCCGGCGCGGTAGCCGGACCCGCGGCTCAGACCGTCAGCACGACCTTCCCGAACAGATCGCCCTCCGCCATCTTCGCGAAGCCCTCGCGGGCGCGGTCCAGCGGCAGCGTCGAGTCGATGACGGGGCGGACGCCCTTCGCGGCGCAGAAGTTCAGCAGCGAGGCGAGCTCCTCCTTGCTGCCCATCGTCGAGCCCACGACCTTGAGTTCGAGGAAGAAGATCCGGTTCAGCTCGGCCGCGGGCGGGTTGGGGCCGCTCGTCGCGCCCGAGATGACGACCGTGCCGCCCGGCCTGAGCGACTTCAGCGAGTGCGACCAGGTCGCGGCGCCCACGGTCTCCAGCACGGCGTCGACCCGCTGCGGCAGCCGCGCGCCGGTCTCCACGGCGGCCTCGGCGCCGAGTTCGACGGCGCGCTTGCGCTTGGCCTCGTCCCGGCTGGTGGCGAAGACCCGCAGCCCCGCGGCGGCGCCCAGCACGATCGCGGCGGTCGCGACGCCGCCGCCCGCGCCCTGTACGAGCACGCTGTCGCCGGGCCGTACGCCCGCGTTGGTGAAGAGCATGCGGTACGCGGTCAGCCAGGCCGTCGGCAGACAGGCGGCCTCCTCGAAGGAGAGCTCCTTCGGCTTGGGCAGGACGTTCCACTGCGGTACGGCCACGCGCTCGGCGAAGGTGCCCTGGTACTTCTCCGTCAGCAGGGTGCGCGGCTCGCGCGGCCCGACGCCGTGTCCGGAGGAGCCGATGACGGAGTGGAGCACGACCTCGTTGCCGTCGGCGTCGACGCCGGCCGCGTCGCAGCCGAGGATCATCGGCAGCGACTCCTCGCCGAGTCCGACGCCGCGCAGCGACCACAGGTCGTGGTGGTTGAGCGACGCCGCCTTGACGTCGATGGCCGTCCAGCGGTCCGGGACGGCGGGTTCCGGGCGGTCGCCCAGCTCCAGGCCGTCCAGCGGCTGGTCCTTGTCGATGCGCGCGGCGTAGGCAGCAAACATGATCCGGACGCTACTCCCGCAGGACAGGGGCCAGAAAGCCCCCGTCCCGCGAACGCGACCGATCTCACGGCGGTGTCACCGGGCGCGCCCGGGGCGCCGAGCGCGCACCGCCGGCACCCGGACCGCACGCACCGCGGCGCCGCCCGGCGCTACAGCACCTTCGAGAGGAAGGACTTCGTCCGCTCGTGCTGCGGATCGTTGAGCACGTCCCGCGGATTCCCGGACTCCACGACGACGCCGTCGTCCATGAAGACCAGCGAGTCCCCTACCTCCCGCGCGAAGCCCATCTCGTGCGTGACGACGATCATCGTCATGCCGTCCTGGGCCAAGTCCCGCATGACGTCCAGCACTTCGCCCACCAGCTCCGGGTCCAGCGCCGAGGTCGGCTCGTCGAAGAGCATCAGCTTCGGCTCCATCGCCAGCGCGCGGGCGATCGCGACCCGCTGCTGCTGACCGCCGGAGAGCTGCGCGGGGTAGCTGCCGGTCTTCTCCCCCAGCCCGACGCGGTCGAGCAGCGCGCGGGCGCGCTCCTGCGCCTTCGCCTTCGCCTCGCCCTTGACGAGCACCGGCGCCTCCATGACGTTCTCCAGCGCCGTCATGTGCGGGAAGAGGTTGAAGCGCTGGAAGACCATGCCGATGTCGCGGCGCTGCGCCGCCACTTCGCGGTCGCGCAGCTCGTAGAGCTTGTCGCCGTGCTCGCGGTAGCCGACCAGCGTGCCGTCGACGTAGAGCCGTCCGGCGTTGATCTTCTCCAGGTGGTTGATGCAGCGCAGGAAGGTCGACTTGCCCGAGCCGGACGGCCCGACGATGCAGAAGACCTCGCGCGGCTCCACCTCCAGGTCGATGCCCTTGAGGACCTCGACCGGGCCGAAGGACTTGTGTACGGCCTCCGCCTTCACCATCGCGTTCATGCGGCGCCTCCTCCCGTTCCCGTACCGGAACCCGCTCCCGTACCGGAACCGGCTCCCGGTCCCGTACCGCGGCTGAAGGTGAAGACGAGCTGGCGTGCCCGCTGCCACGGTGTCGCGGGAAGCTGCCGGGACGAGCCGCGCGCGTAGTGCCGCTCCAGATAGAACTGCCCGATGCTGAAGACCGTCGTGATCACCAGGAACCAGATGGTCGCGACGAAGAGCATCTCGACGACGGCGCTGGAGGTGTTGCCGATGTTCTGCGCCTTGCGCAGCACTTCCTCGTACTGCACGACGGAGCACAGCGCCGAGGTCTTCAGCAGGTTGATGAACTCGTTGCCGGTGGGCGGCACGATGACGCGCATCGCCTGCGGCAGCACGATGCGGCGCATGTTCTGCGAACTGGTCATGCCCAGCGCCTGCGAGGCCTCCGTCTGCCCCTCGTCGACGGACTGGATGCCCGCGCGGCAGATCTCCGCCATGTACGCGGCCTCGTTCAGGCCGAGGCCGAGCAGCGCGGCGACGAACGGCGTCATCACATCCGTCATCTCGTCCTTGTAGATGGGACCGAGATTGAGGACGGGGAAGATCAGCGCCAGGTTGAACCACAGCAGGAGCTGTACGTAGACGGGCGTGCCGCGGAAGAACCAGATGTAGCCCCAGGCCACGGAGTTGGTGACCGGGTTCTTCGACATCCGCATCACCGCGAGGACGACGCCGAGCACGAGGCCCATCAGCATCGACAGCACGCTGACGACCAGGGTATTGGCGACGCCCTGCATGATCTGGTCGTCGAAGAAGAAGCTGCCGACGGAGGCCCACGTCAGGTCCGCCTGTGCGAAGGCGTTGACGACGAGGAGGAGGAGCACGATGACGACGGCGGCGGACACATAACGCCCGTAGTGGCGTACGGGTATCGCCTTGATCGCCTCGGGCGGTGTACGGGTCGGCGGCGGAGCGTCGCTCGGCGCCTTGTCGAGGGGAGCGGTCATGAATGCTGCTGCCTGTCAGTCGGTGGGAGGGCCGCGCGCGGCGCCCGGCGGAACAGCCGCCAGGCACCGCGCGCGGGCCGGACGAACGGCGAGGGTACGAACGGCGGGAACGGCGAAAGCGGAACGGCGAACGGACGAAACGCCGAACGGCGAGGTGCGGACGGGGCCCGAACGGACCGCTCAGGAACCGCTGTTGATCTTCGCCTCGGACACGCCGCCGTCCTCGACGCCCCACTTCTTCAGCGCCTTCTCGTACGAGCCGTCCTTGATGATCTTCGCCAGCGCCTCCTTGAGCGCGCCGCTCATCTCGTCGTTGCCCTTGGCGACGGCCATGCCGTACGGGGCGGACTCCATCTGGTCGCCGACGACCTCGAAGTCGTCGCCGCTCTTGGCGGCGTTGGCGGCGACGGGGAAGTCGGAGATGTCGGCGACGACGCCGCCAGCCTTCAGCCGTACGCGGGCCTCGTCGTCGTTGTCGAACGGCTCGATCGTGATGGGCCGTTCACGGTTCTTCTTGCACTTGTCGATCTGCTTCTTGAGGATCTCGTGCGAGGTCGTGCCGCGCTGCGTGGCGACCTTCTCGCCGCAGAGCTGGTCGACCGACGTGATCTTCTCCGGGTTGCCCTTCTTCACGAGGATCGAGGAGCCGGCGGTGAGGTAGTCGACGAAGTCGACGCCCTTGCCGACCTTCTTGCCCTTGTCGTCCAGGCCCTGCTGCCGGTCCTTGGTGTCCGTCATCGACGACATGATCATGTCGAAGCGGCCGGTCTGCATCGAGGTGATCAGCCCGTCGAAGACCCCGTTGGTGAACTCGAAGCGCACACCGAGCTGTTTGCCGAGCGCGTTCGCCAGGTCCGGGTCGAGCCCGACGATCTCCTGCCCGTCCTTGTACTCCATCGGCTTGTACGCGGCGTCCGTACCGACCTTGACGACCCCGGCCTTCTGGATCTTCTTCGGCAGCTTGTCGAAGAGCGGGGCCTTGCGGCCCTGGGTGTCGGCGCCGCCGGCGGCGGAGTCCGTCTGGTCGCCGCAGCCGGAGAGCAGCAGGGCGCCAGCGACCGCCACGGCCAGCGGCGCGGCTATCCCGGAGGCACCCCTCGGACCGGAGGCCCTGGAAGAGCGCCGGCTGCGCGCGGCCGCCGTGCGACAGAGGAAGCGTGCGGTCATTACGGGGTCCTCCTGCGGATGAGGGAGCTGCCGGTCTGGCACGCACCTTCGGGCTCATGACCGCGTAAGGATGCTGCCGATGGATGGTGTGGAAATCCTGCCATCCGTTCGCGTCCTTACCGAGATCTCGTGAGTCAAAATCGGATAACGGAGGGCGGGTTCCGGATACAGGGCACTCACCCGTCGCGTACAAGGTGTCGCGTTCCGTTCCGCAGGAGACCTTCGGCACACGAGCGGCCGTCGCCGAAGTCCCTTCGGTCCCAGTGGTGTTCCGGTGGCGGAATGCTCGACACCCGGGCGGCTTCGGGCCGTTTCGTCGGCTATTGTCCGCTTCCCGGCCGTCCCGTACGGGAACAGCGGGTCGTAACCGACGGGCTTCGTCAGGTACAAAGGTCGATTACACCCCTCACCCGGGGACCAGGGCGCGTGTGCGGCGCGCCCGGCGTTCGCTCTCCTTCCCGCAGGCCTCACGGCCTGTGACCTCCCTCGTCCCGCGCGGGTTTCGGGGGATCACCCACCGGGCCCGGCCCGGGGCTCCCACCAGGGCCACGGGGTACGGCCGGCGGACGTGGTGCCCGCCCGTTCCTCAACCAGGGAGCGGCCACTCTCACACGGTTTTTCAGTAAAGGGGTTCGACAAGTGGCAGCGGAGATCGTCAATTCGAAGGACGGACTGGACGAGGACGTGATCGATCCGGCCTTCGCTCTGCACCGCGGCGGAAAGATGGCCGTGCAGGCGACAGTGCCGGTGCGCGACGCGGACGAACTGTCCCTCGCGTACACGCCCGGCGTCGCCAAGATCTGCAACGCGATCGCACGCCAGCCGGAGTTGGTCGCCGACTACACCTGGAAGTCGCAGGTGGTCGCCGTGGTCACGGACGGCAGCGCGGTGCTGGGTCTGGGCGACATCGGCCCGGAGGCATCCCTCCCGGTGATGGAGGGAAAGTCCATCCTCTTCAAGCAGTTCGGCGGCGTGGACGCCTTCCCCGTCGCGCTGGACTGCCGTGACACCGACGAGATCGTCGAGACGGTCGCCCGGCTCGCGCCCTCCTTCGGCGGCGTCAACCTGGAGGACATCGCGGCGCCGCGGTGCTTCGAGATCGAGGCGAAGCTCAAGGAGCGCCTGGACGTCCCCGTCTTCCACGACGACCAGCACGGCACGGCCATCGTCACGCTCGCGGCGCTCCGCAACGCCGCGCTGCTGACCGGGCGTCCGCTGGGTGAGCTGCGTACGGTCGTCTCCGGCGCCGGAGCGGCCGGTTTCGCGATCGCCAAGATCCTGGTGGAGGCGGGCATCGGCGACATCGTGGTGTGCGACCGCAAGGGCGTCGTCTCCGCGGACCGCGACGATCTCACCGACGTCAAGCGGGAGTTGGCCTCCTTCACCAACAAGGAGGGGCGCACCGGCTCGCTGGAGTCGGCGATGAACGGCGCGGACGTCTTCATCGGCGTCAGCGGCGGCACGGTCCCCGAGGAGGCGGTGGCCACCCTCGCGAAGGACTCGTTCGTCTTCGCCATGGCCAACCCCAACCCGGAGATCCACCCCGACGTCGCCTCGAAGTACGCGGCGGTCGTGGCCACGGGCCGCAGCGACTACCCGAACCAGATCAACAACGTGCTCGCCTTCCCCGGCGTCTTCGCCGGAGCGCTCCAGGTGCGCGCGACGGACATCACCGAGGGCATGAAGCTCGCCGCGGCCGAGGCCCTGGCGGCCGTGGTCTCCGACGAGTTGAGCGCCGAGTGCGTCATCCCGTCCCCGTTCGACGAGCGCGTCGCCCCGGCCGTCACGGCGGCGGTCGCCGCGGCCGCGCGCGCGGAGGGCGTCGCACGCCGCTGACGCACGGAGGCGCTTCCCGCGCCGTTCTGTGACGCCGCATACGAGAGGGCGGTACGGGCCCGTTGCCCGTACCGCCCTCTCGTGCGTCCTTCCTACGTCCCCGGGGTGCGGGCCAACGGCCACCGCCCCGCCGCTACTTCAGCCCCATCACCAGCGCGTCCAGCGGCGAACTCCACACCGTCCGCGCCTCCGCGAAGCCCGCCGCGCGGAGCTGCTCGGCGTGACGGGCCGGGGACTGCACCTCTCCGTCCGCGTGGTCGCCCGCGACCGGGTTGCCGATGGTGCGGAAGCGCTCAGCGACGGTCTCGGCCACCGCCGGTTCGTGCGACAACTCCTCCCACCACGCGGCCCAGTCCTGCGTCCCGGCCGCCTCCGCACGCGTGCGCCGCGCCTTGTCGAAGGCGTGGGCCGCCTCGTTGATACGGGGCGTCGCCGCGTCGGGCATGTGGTCGGCGTTGAGGAAGACGCCGCCGTCCCGCAGCAGGCCCGCGATCTGCCCGTACAGCGCGTCGAGTTGCCTCGTCCGCAGCCAGTGCAGCGCGGTCGCCGTCAGCACGGCGTCGTACCGGCGGTGCGGGAGGCTGCGCGTCCAGTCGGGGTCGGTGAGGTCCGCGGTCACGAACTCCACGCGCTCCTCGTCCGCGAAGGCGCCGCGTGCGATCGTCAGCAGCGCGGGGTCGAGGTCGACTCCGGTGGAGCGTGCGCCGGGCAGCCGCCGCAGCAGCCGTCCGCTGATCGTGCCGGTGCCGCAGGCCAGGTCGAGCACGAGCGGCTCGGGGCCCGTCAGCGCCTCCGTCATGTCGAGCATGACCCGGAAGCGCTCCTCGCGGTCGGGAAGGTAGAACTCCTGCTGCCGGTCCCAACTCTCCTGCCACGCCTGCCAGTCCACGGGCGCGGACGCGGAGCGGGTGCCGGTGCCGTTCGTACGAGCAGCCATGCCGTCCTCCTGGACGTAATACCCTCTGAGCGAGACCGCTCATTACCGAACACCGCCGACGATAGACCAGCCCCGTAAGGACCACAAGTGGAACTCAGCCATTACTCAGACTTGGCGGTGCGCCTGGTCAACACCGAGGCGCCCGAACGCGGCGAGGACGAGCTCACCTCGGTCGAGTCCGTACGGGAACTGTGCGGCCCCAACCGGCAGACCGCCCGCCGCGCCACCGAGGCCGACGTCGGCAGGCTGCGCGCCGTGCGCACCCGGCTGCGCGCCGTCTTCACCGCCGCCTCCGAGGGCGAGGAGACCCGGGCCGTGGACCTGCTCAACGCGCTGCTCATGGAGTTCCCGACCAGCCCGCAGATCAGCGGCCACGGCGACCTCGGCGAGGACGGGCGGCCCCGCTGGCACATGCACCTCGCCGAGCACCCCGTGACGGCCGCGGCCGGCTACACCGCGACGGCCTGCATGGGGCTCGCCTTCCACCTCACCGACCTCGGCGTGGAACGGCTCGGGATCTGCCAGGCGTCGCCGTGCAGCNCCCCTCCACCACCCGCTCCCGCCGCTACTGCTCGGACCGCTGCGCGACCCGCGCCAACGTGGCCGCCTACCGCGCCCGCAAGCGCTCGAAGAGCCAGGACAGCGGCGAGGCCCCCGGCCCGGACGCGGACCCGGTCCCGGACGCGGGCGCGGACGCCTCCGCGCCGTAGGACCCGGACGCCTCCGTTCCGTAGGACCGGGAGCGCTCCGGCAGCGCCGCCAGCGGCCGCACCGCCGAGAGCGCCCACGCCAG
>NZ_LJGW01000191.1:294-3770 GCF_001751255.1 Streptomyces nanshensis | reverse complement strand
CGGCCTGCCGACGCCGCGGCGCTGCTCGCCGCACCCCTGACGCTGGACGGCGACGGCTTCTACTCCGCGCTCGGCGAGGCGGGCGTGGACGCCCGCCCGTACGCGCGCGCCGTCACCGGCGTCACCGAGGCCGGCGGACGGCGGCTGCTCGTCCGTGTCGCCGAACCGGCGATGTGCCAGGACCCGCACAAGCAGCACGTCAGCATTCCCGCGTGGGTGCTGGCGGGGCTGGCACAGGGCGTGCAGCACGCCACGGGCCGGCCGCGTACGACGGCACTGCGCGCCGCCGCGCTGTACGGCGCCGACCTGACGGACACCCGCGCCCTGCTGCTGGAGCCCGTCGCGGAGGCCACCTTCCGCATCACCTTCCTGGACGGGGACGGGCGGGCGCTGGGCGCGGTGGAGGACGCGGAGTTCACCGATGGGACGTTGCCGCCGTCGCTGGAGGGCGGCGCCGTACCGGTACGGGCCGAACTGCCGGGCGCGGCACGCCCGTTGGCGGCGGCCTCGGTACCGGCGACGGCGCTTCCGGCGCCGCACAGTGAGCCACCTGCCGCGCCTGCCGCGGAAGCGGACGCCGACGCGGGGGACGCGCTCGTCGCCGTGCTGCGGGAGACGGTCGCCGACCTGCTCAAGTTCGAGCTGGACGAGATCGACCTCGACACCCACTTCCACGCGTACGGCTTCGAGTCCATCGCCCTCGCGCGGCTGGCCTCCGAACTCAACGGCCTGCTCGGAACGGACCTCAGCCCGGTCGTGTTCTTCGAGTGCCCCGACATCCGCAGCCTCGCCGCCCATCTGCGCGAGCGCTACGACGCGGAGACGGCGGCCCGCGCCGTCCGCGGCACCGGGGACGGCACCGGGACGGACGCGGCCCGGGCGCCGACTCCCGCTCCGGCACCGGCAGTCGGGGCGGCGTCCGCGGCCACCGCGCCCGCCCCCCTCTCGTCCGCCGAGCCCGTGTCCTACCACGAGGCCGACTACCCGGGAGCCGTCGCCGTCGTCGGTGTGGCGGGNCGGGCCGCTTCCCCGGCGCCGCTGACCTGGACACCTTCTGGCAGCGGCTGCGCGCGGGGGACGACCTGATCGGGGAGTACCCGGGCGACCGGTTCGACGAGCGCTACACCGGCGTCGTCGCACGGTCGGACTTCCCGAAGTTCGCGGGCGTCCTCGACGACGTCGACCGCTTCGACGCCGGCTTCTTCAACCTCTCCCGGCTCGAAGCCGAACTGATGGACCCCCAGCACCGGTTGGCCCTGGAGACGGTGTGGGCGGCGCTGGAGGACGGCGGCTACGCGCCCGGCCGGCTGCCGGAGAACACCGGCGTCTACGTCGGCGTCTCCGGCAGCGACTACCACCACCTGCTGAACGCCAGCGGCGTGGCACCGGACGGCTTCACCGCCACCGGCAACGCCCACTCGATGCTGGCCAACCGGATCTCCTTCGTCCTGGACGTGCACGGCCCGAGCGAGCCGGTGGACACCGCGTGCTCCAGCTCGCTCGTCGCCCTGCACCGCGCGGTGGAGAGCATCAGGTCGGGCCGCTGCGACATGGCCCTGGCGGGAGGCGTCAACCTGCTGCTGAGCGTCGACACGTTCGCCGCGACGCAGATGGCGGGCATGCTCAGCCCGGACGGCCGCTGCAAGACCTTCTCCGCGGACGCCGACGGCTACGTACGTGCCGAGGGCATCGCCGCGGTGCTACTCAAGCCGCTGGAGCGGGCGTTGGCGGACGGCGACCCGGTCTGGGGCGTCGTACGCGGCAGCGCCGAGAACCACGGCGGCCGTGCCGGTTCGCTCACCGCCCCCAACGCCGTCGCGCAGACCGCGCTCATCCGCGAGGCCATGCGCGGCACCGACCCCGACAGCGTCGGCTACGTCGAGGCGCACGGCACGGGCACCGGTCTCGGCGACCCCGTCGAGGTCGGCGCCCTCGACAGCGCCTACCGCGCGCTGCGTTCGGACCGCGGGCGTGTGGAGAGCGGCACCGCACCGGTGGCGCTGGGCTCGGTGAAGACCAACATCGGGCACGCCGAGTCGGCGGCCGGGCTCGCCGGGGTGCTGAAGGTGCTGCTGGCCATGCGCCACGGGGAACTGCCGCCGACCCTCCACTGCGACCGGCTCAATCCCCATCTGCCGCTGTCCGGCGGCGGGTTCGAGGTGGTGCGCGAGGTACGCCGCTGGGAGCCGCGGCTCGACGCGGACGGGCGGCCGTGGCCGCTGCGCGCCGGGGTGAGCAGCTTCGGCTTCGGCGGCGCCAACGCGCACGTCGTGCTGGAGGCCGCACCCGCGGCGGCACGGGAACGGGCCGTACGGGAAACGGCTTCGCGGGATGCGTCCGTACGGTCCGCGCACGGGACGCAGGGCGCTCCGCAGGCCGTCGCTCCGCAGATCGTCGCCGTCTCGGCGCGTGACGGCGAGCGGCTGCGGATCGTGGCCGAGCGGCTGCGGGACTTCCTGCGGCGGGAGCACGGTGCGGGCCGGGCGCCCGCGACGGCCGACCTCGCCCGCACGTTGCAGACGGGACGGGAGGCGATGGAGGCGCGTCTCGCCTTCGTCGCCGAGGAGACCGGGGACGTGCTCGACGTACTGGACCGGTTCCTCAAGGGCGAGGAGCCCGGCGGCTGGCACACCGGCGCACTGCGGCGCTCGCGCGGCGCGGGAGTGCGGCGCGACCGGGCGCAGGACCCGCGGGTGACCCGCGCGCTGCGGGACGGGGACCTCGATGCGGCCGCCGCGCTGTGGTGCGAGGGGGCGCTCGTCGACTGGCAGGCGCTGCACCCGCCGGGGGAGCGCCGCACCGTGCGGCTGCCCTCGTACCCGTTCGCCCGCGAACGCTACTGGGTGCCCACGGACGGGGCGGCCCCGCCACCGGAGACCGGCGGACCCGGCGGCGTCGAGTACGGCATCGGGTCCGGCACCGGGTCTGGCGCCGCCCAACTCGGCGACGGCGGGGGCGTGTTCGACGCCGGAGCCCGTGCCGCGGTGCTCGACGCGGTCCTCGACGGACGGGCCGATCCCGACGACCTCGCCCGTACCTGACGCCGTACGCGTCCGCCCCCGCCCTCTCTTCTCTTCGGACGAGCGGCCCCGCGCCGCACCGTGACCTGACCTGGAACGGATCCCACAGTGAGTCGAAACATCCTGCGTGTGCCGGCATGGCGAGACGAGCCGTCGCGCGGGCAGGCGGCACCGGCCGGAGTCCGCCGGCTGGCCGTCCTGTGCGACGTCCCGGACGCGGAGGCGGCGCTGCTGCGGCAGCACTCGCCCCGCCTGCCCGTCGTCCTGGTGGAGAGCCGGGACGACGGGCCCGCCGCCGCGTACGAGCACGCCGCCACCCGGCTGCTCGCCGAGCTCCAGAGGCTGCTGGGCCGCCCGGCGGCGGCCCCGTGCCGGGTGCAGGTGGTGTGCCGGGAGGGCACGCCGCAGGGCTGGGCGGGACTGCTCGGCATGCTGCGTACGGCGGCGCAGGAAGAC
>NZ_LJGW01000191.1:0-262 GCF_001751255.1 Streptomyces nanshensis | reverse complement strand
CGGGGCCAGCTCGTCGAGTTCGACCGACTGCCGGGCGGCGCCGAGCTGGCGCGCGTGCTGGACGAGGAGGCCGCCGAGGAGGCGGACCATGTACGGCGGACCGCCGGTGCAGCCGGTACGGGAACCGGGACCGGAGCCGTACGGCAGGTGCGCCACTGGAGCGCGGCCCGGTCGGCGGGTCGCGCGTCGTCCGCCGGGGACCCGGCGCCGGTGTGGCGGCCCGGCGGCGTCTATCTCGTCAGCGGCGGTGCCGGCGGCCTCG
>NZ_LJGW01000177.1:271-537 GCF_001751255.1 Streptomyces nanshensis | reverse complement strand
CACCGGGCGCGGGACCGCCGAAACCGCCCCCCGGAGCCGCGCCACCGCCCGCCGGACCGCGCGCGCCGCCGCCACCGGACGGATCGACGATCGCCTCGACCTTCCACTGCACGCCCAGCGCGTCGTTCAGCGCCTGGATCAGCACCTCTTCGCTGCCGCCGCCCACAAAGCTGTCGCGCGCACCGGAGTTGGAGAAGCCAAGCTGGAGCGTGGAACCGTCGAAGCCGACGATCTGCGCGTTCTGGCTCAGCAGGATCCAGGTGAAG
>NZ_LJGW01000177.1:0-254 GCF_001751255.1 Streptomyces nanshensis | reverse complement strand
TTCTTCACGGCCTCCAGGATCTGCGGCCACATCTGCCGTACCTGTGCGGCACCTTGGGACGGATCCTGCGCGGCCGGAGCGGGCGCGGCCTCGGGACCGGCGTCGGCGGGCGGTGGTACGGGGGCGGAACCGGAGCCGGATCCGGAACCAGAGGCGGAGTCTCCTGCGGGCCCCTGCTGTACGGGCTGCGCGGGCGCGCTCTCCTCGGCGCCGCCGCCCCTGCCCGGCCAGGCCCCGGGCCTGCGGGCCGGCTG
>NZ_LJGW01000002.1 GCF_001751255.1 Streptomyces nanshensis | reverse complement strand
GCCGAGGCCGAGGTTGTTCCGTTGCTGACGGAGGGTGTCTCCCTGGCGGCGGTCAACGGACCGTCGGCGGTGGTGGTGGCGGGCGTCGAGGCCGAAGTCGCCGAANGGAAGGTCATCGCACGCGGAGGCTGCGGGTTTCGCATGCGTTCCATTCGCCGTTGATGGAGCCGATGCTGGAGGACTTCCGCACGGCGATCCAGAACCTGACTTTTGAGGCGCCCGGTATTCCGGTAGCGGCGTGGGGTGATGTGTCGACGCCCGAGTATTGGGTGGAGCACGTCCGGGAGACGGTGCGTTTCGGCGACAGCGTCGAATGGCTCGCTCAGCAAGACGTGTCGGCGTACGTGGAGTTGGGTCCGGACGGCGTGCTCTCGGCCATGACAGCCGCGATCACCCCCGACACCACCACGGTTCCCTTCCTGCGCAAGGACCGTGGTGAAGAAGCCGCGGCG
>NZ_LJGW01000009.1 GCF_001751255.1 Streptomyces nanshensis | reverse complement strand
ATCGCGGCCGCACACGTGGCCGGAGTCTTCTCCCTTGAGGATGCCTGTCGACTGGTGTCGGCGCGGGCGGAGTTGATGGAGGCCCTGCCGGAGGGTGGGGCGATGGTCGCGGTGGAGGCGGCCGAGGCCGAGGTTGTTCCGTTGCTGACGGAGGGTGTCTCCCTGGCGGCGGTCAACGGACCGTCGGCGGTGGTGGTGGCGGGCGTCGAGGCCGAAGTCGCCGAAATCGCGGCGCATTTCGAGGCGGAAGGTCATCGCACGCGGAGGCTGCGGGTTTCGCATGCGTTCCATTCGCCGTTGATGGAGCCGATGCTGGAGGACTTCCGCACGGCGATCCAGAACCTGACTTTTGAGGCGCCCGGTATTCCGGTAGCGGCGTGGGGTGATGTGTCGACGCCCGAGTATTGGGTGGAGCACGTCCGGGAGACGGTGCGTTTCGGCGACAGCGTCGAATGGCTCGCTCAGCAAGACGTGTCGGCGTACGTGGAGTTGGGTCCGGACGGCGTGCTCTCGGCCATGACAGCCGCGATCACCCCCGACACCACCACGGTTCCCTTCCTGCGCAAGGACCGTGGTGAAGAAGCCGCGGCGTTGACCGCGGCGGCCCAACTGCATGTCGCCGGTCATGAGGTGGACTGGCAGCGACTCTTCGACGGTACGGGTGCCCGGCGGATCGATCTGCCCACCTACGCGTTCCAGCACCAGCGCTTCTGGCCGACCGCCACCACACGTCCCGGGGACGTACGCGCCGCCGGTCTCGGTTCGGTGGAGCACCCGCTGCTCGGTGCCGCCCTCGAACTGGCCGAGGGCAACGGGGTGTTGTTCACCAGTCGTCTGTCGCTCTCCACGCATCCGTGGCTTGCCGACCACGTCGTCATGGGGCAGATCCTGGTGCCCGGCGCGGCACTGGTCGAACTGGCGGTGCGGGCCGGTGACGAGGTCGGCTGCGACCGCGTCGAGGACCTGACCATGGCCGCACCCCTCGTCCTCCCCGAGGAGAGCGGCGTGCAGATCCAGGTTTCCGTGGGAGCCCCCGACGGACATGAACGCCGGTCGGTTGCCGTGTACTCGCGGACAGAGGACGCGGTCGACATGCCGTGGACGCAACACGCCGTGGGCACGCTCGTCACCGGCGCCTCCGGAGAGGCAGCCTCCTGGCCCGACGCCCACGTGTGGCCTCCCGCCGACGCAGAACCGGTCGAAATCGAGGACTGCTATGAGCAGTTCGCCGACGCCGGCTTTGACTACGGGCCGGTCTTCCAGGGGCTGACGGCGGCCTGGCGCGGCAACGACGGTGCGCTCTTCGCCGAGGTGGAACTGCCCCAGAGCGCTTCCACCGCAGGTTTCGGCCTGCACCCGGCGCTGCTCGACGCCGCGCTGCATGCCTCCTTGCTCGCCGACCGGGACGAAAGCCGGAGCCAGGCGCCGGGACTGCCGTTCTCCTGGGAGGGCGTCACACTGCATGCGGCCGGAGCTTCGGCAGCCCGTGTGCGTCTGACGCGCGGCTCCGAGCGGTCTATGGCAATAGCTCTGGCGGACCGTGCGGGTGCGCTCGTGGCGACCGTCGATTCACTTTCCCTGCGCGAGATCTCGCCGGAGCAGTTCGCGGACCTCGGCAGGCCGTCCGAGACGCTGTTCAGCGTCGAATGGGCCGCCGTACCGGGTGGAGAAACGCCCGTGGGAGAAGTCCCGTTGGTCGGCTCCGACGTCTTCGGGCTGCACGAAGCGCTTGAAGGAGCGCGCGTCACCGTCACCTCTCAGCAGGACCTGACGGTCATCGTCGGACTGGTGCCGGACCTGGTGGTGGCTCCCGTCACCGGTTCTGGCGCCGGGAGCGCCGAGACCGTACACACGACCGTGGGTTACGCGCTGGAACTCATCCAGGAGTGGCTGATCGATCCGCGGTTCATGGACAGTCGTCTGGTGTTTGTGACGCGTGGTGCCATGACGGGTGAGGACCCGGCGGCTGCTGCGGTGTGGGGTCTGGTGCGTTCGGCGCAAGCGGAGCACCCGGGCCGCTTCGGTCTGCTGGATGTCGATGATGCGGAAGCGTCGCTTGCGGCGGTGGCATCCGCGTTGGAGGCCGACGAGCCGCAACTGAGGCTTGTCGACGGGCAGTTGCACGCAGCGCGCCTTGCCCGAGTCGCTCCCCCCTCCGGTGGCGGCGTGGAGTGGAGCTCTGCGGGCTCCGTGTTGGTCACTGGTGGTACGGGTGGTCTGGGTGCGCTGGTGGCGCGGCATCTGGTCTCGGAGCATGGTGTGCGGGATCTGTTGCTCGTATCCCGTCGTGGCCGTGAGGCTGAGGGTGCGGATGACCTGGTAGCCGAACTCACCGAGTTGGGGGCACAGGCCGAGGTCGCGGCGTGTGACGTGGCGGACCGGGAGGCGCTGGCTTCTCTGCTTGCCGGGCATCAGGTGGGTGCTGTGGTGCACGCGGCGGGTGTTCTGGATGACGGTGTTGTGGAGTCGCTGGATCCCGAACGTGTGGCGACGGTGTTCCGTCCGAAGGTGGATGCGGCGTGGAATCTGCATGAGTTGACCCGGGACCGGGATCTGTCGGCGTTTGTGGTGTTCTCGTCGGCGGCGGGTGTGTTCGGTAATGCGGGTCAGGGCAATTACGCGGCGGCGAACGCGTTCCTGGACGCTTTGGCGCTGCACCGCCGCGAACTGGGCCTCCCTGCCGCCTCGTTGGCGTGGGGCGCCTGGGCGCAGGAGGGCATGCTTGACGAGGCCGACGCCGAACGTCTGGCGCGGTCGGGTATGCCCCCTCTGGGTTCCGATGAGGGTCTGGAGCTGTTCGATGCGGCGCTTGCGAGCGATGAACCGCTGCTCGTGCCCGTGAGGCTCGACCTGCCCGTACTGCGTGCTGGCGGCGAAGTCCCGCCGCTGCTGCGCGGACTCGTCCGCACCCGCACACGTCGCACCGCCGACACCTCCGAGGCCGCCGTCACGCTGGTGCGGCGGTTGAGTGGCTTGGACGTGGACGAGCAGCATGAGGCCCTGCTGGGAATGGTGCGTGGTGAGGTCGCGGGGGTGCTGGGCTTCGGCAGTGGTGCGGAGGTCGATGCCTCGCGGGCGTTCCAGGAGTTGGGTTTCGACTCGTTGACGGCGGTCGAGTTGCGTAACCGGCTGACCGCCACGACCGGTCTGCGGCTGCCCGCGACGCTCGTGTTCGACTACCCCACCGCTTCTGCCCTCGCCACGCATTTGCGGGAGGAACTGTTCGGTGCCGGCGTGCAGGGTGCGTTGGTGCCGTCACAGGTGCTGCCGCCGGTGGCGGACGATCCGGTGGTGATCGTGGGGATGTCGTGCCGGTATCCGGGCGGGGTCTCCTCGCCGGAGGATCTGTGGCGGCTGGTGGCGGAGGGGACGGATGCGATCTCCGATTTCCCGACCGATCGTGGGTGGGACCTGGACTCGCTGTTCCATCCGGACCCGGACCACCCTGGCACTTCCTACACCCGTAGTGGCGGCTTTCTTCACGA
>NZ_LJGW01000176.1 GCF_001751255.1 Streptomyces nanshensis | reverse complement strand
CGCCGCGCCCCGGTCCAGCAGCACCACGGACTCGCAGCCGAGCGGCACGCTGCCCGACTCCGCGTCCGCGATGAGCCGCCGCACGGCGGCGCGGTGCCGTGCGAAGGCGTAGCGGGAGACCGCGCGTCCCCGTTCGGCCTGGCTGCGCAGCGCCGTCGCGGGCGCGACGTCGAGCAGGACGAGATGGAGGGCGCGTCCCCGGCGCAGGGCGTCGCGGCCCAGCCAGGTGCGCACCCATGCCTGGCTGCCGCAGTCGTGCACGACGACGCTCGCGCNCTCGCGCCGGAGGCCAGCGCGCGGTGCAGCCCCGCGTAGTGGGCGAGGCGGACCAGGGGCCGGTAGGCGGCGTACGGGAGCCAGCGCGGCAGCGCGGCGGCCCAACTCTCGCGTACGTCCTGGGAGTCGATGCGCCGGACGGTGCTCTGGAGCGCCAGGACCCGGCGGATCAGCGTGGACTTGCCGCTGCCCGGCAGCCCGGAGACCACGACGCGGTCGCCGGTGGGGAAGACGAGCGTGCGGCGGGCGGCGGTGCCGCGCAGATCGAGGGGGACGGGCGGCGCGGGGGCCGCGGTCCGCGCCGGAGCC
>NZ_LJGW01000182.1 GCF_001751255.1 Streptomyces nanshensis | reverse complement strand
GGCCCCGGCGACTCCCGTACGCCGGGGCCGCCCCCGTTCCCTCCCTTCGGGCCCTCTCATCGCTCCTCTCGGATCCCGGATCCCGGATCCCGTGCGGATCACACGTGCCGCACGCCGTTCGCCAGGATCGCCTCCCGCAGATACTCGGCCATGCCGGGCTTGATCGCCTCGAAGTACGCCGTGAAGCGCTCGTCGGCGACGTACATCTCGGCGAGGCAGGTGTGCATCTCGTGCGGGCAGTCGTAGAAGTTCCGGCAGATCTGCTGCCGGTGGTCCTCCGCGAGGTCCATCGCCGCCTCGGACTCGGGTCCTTGGCCGCTCTCCATCACCTCGACGAAGAGACGTCCCCACTCCTCGCCCTCCTGCTTGATCCGCAGCCAGTCGTCCTTGGTGTAGGCGGACGCTCTGCGCTGGGACTCGCGGTAGGCGTCCGTGCCGCCCCAGCGGCGCTCCGTCTCCTCCGCGTACCGGTCGGGGTCGTGGTCGCCGAAGACCTCGAACTTCTCCTCCGGTGTGAGATCGATGCCCATCTTCCGTGCCTCCATCGCGTGTTCGACGGCGGCGGCCATCTTCTGCAGCTTCTCGATACGCGTACGCAGCATCTCGTGCTGTCGCCGCAGTTGCTCCCGCGGATCCGCGTCCGGGTCGTCGAGAAGGGCCGCCACCTCGTCGAGCGGAAAGCCGAGCTCGCGGTAGAAGAGGATCTGCTGGAGCCGGTCCAGGTCGGCGTCGCCGTAGCGGCGGTGGCCGGCCCGGTTGCGTTCGCTGGGCACCAGCAGGCCGATCTCGTCGTAGTGGTGCAGCGTGCGCACCGTGATTCCGGCGAAACCGGCGACCTTCCCCACGGAGTAGCTCATCTCCGCTCCTCTCTGTACGCACTTCACGATGAGCCCTCACGTGGCGTGAGGTGCAAGGCCGTTTTTCCGGCGTCGTCCGGGCGTCGTTCCGGCGTCGTCCGGGCGTCGTTCCGGCGTCCCTGCGAGGCCGCCGGGACCGCGTCCGCTCTGTACGACGGCACGACGGCACGACGGCACGACGGCACGACGGCGGGACGGCGGCCGGTGCCGGTGGTGCTCCCGGGGTCCGTCAGTCCGTGGCGCGGTACAGGAGCAGATAGCGCCACAGCGGCAGACGGCGCAGCGTCGAGCCCGGCAGCACACGGGCGGCCTCGGCGCGGGTCTCCGCGTACGACAGCGGCGGCGGCCAGACGATCGGCGGCTGCACGGACGGCGTGTGCCGCCACCTGCCCAGCAGCCGGTCGGCCTTGAGCAGCGTCCGCGCCGGAAGGGCCCAGACGAAGTCGGCCGCCGACCGTACGGGGCAGAGCCCGAGGACCGCCAGGACGCCGCCGGGTGCCAGAGCCCGCCGCAGCGTGAGCACCGTGTCGAACGGCATGTGGTGCAGGCTCGCGATGCACGAGACGAAGTCGTAGTGGGCGTCGGGGAGTTCGGCCTCGCGTATGTCCGTACGGCGGTAGCGGGGGCCGCCGCCCGCCGCCTGCGCGGCCTCGATCACGGACGCGTTCCCGTCCACCCCCTCGACCCGCAGCCCGCGCTGGGCGAGCAGCCGTGCGAACCCTCCCGTTCCGCATCCCACGTCGAGCGCCGTGCGGGCGTCCTCGGGCACCTGGCGCAGCAGCAGCGGGTGGTAGTGGCCGTTCAGGTCGAGAGCCATGGCCGTGGACGCTACCGGTGCGCGCGGCCACGGTGGGGCAGCCGCCCGTACGGGGCCGATACGGGGCGGATCCCTGGCCGGTCCGCGGCCCGCAGGTCCGTGACCGATCCGCCGGGGTCTCGGCGACGAACTCCCAGGGGAGACCTACGAGATGGCGGCATGACGCCGACGGGAGGACGCCGATGAGCAGCCCGAGGAAGAGTGTGAGAAGACGTGCCAGGAGAAGTGCGAGGGGGACGGGCGCCCGCGCGCTTCCGTCCCTGACCGTGCACTCCGCAGTGCACTCCGCCGCGCACCCCGCAGTGCACCCCGCCGTGGACTCGACCGTGCGCGACCCGTCGGCCGTGGTGCTCGTGCTGCACGGCGGCCGGTCCGAGGGACTCGCCGCGCCGCCGTCGTGGAATCTGCCCGATCTGCGGATGCGCCCGTTTCTGCGGTCCCTGGTGCGGGCCACCGCGGACGGCCGGGTGCTGGTGTGCCGCCTCGGCTACCGCTGCCGCGGCTGGAACGGCGTACGGGCGGACGCAGCCCGGGACGCGGAGTGGGCGCTCGGCGAACTGCGGCGTACCGTCGGCGAGTTGCCCATGGTGCTCGTCGGGCACTCGATGGGCGGCAGGGCCGCGCTGCGAGTGGGCGGAGACCGCTGTGTGCGCGGCGTCGTGGCGCTGGCCCCGTGGTGCCCGCCCGGCGAGGAGACCGCGCAGTTGTCCGGGCGGCGCGTGGTGATCCTGCACGGCGACCGGGACCGGGTCACGGATCCGGCCGCATCCCGGGAGTTCGCTTTCCGGGCACGGCGGGACGGCGCCGACGCGCGCTTCGTCACCGTGCCGGGCGGGGACCACGCCATGCTGCGTCGCGCCGCCGAGTGGCAACGCGCGGTCGACCGTGAGGTGGCGGCGATGCTCACCGCGGCGTCCGCGCACACGCCCGGCGGGCGGCCCGCGCCCGATCCCCCGTCGGGCTCCGCGACCCGGCCTCCCTCGCCGTCCTCACCCCCGAACGAGCCCTTCCCGCCCGGAGATTGACGCCGCGGACGCCCATGTCCGGCGGCTCTCCCTCCGCTTCCCGGGAAGCGCTCGCGGCCGCTCGATGGCCACTACACTGACGGGCTTTGTGACATGTGTCGCACGACCAAGATCCACGGTCATGCACCGCATGGCCGTGCTCGACCGTCATGCCTCGCATGATCATGATCCATCGCATCGACCACAGGGGGATCACATGAGTTTTCGGTCGGGAAGAGCGCGCTGGGTGCCCGCCGGTGCCACCGCGCTCGTACTCGCCGGGGGGTTGCTCGCCGGCACGGCCGTGGCCGGCGGTGCGCCGTCCCACGGCGAGGACACCGGGTCGTCGGACGCGAAGCAGGCCGCGGCGCCCGCGTCCGTGAAGGTGATGACCTGGAACGTGTGCGCCAACTCCGCGCCGCGCAAGGACGACAAGGGCCAGGCCCTGTGCGCGAACGGCCAGACGGACCGGGTCGCGGGCGGCATCCGCTGGCACATGCAGCAGCACGAGGGGCTGCACGCGGTGCTGCTCCAGGAGATCTGCTACGCGGACATCGAGAAGCTGCGCACCCTCGACGGCATGGGCGGCTGGAGCTTCGGCTTCTCCGGCATCCACGACCGGGGTTCCGGTTCGAGCAAGGGCGAGATCCGCAAGCGCCAGTGCGCCAAGGGCCGGGGCGGTTTCGGTGTGGCCGTCGGCGTGAAGTCCGGCGACGTGAAGTTCGACCGCTTCCACTACGCCACCCGCAACGTCCCCAACGCCCGTGACACCTGGGGCCATTGGAACGTCAAGCAGGCCGGGGTGTGCGCCGACGCGCTCGGCACCCGCTTCTGCGGCACGCACTTCACGCCCTTCAAGGGCGGCCACGGCTCGTGGGACGACAAGAAGGCGTCGGAGTTCCTGACGTCGCAGTACGGACAGGCGGAGGAGCTCGCCGCGAAGGGCAAGGGCCACTCGCGGGTCGTGCTGGGCGGCGACCTCAACGCCTCGCCCCAGCAGGACTCCACGGTGACGGCACCGCTCCTCGACCCGCTCTACGGCGGCTACAAGGAGTGCAGCCAGGACGCCGCCGGAGGCGACCGTACCGGCAAGGGCACCTTCCAGAACCAGAGCGGCAAGCGCGGCTCCAAGCTGGACTACGTGTTCGGCAACTCCTCGGCGAAGGCGTCCTGTTCGGTGACCGACCAGCACGTCACGCTCTCCGACCACGTACCGGTGACCGCGACCGTCACCTTCTGACGGCCCGGCCACCGGACCGCAGGACCGCCCGACGGCCCACGAAGCCGGGACACCGGACGGTGGATGAGCCGGGCACCGTCGGGCAGACGTCTACGACGTCAAGCAACAGGCCACGTAGAGGAGTTGATCAGGGTCCTCGACAGTCGAGCGCCTTGACCCCCAGACTCTGCGCGACCAACACAGCGCCGCCCGCCCGGCGTTCACTCGCGGGCGGCGCTGCGACCGACGCGTGACGGTGGGAGCGTGCGCACGCGCACGCCGCGCGACGGCCTCGCCACGGTGCCGCCGGGCGGCCGCTCCCACCCGCGCACAGAGCAGAGGAGGAATGGCGCATGCCGGGAAACAGCAAGGGTACGGGGGAGATCGAAGGTCGGGAGCAACGACCTGATCGCCCTTGGCGGCGCAGCGACATCACCGTCAGCGACGAGCGGATCGTCAAGCGAGCGGTGAAGGCCGCGGCGCTCGGCAACGCCATGGAGTGGTTCGACTTCGCGACCTACTCCTATCTCGCGATCGTCATGGGCGAGGTCTTCTTCAACGGCTCCACGATCGGCTCGCTGGCGACCTTCGCGCTCAGCTTCCTCCCGCGTCCGCTGGGCGGCCTGGTCTTCGGCCCGCTCGGCGACCGCATCGGGCGCAAGCAGGTGCTGGCGACGACCATGCTGCTGATGGCGGCGAGCACCTTCTGCGTCGGACTCATCCCGTCCATGGACACCATCGGCGTCGCGGCGCCGGCGCTGCTGGTCTTCTTCCGCCTGCTCCAGGGCTTCTCGACCGGCGGCGAGTACGGCGGCGCGGCGACGTTCATCGCCGAGTACGCGCCCGACAAGAGGCGCGGCTTCTACGGCAGCTTCCTGGAGATGGGGACGCTGGCCGGATACGTCGGCGCCGCCTCCATCGCGGCGGTGCTCCAGACCTTCCTCAGCCACGCCGACCTGGTCTCGTGGGGCTGGCGCATCCCGTTCCTCATCGGCGGGCCCATCGGCCTGATCGGTATCTATCTGCGGCTGAAGCTCGACGAGACGCCCGCGTTCCTGCAGAAGGCCGCCGAGTCGGGCGGCGAGCAGGAGGCGTCGAAGCCGCGGCTGTCGGAGAACAGCCCGAAGCAGTCGCTCGCCAGGATGTTCAGGACGCAGTGGCCGGCGATCATCCTGTGTCTGGCGCTCGTCGCGGCGTACAACCTCACGGACTACATGCTGCTGACGTACATGCCGACGTATCTCCAGAGTTCGCTGAAGTACGAGGCCAACACGGCCACGATCCTGTCGGTCGTCACCATGCTCATCATGATGTGCGTCCTCACCTCCGTGGGACGGCTGAACGACCGGCACGGGCGCAAACCGCTGCTGCTCACCGGCATGACCGGGTTCCTGGTGCTGACGATCCCGGCGTTCCTTCTGCTCCAGAAGGGCACGGAGAGCCTGGCGTACCCCCTGATCGGCATGCTGATGCTGAGCGCCTCGCTGGTCTGTCTGCTGGGCACCATGTCGGCCGTGCTGCCGGCCATGTTCTCCACGGACGTGCGCTACGGCGCGCTCGCGATCAGCTACAACGTCTCGACGCTCCTCTTCGGCGGCACCACGCCGATGCTCCTGGAGTCCGTCGTCGAGAAGACGGACAACAGCATGGTCCCGGCGTACGCGACGGTGGGCGCCGCGGTCATCGGCATCGTCGCGGTGCTGCGGATGAAGGAGACGGCGCAGCAGTCGCTGCTGGGCTCCCCGCCGTGCGTCGCCACGGAGAAGGAGGCCGACGAACTGTGCGCGGCGGTTCCTCCCGCGCGGCCGGCGCAGGCGACGTGACCTGCTGAGTCCTTCGCGCACCGCAGCGTGCCGCATCCCGTCGCGGGGTGCGGCACGTTGCGGTCGAGGGGCAGGTCGCGGTGGAGGGGCGTTACGGCGGAGCGACGTACGAGCACGTACGGGGCACGTACGAGCCGCCTCCTCCGACGCGGAGTGCGCCGCGAGCCCTCGGCACCCGTACGGTCCCAAGTCGCTGCTACACGCCCTGGGTTGCCTTCGTGCGGCGAGCGCGGCTCTCGCGCGTGCGGCCAACTCCCGTACTGGGGCGTCCTGTTGAGCGACCGTCCTGCGCATCGCGACGTACCGGGGAGCCGGCGGAACGGCGGAACCCCCGCGCGACCAGGTCGGCGGGGGTTCCGGAAGGTGAGTCCTGTAGGCCGTGAGGGACTCGAACCCTCAACCAATGGATTAAAAGTCCACTGCTCTGCCAATTGAGCTAACGGCCCGCCCCCGCAGCATAGCCCGGAGGCCCTCCGGGCTTCGAAGGCATCGGCCTTCGCGCTGGGGAGGTGTCAGCGAAGCGTCAGCCGTTGCGCTTCNGTTGCGCTTCCAACGCGGCTTGTCCGTACGGCGGTCGAACGAGCGGCTGCCTCCGCGGTGGTCGTCGCGGCGTCCGTAGGGGCGCCGGTCGTCGTGCCCGCGGCTGTCCCGGCCGTGCGTGGAGGGACCGTACGAGGAGCCGGGGCGCCGGTCGTCGCGGCGCTCGCGGTTGTAGCTCGGGCGGCCCTCGCGGCGCTCACGCGGGCGGTCCCGGTCGCGGTCGCGGTTGAAGGCGGGACGTCCGCCGCCCTCGCGCCGGTCGCGGTCGCCGCCGCGCT
>NZ_LJGW01000189.1 GCF_001751255.1 Streptomyces nanshensis | reverse complement strand
CCGTCCTGATTCACCGCAGACCCACGCACCACCGCAAGAACGTTGTGACCGTTGCGACGCGCATCCGACAACCGCTCCACCACCAGCACACCCACCCCCTCGGACATTCCGAAGCCGTCGGCGTCGGCGGAGAACGCCTTGGAGCGGCCGTCGGGAGACAGTGCGCGCTGCCGGCTGAACTCGATGAACATGCCCGGTTCGGCCATGACCGTGGCGCCGGAGGCGAACGCGAGGTCGCACTCGCCCTGGCGCAGGGACTGGCACGCCAAGTGCAGCGCGACCAGCGACGAGGAACAGGCCGTGTCGACGCTGACGGCCGGACCCTCCAGGCCGAGCAGATAGGAGAGCCTTCCGGAGACCACGCTGGAGGCGGTGCCGGTCAGCACATAGCCCTCCAGTTCGGAGCTGGCCTGGTGCAGGGGCTGGCCGTAGGGCAGGTTCATCACGCCGGTGAACACCCCGGTACGCGAACCGCGCAGGGTGGTGGGGGCGATTCCGGACCGCTCCAGCGCTTCCCAACTGGTCTCCAGCAGCAGCCGCTGCTGCGGATCCATCGCCAGCGCCTCACGCGGCGAAATACCGAAGAACCCCGCGTCGAAGCGGTCGACGCCGTCGAGCAGGCCCGCTTCGCGCTGGTAGAAGGTGCCCGGCCGGCCGGCGTCCGCGTCGTACAGGGCCTCCAGGTCCCAGCCGCGGTCGTCGGGGAACGCGGCGATCGCGTCGCGCCCCCCTTCCAGCAGCTCCCACAGGTGCTCGGGCGAGTCCGCGCCGCCGGGCAGACGGCAGGCCATGCCGACGATCGCTATCGGGTCGTCCTGGTCGACGGGCGCACCCACGGCGGTGTCGGGGAGCGCTTCGGCCTCGCCGAAGAGGCGACGGTGCATCTCCTCCGCGAGGGCCTCCGGGGACGGGTGGTCGAAGACGGCGGTCGCGGGCAGACGCAGACCCGTCGCCTCGTTGACGCGGTTGCGCAGCGCGAGGGCGCCCAGTGAGTCCACGCCGAGCGAGCGGAAGTCCGCTCCGGGGCGGACGGAGCCGGAGGTGCCGCCGCCCGGCAGTCCGGCGAGCTGCTGAACCACCACGTCCAGCAGTTCGGCGAGCCGCCGGGCGGGCTCCAGCGGCAGCAGCCGTTCCCGCAGCCCGCCGTCGCCCGCCGCGGTGTCCTCGGTGTCGCTCTCCAACCGGTAACCGGGCAGCGCGACGCGCCCCGCTCCGGCGAGTACCGCGGCCCAGTCAGGAGTCGCCCCGTGCGCGTGTGCGCCGGCGAGGGCACGCAGATGGCCGTCGATGCCGTCGTCGTCCCGCCGCATGGTGTCCAGCACCACGGCGTCCAGGTCGGCGTGCGCGACGGTGTCCTCGGCGCCGGGGGTGAGCACGGGGTGCGGGCCCATCTCGGCGAACAGCCGGTGGCCGTCGTGCAGCGCCTGCGTCATGGCCTTCTCGAACCGGGCGGTGCCGCGCAGGCTCCGGTACCAGTAGGCGGCGTCGAGGGTGCCGGTGCCGACGAGGCCGCCGACCGCGGAGGCGTACATCGGCACGTCGCCGGTACGCGGGCGGATCGGGGCGAGTTCCCGCAGCATGTAGTCGCGGACCTCGTCGATCTGCCGCGAGTGGGCGGCGATGCCGATCGGGAGGAGGCGGCTGCGCACGCCGCGTTCCGCCAGCTTCACGGTGAGGGCGGCGGCGGCCTGCGGGTCGCCCGAGACGACCGTCGCGCGGGGGCCGTTGACCACCGCGACCTCCAGGTCGAGCGCCCATTCGGCGAGCAGTGCCTCGGTCTCCTCGGGGGACAGGGCCACGGCGACCATCTCGCCCCGGCCCTGGATCAGCGCCTGGGCCTTGCTGAAGGCGGTGACCAGCAGGGCGCCGTCCTCCAGCGACAGGCCGCCCGCGACGGTGGCGGCGGCGATCTCGCCCAGGCTCTGGCCGACAACGGCCGCGGGGTGCACGCCGTGGGCGCGCCACAGGCCGGCCAGGGAGACCATGACCGCGAACATCGCGGGCTGGACCACGTCGATGCGGTCCATCGGCACCTCGCCGGACAGCACGCTGTGCAGCGGCACTTCGGTGTATTGCCGCAAGGCCCGGTCGCAAGCGTCGAGTTCGTCCCGGAAGTGCTCGCTCTCCTCCGCCAGCCGGCGGCCCATGCCGACCCACTGGCCGCCCTGGCCGGGGAAGAGGAAGACCATCGGCCGTTCCTCCGCCACCGTGCCGTGCACCGCGTCGGCGGGCTGGTCGCCGGCGGCCACGGCGCGCAGGGCGGTGAGCTGTTCGTCGTGGCTCCCGCCGGGCAGCGCGAGGCGCCGTGGCCAGACGGTGCGCGAGGTGAGCTGTGTGAACGCCACGTCGGCCGACGCGGTTTCGGGGTGGTCGGCGAGGTGCGCGGCCAGCCGGGCCGCGTGGTCGCGCAGGCCGGCCTCG
>NZ_LJGW01000226.1 GCF_001751255.1 Streptomyces nanshensis | reverse complement strand
CGCCGCCTCCGCGGAGGACCGCGCCGACCAGGCCGGTGCCAGGGCCCGCACCCGGACCCCTACGCGTACCCGAACGGGCACCCGGTCCCGGACAGCGGCACCGCCCGCCCGCGGTCCCGGCGTGCTGCCCGGACTCGCGCTCGCCGCGCTCGGTGTCGCCGCCGCCGAGGGCGTGCATCTCCTCGTCCCGGCCGTCCCGATGCTCACGGCGGCGGTCGTCCTCGGCGTCCTCGTCGCCCATCTCCCGGGCGTACGCGGCCTGGTGAACGGTGCGGCCCGGCCCGGACTCTCCTTCGCGGGCAAGCGGCTGATGCGGCTCGGCGTGGTGCTGCTCGGGCTGAAGCTGAGCGTCGGCGACATCGTCGGCATCGGCTGGGCGACGGTCGCGATGGTGTTCGCCGTCGTCGCGGCGACGTTCGCGGGGACGCTGTGGCTCGGCCGGAAGCTCGGCCTCCCCGGCGACCAGCCGCTGCTCGTCGCCACCGGCTACTCGATCTGCGGCGCCTCCGCGATCTGCGCCGTCAGCGAGGTACGCAAGAGCGAGGAGCGCGACGTCGCCACGTCCGTCGCCCTCGTCACGCTGTGCGGCACGCTCGCCATCGCCGTACTGCCCCTGTTGCAGCACCCGTTGGGCCTGGACGCCGGGCAGTTCGGGCGCTGGGTCGGCGCGGGCGTGCACGACGTCGGGCAGGTCGTCGCCACCGCGCAGACCGCGGGACAGCATGCGCTGAGCCAGGCGGTGCTGGTGAAGCTGATGCGCGTCGCGCTGCTCGCGCCGCTGGTGGCGGCCGTGGTGGTCTCCGTACGGGCGCGCACCGGGTCACGCGCCGGGCGGGGAGCCGTGCAGGGAGCGGACGCCGTGGCCGAGGGGCGCCGCCCGCCGCTGCTGCCGCTGTTCGTCGCCGGGTTCCTGCTGATGGTCGCCGTCCGTACGACGGGTTGGCTGCCCGGCGGTGCGCTCGGCCTCGCGGGCACCGTGCAGGAAGTCCTCCTGGCCGCGGCCTTGTTCGGGCTCGGCAGCGCCGTCCATCTGCCGACGCTCGCGCGTACGGGCAGCAGGGTGGCCGCACTCGGGCTGTGCTCGTGGGTCGTCATCGCGGGGGTTTCGTACGCGGGCGTGCTGCTGACCACGTGAGCGGGCCGGCCGCACCCTCGCGCCCCGGCTCCCGCGCCCAACTCCCGCGCCCAACTTTCGCTCCCTGCCCGGCAATCCGGCGAAAGCGGACTCCCCGCCGAGGCCCGTGACCGGCCGCCGGTAGGCTGAACCGGCCTCGCGCCGACGCGGCGCGGAGCCGGCGACGACGCGGACCCGTGACGCGTACCCGCGACGCGGATCCGTGCGCCGGGCCACGCCGCGGACGACCACGCGAGACCACGCCAACGACCCCCCGGAGACCGTGACTTCCAGCACTTCCTCCACCAGCCACCACCTGTCGCCCGCCTTCCCCGGCCGCGCCCCCTGGGGCACGGCCGGCAAGCTGCGCGCCTGGCAGCAGGCGGCGATGGACGCGTATCTCCAGCAGCAGCCACGGGACTTCCTCGCCGTCGCCACCCCGGGCGCCGGCAAGACGACGTTCGCGCTGACGCTCGCCTCCTGGCTGCTCCACCACCACGTCGTACAGCAGGTGACCGTCGTCGCGCCGACCGAGCATCTGAAGAAGCAGTGGGCGGAGGCCGCGGCGCGCATCGGCATCAAGCTCGACCCGGACTACAGCGCGGGCCCGGTCAGCAAGGAGTACCACGGCGTCGCCGTGACGTACGCGGGCGTGGGCGTGCGCCCGATGCTGCACCGCAACCGCGTCGAGCAGCGCAAGACCCTCGTCATCCTCGACGAGATCCACCACGCCGGGGACAGCCGCTCCTGGGGCGAGGCGTGCCAGGAGGCGTTCGAGCCCGCGACCCGGCGGCTCGCGCTCACCGGCACCCCGTTCCGTTCCGACACCAACCCGATCCCGTTCGTGGAGTACGCCGAGGACGCCGACGGAGTGCGGCGTTCCGTCGCCGACTACACCTACGGCTACGGGAACGCGCTCGGCGACGGCGTCGTGCGGCCCGTCATCTTCCTCTCCTACAGCGGCAACATGCGCTGGCGCACCAAGTCCGGCGACGAGATCGAGGCCCGCCTCGGCGAGCCCATGACCAAGGACGCGATCTCCCAGGCGTGGCGCACGGCCCTCGACCCGCACGGCGAGTGGATCCCGTCCGTGCTGCGGTCGGCCGACCACCGGCTGAGCGAGGTGCGCAAGGCCGTCCCGGACGCGGGTGGACTGGTGATCGCCAGCGACCAGGACTCGGCACGCGCGTACGCGAAGCTGCTGCGCCAGGTCACCGGCTCGCCGGCCACGCTCGTCCTGTCCGACGACACCGGCGCCTCGCAGCGCATCGAGGACTTCCGTTCCTCCGGCGACCGTTGGATGGTCGCGGTCCGCATGGTCTCCGAGGGCGTCGACGTGCCGCGTCTCGCGGTCGGCGTCTACGCCACGACGGTCTCCACACCGCTGTTCTTCGCCCAGGCCGTGGGACGTTTCGTACGGTCGCGGCGGCGCGGCGAGACCGCGTCGGTCTTCGTGCCGACCATCCCCGCGCTGATGACCTACGCGCACGAGATGGAGGTCGAGCGCGACCACGTCCTGGACAAGCCGAAGAAGGCCGCCGAGGACGACCCGTACGCCGAGGAGGCCGACCTGCTCAAGGAGGCCGAGCGGGAGCAGGACGAGGACACCGGCGAACAGGACCAACTGCCCTTCGAGGCACTGGAGTCGGACGCGGTCTTCGACCGGGTCATGTACGACGGCGCCGAGTTCGGCATGCAGGCGCACCCCGGCAGCGACGAGGAGCAGGACTACCTCGGCATCCCCGGACTGCTGGAGCCGGAGCAGGTGCAGACGCTGCTGCAGAAGCGGCAGGCACGGCAGATCGCGCACAGCCGGAAGAAGCCGGACGCCGAGGCCGACCTCCTGGAGATGCCCGCGGAACGGCGTCCCGTCGTCACGCACAAGGAACTGCTGGAGCTGCGCAAGCAGTTGAACGGGCTCGTCGGTGCGTACGCGCACCAGAGCGGCAAGCCGCACGGTGTGATCCACAACGAGCTGCGGCGCGTGTGCGGGGGGCCGCCGAGCGCGGAGGCGACGGCGGGGCAGATCGAGCAGCGGATCGCGAAGGTGCGGGAGTGGGCGACGCGCATGAAGTGACGCGCATGCGGTGACCCCACGCGACGGGGGCGCCCGCGACTCCGTGCCCGTGGGGCGGAGGCCCGTGACCGGGCCGGGAGGCCGCCCCGAGCGGAGGTGGATGTACCGGGAACGTACGATCGAAAAGATCGCCGCACCCGGAAAAGGAGAATCGCTCGAAATGTCCTCTGCGCGCAACGGCTCGGAAACCGGTGTCCTGGAGCCGCTCTACCGCGAGGTGCTGCGGCGCAACGCCGGGGACGACGAGTTCCACCAGGCGGTGCGCGAGGTCTTCGACTCGCTGGGCCCCGTCTTCGCCCGTAAGCCGGAGCTCCAGCAGGCCCGCATAATCGAGCGGCTCTGCGAGCCCGAGCGGCAGTTGATCTTCCGGGTGCCCTGGGTCGACGACGCGGGCGTGGTGCAGATCAACCGGGGCTTCCGTGTGGAGTTCAACAGCGCGCTCGGCCCGTACAAGGGCGGGCTGCGGTTCCATCCGTCCGTGAACGTCGGGATCATGAAGTTCCTCGGCTTCGAGCAGGTCTTCAAGAACGCCCTGACCGGCATGCCCATCGGCGGCGGCAAGGGCGGCAGCGACTTCGACCCCAAGAACCGCTCCGACGGCGAAGTGATGCGTTTCTGCCAGTCGTTCATGACGGAGATGTACCGGCACCTCGGCGAGTACACGGACGTGCCGGCGGGGGACATCGGCGTCGGCGGGCGGGAGATCGGCTATCTCTTCGGGCAGTACAAGCGCATCACCAACCGCTACGAGTCGGGCGTCCTGACCGGCAAGGGCCTGGGCTGGGGCGGTGCCCGCGCGCGCAGGGAGGCGACGGGCTACGGCTGTGTGCTCTTCACGAACGAGATGCTGCGCTCCCGCGGCGAGGAGCTGGCCGGGCAGCGGGTCGCGCTCTCGGGCTCGGGCAACGTCGCGATCTACGCGGCCGAGAAGGCACAGCAGTTGGGCGCCACCGTGGTGACGTGCTCCGACTCCGGCGGTTTCGTGGTCGACGAGAAGGGCCTCGACGTCGAACTCCTCAAGCAGATCAAGGAGATCGAGCGGGGCCGGGTCTCCGAGTACGCCGAGCGCCGCGGCCCCAGCGCCCGGTTCGTCGAGGGCGAGAGCGTGTGGGGCGTCGACTGCGACGTGGCGCTGCCCTGTGCGACGCAGAACGAGCTGGACGAACGGGACGCCGAACGGCTCGTACGGAACGGGGTCAAGGCCGTGGCCGAGGGCGCCAACATGCCGACGACGCCGGAGGGCGTGACCGTCTTCCGGAAGAGCGGCACGGCGTTCGGTCCGGGCAAGGCGGCCAACGCCGGCGGCGTCGCCACCAGTGCGCTGGAGATGCAGCAGAACGCCTCGCGCGACTCGTGGACGTTCGCGCACACCGAGGAGCGGCTCGCGGAGATCATGCGGCACATCCACGACACCTGCCATGAGACGGCCGCCCGGTACGGGCAGGACGGCAACTACGTGGCGGGCGCGAACATCGCCGGGTTCGAGCTGGTCGCCGACGCGATGCTCGCGCAGGGCGTCATCTGAGGGACTCCGAGGGATACCGCCCTCGCGCCCTGCCGCCCACCGCCCCAGCGCCGCACCGCACGGCCGCACTTCACACCCGTACGTCACACCTGTACGTCCCGCCCGTACCGATCGGAACGCCCGTAAGGTCCGCTTCCGTGCGGTACGGGCGGTCCGCGGCGTGACCGGATTCTGGACGCACTCTTCCGGTCAGCGGAGACGGTCGCTAAGTTGCAAGGCCACAGCGTGATCCCCTCCCCGTCGGCCGCGGCCGGCTGCGGCGTGGCCCACGCCGGACCCCCACGAGCCGCCCCCTGGCGATACCCATGGCCGCGCTCCCGCCCGGTGCCGCCGCCCCCCCACCGACTTGAGGAGAGGAGCGCGTCCGTGACTGCGGAGACCTCTCAGACGCTCGACCGTGGACTTCGTGTCCTCAAGCTGCTCGCCGACACCGACCACGGGCTGACCGTGACGGAGCTGTCCAACAAGCTCGGCGTCAACCGGACCGTCGTCTACCGGCTGCTCGCCACGCTGGAGCAGCACTCCCTCGTACGGCGCGACGTGGGCGGACGGGCCCGCGTCGGGCTGGGGGTGCTGCGGCTGGGACGTCAGGTGCATCCGCTCGTACGGGAGGCGGCGCTGCCCGCGCTGCGGTCGCTGGCCGAGGAGGTCGGGGCGACGGCGCATCTGACCCTGGTGGACGGTACGGACGCCCTCGCGGTCGCGGTGGTCGAACCGAGCTGGACGGACTACCACGTCGCCTACCGCACCGGCTTCCGCCACCCCCTCGACAAGGGCGCGGCCGGCCGGGCGATCCTCGCGGGCCGCCGTCCCGACGAGGAGCTGGGCCCCGGATTCGTGCTCACACACGGCGAGTTGGAGGCGGGCGCCGGCGGTGCCGCGGCCCCGGTGCGGGGCGTGACCGGCATCGAGGGCAGCGTGGGCGTGGTGATGCTGACGGACTCGGTGCCGCCCCAGGTCGGAGAGCGCGTGGTCCGCGCCGCACAGGAGGTGGCGGACGCGCTGCGCTGACCCACCCGAGGTCAACGGCCCCGCGGGATTGCTAGGTTGCCGGGGTGGACACACCGGCGACCCGTTCCTCAGCGCTCTCCCGTATCGGCAGGCGTCTTCTTCCCGCGCGGCTCGGCCCCCGCAGGCGCACGCTGCTCGTGTGCGCCGTGCCGACGGCCGCGCTGCTCGCGGTGACGGCGCTCGCGCCGCTGCCGTTCGCGCTGGCGCAGCCGGGACTGACCGCGGACGTCATCGGCGACAGCAAGGACAAGCCCGTCATCACGGTCTCCGGGGAGCAGGCCCGTACGACCGGGTCCCGCGAGGGCAAGCTGCTGATGACGACGATCGCCGCGACGCCGCCCGGTGCGACCGTACGGCTGCCGCAGGTCCTGGAGAGCTGGTTCCGTACGGACCGCGCGGCCATGCCCACCGAGGCGGTCTACCCGGTGGGCGAGACCACCGGCGAGATCGAGGAGCACAACCGGGGCGAGATGCGCGCGTCACAGCAGGCGGCGATCAAGGCGGCGCTGCGCGAACTGCACAAGTCGCCGCGTGACGTACGGGTTTCGCTGCGCCTGGCGGACGTGGGCGGCCCCAGCGCCGGGCTGTTCTTCTCGCTCGGCATCATCGACAAGCTCGGCGGCGGCGCCGCGGGTTCGGGCGACGGGGGCCTGACCGGCGGCCGAGTGATCGCCGGGACGGGCACGATCACGGCGGACGGCAGGGTCGGTCCCGTCGGCGGGGTGCCGCTGAAGACGAAGGCGGCCAAGCGGGACGGCGCGAGCGTCTTCCTCGTGCCGCGCGCCGAGTGCGGCGACGCGCACGCGGACCGGCCGAAGGGGCTGCGGCTGGTGCCCGTCGACACGCTCAAGGGCGCGGTGAAGGCGCTGAAGGCGCTCAAGAGCGGTGGCAGCGTGCCGAGTTGCTGACGGCCGCCCCCGCGTGACGGCACGCGTCCGTGCGCCGGGGCGCACCGCCGGCCACCGGGGCGCCCCGCGGCCCACGCCTCAACCCGCCTTGACGAAGCCCTCCTTGACCAGCCAGTCCTTGGCGACGTCGTGCGGGTCCTGGCCCTCCACGTCCACCTTCGCGTTGAGCTTCTGCGCCATCTTGTTGTTCAGCGCCTTCGTGATGGGCGCCAGCAGCTTCGCGATCTCCGGATGCTCCTTCAGCGTCCGGCTGTTGATCTCCGGTGCGACGTTGTAGTTCGGGAAGAACTTCTTGTCGTCCTCCAGGAGCTTCAGATTCAGCGCCGGGATGCGTCCGTCGGTCGCGGCGACCTCGCCGAAGACGCACGGCTTGCCCTTCGCGGTCTGTGTGTAGACGACGCCGCCGGCCATCTTGTGCGTCTGTCCGGAGGGGAAGCGCATGCCGTACTTCTTCGCCATGCCCTTCAGCCCGTCCTGGCGGGCGGCGAACTCGTTGTCCACGCAGACGCTCGCCTCGTTGGGGTTCTTACGGGAGAACTCGGCCACGTCGGAGAGGGTCTTGATGCCGTACTTCTTCTGGAGCCTGTCGTTGATGACGAGCGCGTAGGTGTTGTCGAGCTCGGAGGGCTCCAGCCAGGTGAGGCCCTTGGCCCGGTCCTCCTTGCGTACGGTCTCCCACTGCTTCCTCGGGTCGGGCACCGGCTTGGTGTGGCCGAGGTAGGTGATCCAGGACGTGCCGGTGTACTCGTACATGCCGTCCGCCGTGCCGGTCTCGACGGCCGAGCGGGCACCGATGGAGCCCTGTACGGCGGTACGGTCCACCACCTCGGCGCCCGCGGCGCGGAAGACCAGCCCCATCACCTTGCCGAGGATGATCTGCTCGGTGAACTCCTTGGACGTGACGGTCAGTCGGGCACCCTTCAGGGGCTGACCGGCGCCCACCGTCCCCGGCTGCACCTTGTCGGCCATGGGGCTGCCGCTGACCAGGCCGCAGCCGCTCAGCGTCGCCGTCAGGGCCAGGGCCGCCGTGGCGGCGGCGAGTGCCTGCGTACGACCGGACCTGCGCATCAGGACGTTCCCTCCAAGCCGCGCGGGCGCAGCACAAGTTCGACGAGTGAGGCCAGCCAGTCGACCAGCAGGGCCAGGGCGACCGTGAGGATCGACCCGAGCATCAGCACCGGCATCCGCTGGGTGGTGATGCCGGAGGCGATCAGGTCGCCGAGGCCGCCGCCGCCGATGAAGGTGGCGAGCGTGGCCGTGCCGACGTTGAGGACGAGGGCGTTGCGGACGCCCGCGAGGATCAGCGGTACGGCGAGCGGCAGTTCGACCTTGGTCAGCACGCCGAGCGAGGACATCCCGATGCCCTTGGCGGCCTCCGTCAGCCCGGGGTCGATGTTGCGCAGCCCGGTGATGGTGTTGGCCAGCACCGGCAGCACCGCGTAGACGACCATGCCGATGACCGCGGTGTTCTGGCCGATGTTGAGCCAGAACACCAGCAGCACCAGCAGCCCGAGCGAGGGCACGGCCTGGCCCAGGTTGGCGAAGCTCATGGCGACGGGCGTCGCCCGGCGCAGCAGCGGGCGGGTCAGGGCGATGCCCAGCGGTATCGCGATGATCAGCACGAAGAACGTGGAGATCGCGGTCATCTGGACGTGGTCGCGCAGCCGCAGCAGGACGATGTCGCCCGCGAGGGCGTTGCGCGTGATCGTGTCGAGTTGGGCGTCGCGGAACCACAGCCAGGTGCCGAGCAGTACGAGCGCGAGCACGCCGGGCAGGACCGTCAGCTTCTGCCAGGTGAGCCGGTCGCGGAGCCGTTCGCCGGCGGCCAGTTCGGCGGATGCGGCGGGGCCTGCCGCCGAGTCCGAAGCCGGGGCCGCCGAGTTCGCCGGGTCCGTCGCGGGGTCGGCCGCCGGGTCGCCGGCGGTCGCGGTGGCCGTCGCCGTCCCCGCGGCCGTCCCCTCCGGCCCCTGCTCGTCCGCCGTCCCGTCCCTCGTCCCGTCCTTCGTCTCCTCCGTCTCGCTCCCGCTCACGACGACAGGCCCTCCGTCGCCGCGTACGTGCGCCGGGCCCGCCCGTCGCTCACGCTGTGCCGGTGCTCGATGGCCTCCAGCCGGTCGGCGTCGAGGAGTTCGTGCACGCAGTTCATCAGCGTCTCCAGATCGACGACGCCCGTGTACTCGCCGCGCCTGCCCGTCACCGCGACGCGTCCGCCGCTGTCGGTGAGCACCGCTTCCAGTGCGTCGCGCAGCGTGGCGTCACGGGTGACGGTGTCGTTCACGAGCGTCCCCGCGCGCGCCAACGAGCCCTTGGCGTGCGTGAGATCGCCCCGCCGCAGCCACTTGTACGGGCGTTTCCTGGGGTCGAGCAGCAGCACCTCGTTCGTCGTGCCGGTGCCGAGCAACTCCGAGATGCGCTCGACGGGTTCGTCGACGGTCGCGGTCGGCACGTCGACGACCGCCACGTCCCGTACGCGCGTGAGGTTGAGGCGCTTGAGCGCCGCGCCCGCGCCCACGAAGCCCGAGACGAAGTCGTCCGCGGGGTTGGTGAGGATGGCTTCCGGGGTGTCGAACTGGGCGATGTGCGACTGCTCGCGCAGTACGGCGATGCGGTCGCCCAGCTTGATGGCCTCGTCGAAGTCGTGCGTGACGAAGACGATCGTCTTGCGCAACTCGTGCTGGAGCCGTATCAGTTCGTCCTGGAGGTGGTCGCGTGTGATCGGGTCGACGGCGCCGAAGGGCTCGTCCATCAGCAGTACGGGCGGATCGGCCGCCAACGCCCGTGCCACGCCGACGCGTTGCTGCTGTCCGCCGGAGAGCCTGCGCGGGTAGCGGCCCTGGAACTCGGCGGGGTCGAGGCCCACCAGGTCGAGCATCTCGGCCACGCGTGCCTTGATCTTCGCCTTCGGCCAGCCCAGCATCTTCGGCACCTGGGCGATGTTCTGGGCGACCGTCATGTGCGGGAAGAGCCCGGAGGACTGGATCGCGTAGCCGATCGTACGGCGCAGCTTCACGCCGTCGATGCCGGTGACGTCCTCGTCGTCGATGCGGATACGGCCCGACGTCGGCTCGATCAGCCGGTTGATCATCTTCAGCAGCGTCGACTTGCCGCAGCCCGAGGGGCCGACCAGGACGACGGTCTCGCCCGCCTTGATCTCCAGGCTGACGTCGTCGACGGCGGGACCCGAGCCGCCGGGATAGCGCTTGGTCAGGCCCTCCAGACGGATCGTCGCGCCGGTCGCGCCCGTGGCGCCGGCGTTCCCCGCGGCGGCGGCGCCCGCTGTGCCCGGCCGCTCCTCCCCGCCGGTCCGTCCGTCCGTCTCGTGGTGCTGCGTCGTCCCGGAACCGGACGCTGCGGATGTCTCAGGCACGTATCCCCCTCGGGGTGGTCAGGCGTCCGACGACCACGTACGCGGCGTCGAAGAGCAGGGCGAGCACGACGATGCCGAGAGTCCCGGCGAGCACTTGGTTGAGGGCGTTGGCGCTGCCGAGCGAGGCCACGCCGCGGAAGATGGAGTTGCCCAGGCCGGGCCCGGAGGCGAAGGCGGCGATCGCGGCGATGCCCATGAGCATCTGCGTCGAGACGCGGATGCCGGTGAGGATCGGCGGCCAGGCCAGCGGCAGTTCGACCTTCACCAACTGCCGTACGCGGGACATCCCGATGCCCCGCGCCGCGTCGATCAGCGCCGGGTCCACGCCGCGCAGCCCCACGATCGCGTTGCGCACGATGGGCAGCAGCCCGTACAGGACCAGCGCGATGACGGTCGGCGCCACCCCCAGCCCGACGAGCGGGATCAGCAGGCCGATCAGCGCCAGCGACGGCACGGTCAGGATCGTCGCCCCGGCCGTGGTGGCCAGATCGCCGGCCCACTCGCTGCGGTAGGTCAGCACGCCGACGGCGACGCCCAGGACGGTCGCCACGACCATGCACTGGAGGACCGCGCTCGCGTGCTGGAGCGTGTCCGCCAGCAACTGGACGTGGCGGTTGCCGAGATACTCCCAGAAGCTCACTTGGGTACCCCTCGCGTCGTCACAGCTTCTCCGTCCGTTCCGTCCGAGCCGCGATGCCGACGGCCGGCGCTCCGCTCCGGTCTGCTCCGTGCGACGCCGTTCATCTGCCGTTCAACCGCGACGCGTGCTCTTTTGCCCACGGTGGCCGGATCAACGCGTTACGAGTTCACAACGGCCCGCCGCCGCCCGCGACTTCGCCGCCGGGTACGTCGGCGGCCTGCGCGGCCTGGCGCACCAGCGGGACGATCCGCAGCGGCACCGGGTTCTCCATGACGATGGCCGTCGAGGCGCGCACGATGCCCTCGAACCCCACGACGCGGTCGATCACCCGCTGGAGATCCGCGTTGGACCGCGCGACGAGCCGGCAGAGCATGTCCCCGTGCCCCGTCGTCGTGTGCAGCTCCAGCACCTCCGGTACGGAGGCCAGATGCGCCCGTACGTCCGCGCCCTGCCCCTGCTTGATCTCCAGCGTCGCGAACGCGGTGACGGGGTAGCCGATCGCCGCCGGGTCCACGTCGGGCCCGAAACCGCGGATGACCCCGCCGGACTTGAGGCGCTCCAGCCGGGCCTGCACGGTGCCGCGGGCCACGCCGAGCCGGCGGGACGCCTCCAGCACGCCGATCCTCGGTTCGTCCGCGAGCAGTTCGAGCAGCCGTCCGTCGAGCCGGTCTATCCCCATGGCGTCCCCTTCGGTGAGCGTCGGTCCGATCGGTGAGTGTCGGTACGAGTGCTGCGCACCTTGTACAGATCGTCCGGCCGTCCGCCGGTGCCACTGGACAAGGTGACCAGTGATGACGCGAAGTATTGCGCACCTTGTGGAACGGCGGGACCCTCAAGTCATGACTGAGACAACCAGCGCGACCCCCGCCGTGACATCTCACGAGGACGCCCGGCAGGCCGACCCGTTCCCGGTCAAGGGGATGGATGCGGTCGTCTTCGCCGTCGGCAACGCCAAGCAGGCAGCCCACTACTACTCGACGGCGTTCGGCATGAAGCTCGTCGCCTACTCCGGACCGGAGAACGGCACCCGCGAGACCGCGTCGTACGTGCTCGAATCGGGCAGCGCCCGGTTCGTCCTCACCTCCGTCGTCAAGCCCTCGACCGACTGGGGCCGCTTCCTGACGGAGCACGTCGCCGCGCACGGCGACGGAGTCATCGACCTCTCGATCGAGGTGCCGGACGCGCGCGCCGCCTACGACTACGCCGTCGCACAGGGCGCCACCGGGATCGTCGAGCCGCACGAGGAGACGGACGAGCACGGCACCGTCGTGCTGGCCGCCATCGCCACCTACGGCAGCACCCGCCATACCCTCGTCGAGCGCTCCGGCTACAGCGGCCCCTATCTGCCCGGTTACGCCGCCGCCCAGCCGATCACCGCACCCGGCAAGCGCGCCTTCCAGGCCGTCGACCACTGCGTGGGCAACGTCGAACTCGGCCGCATGGACGAGTGGGTGGCCTTCTACAACAACGTCATGGGCTTCACGAACATGAAGGAGTTCGTGGGCGACGACATCGCGACCGAGTACAGCGCGCTGATGTCGAAGGTCGTCGCCGACGGCCACCGGAAGGTGAAGTTCCCGCTGAACGAGCCCGCGGTGGGCAAGAAGAAGTCCCAGATCGACGAGTACCTGGAGTTCTACGGCAGCGCCGGCGTCCAGCACATCGCGCTCGCCACGAACGACATCGTCGCGACCGTACGGGCGATGCGCGAGGCCGGCGTGCAGTTCCTGGACACCCCGGACTCCTACTACGACACCCTCGGCGAGTGGGTCGGCGAGACCCGCGTGCCGCTGGACACCCTGCGCGAGCTGAAGATCCTCGCCGACCGCGACGAGGACGGCTACCTGCTGCAGATCTTCACCAAGCCGGTCCAGGACCGTCCGACCGTCTTCTTCGAGATGATCGAGCGGCACGGCTCGATGGGCTTCGGGAAGGGCAACTTCAAGGCGCTCTTCGAGGCGATCGAGCGCGAGCAGGACAAGCGCGGCAACCTCTGACGGCTGCTGCCCGACACTGACTGACGCAGCGCGGAGGCGCCCGACGTGGGCGCCTCCTGCCGGTCCTGCGCGTCCCGCGCGTGACGCATCCGCCCGCAGCCGCCCCGCCTTCACGGCGCTGCGGGCAGGTGCGACGCTGAGTCCATGAGCGAGTTGATCCGGCGGCTGCGGGACGGCCTGCCCGAGGACGCCGTACTCACCGACCCCGACGTGACCGGCTCCTACTCCCGCGACATGGCCGACTTCTGCGACGCCGGCACGCCCGCGGCCGTCGTGCTGCCCCGCACCGTCGACGAGGTGCAGCACGTGATGCGTACGGCGACCGCGCTGCGCGTGCCCGTCGTACCGCAGGGCGCCCGCACCGGACTGTCGGGCGCCGCCAACGCCTCCGACGGGTGCATCGTGCTCTCCCTGCTCCGCATGGACCGGATCCTGGAGATCAGCCCCGCCGACCGCATCGCCGTCGTCGAACCGGGCGTCGTCAACGCCGCGCTCTCCCGCGCCGTCGAGGAGCACGGCCTGCATTACCCGCCGGATCCCAGCAGTTGGGAGCAGTGCACGATCGGCGGCAACATCGGCACGGCGGCGGGCGGTCTGTGCTGTGTGAAGTACGGCGTCACGGCCGAGTACGTGCTCGGGCTCGACGTGGTGCTCGCCGACGGACGGCTGATGTCCACGGGCCGCCGCACGGCCAAGGGCGTCGCCGGCTACGACATGACGCGGCTGTTCACCGGCTCCGAGGGCACCCTCGGCATCGTCGTACGGGCCGTGCTCGCGCTGAAGCCGAAACCGCCGCAACAGCTCGCACTGGCCGCCGAGTTCCCCTCGGCCGCGGCCGCCGGGGACGCGGTGAGCCGGATCATGGAGAGCGGCCATGTGCCGTCGCTGATGGAGCTGATGGACCGTACGACGCTGCGGGCCGTCAACGCGCTGAACGACATGGGCCTTCCGGAGTCCACCGAGGCGCTGCTGCTCACTGCCTTCGACACCGACGATCCCGGCGCGGACCTCGCCGCCGTGGGTGCGCTGTGCGAGGAGGCGGGCGCGAGCCACGTCGTACCGGCCGAGACGCGCGCCGAGTCCGAACTGCTGCTCCAGGCACGGCGCAGCGTGCACTGGGCGCTGGAGGCGCTGCCCGGCACGACGATGATCGACGACGTGTGCGTGCCGCGCACCAGGCTCGCGGAGATGCTGGAGGGCACCGCGGCCGTCAGCGAGAAGTACGGCCTGACCATCGGCGTCTGCGCACACGCGGGCGACGGCAACACCCATCCGACCGTGTGCTTCGACCCGCACGACGAGGACGAGACGCGCCGCGCGCACCAGGCGTTCGACGCGATCATGGCGCTGGGCCTGGAGTTGGGCGGGACCATCACCGGCGAGCACGGTGTGGGCGTCCTCAAGCGGGAGTGGCTGGCGCGCGAACTCGGCCCGGTGGGACTGGAGATGCAGCGCGGGATCAAGCAACTCCTCGATCCGCTGGGGCTGTTGAACCCGGGCAAGGTCTTCTGAACCGGTACGGGAGACCCGCCGCCGCGCCCGGGTCCGTACGAGGCCGCGCCCGGCTCCGTACAGGGGGGAGCGAACTCCGCGCCGTCCGAGGGAAGTTCACGCTCTCCGCGCGTCATCGGATCGAGTGAACGTCGGAGGGAAAATCACCTCACACCTCGGCGTCGCCTGCCTCGTCCGACGGTGACGGATCGGTCAGACACACCCCGCCGCCGTGCTCCTGCCGCAGCAGGTCCTCCAACGCGGCGTCCACGCCCAGCACTTGGCTCTCCGCGCCGGCGGGCACCACGCGCAGCGTCCGCTCCAGCCAGCCGGACACGGCCGCCGCGGGCGCCTCCAGCAGCGCGTCGCCGTCGGGGGAGGAGAGCGCCACACAGACCACGTCACGCCCCTGCACCTTCGCGGGCCACACCCGTACATCGCCCTCGCCGCACGGCCGGAAGACGCCCTCGACCAGCAGTTCACGCGCGAAGGTCCAGGTGACGGGCGCACCCGGACCGGCGCCGAAGGCGATGTGCACCGCGTAGGGATCGCCGGGCCGGTAGGTCAGGCGCGCGTGGACGGGAAGCCCGTGCTCGGGCGAGAGCACCAGCCGGATCTCGAGTTCGCATTCGACGACGAGGTTCATCGGACCGCCCTTTCGTGATCCCGTGATCAGTCGCGCAGCCTGCGTGGCGTGCACTGAAGAGGGCCCAGGCCGTGGCCTGTTACGTGTGTTCGCGCCATTCTTCCGCAGGAGGGCCGTCCACGACCCGGCTCGGGCGGGCAAGTCGTCGGCCCTGTCTGGTAGATGTGGACACTACGCTTCACGGTTGCGCCGCGCGGGTCAACTGCGTAGCACGGACACCACAAGACGACACAACGTCGAACAGATACGGGATCTGGACACTATGAGCGCGCCCCTCTCAGGATCCTCCGGCGGCAACCCTGCCCCTGGCTTCTATCCGGATCCGTCCATCCCCGGCTACATCCGCTACTGGAACGGCTCCTCGTGGGTCCCCGGCACCAGCCGCCCCGAACCGCAGGAGGGCGAGGAGCTGCCCACACCGCCGTCCGCCGCAGCGGCCTCGGCGGCACGGACACCGCCCACCCGGGAGGAGCCCGCGCCCGCGGAGGAGACCGGCCCGGTCTTCCTGGACGAGGAGGAGCCCCGCGCAGAGGGCGGCCCGCAGGCCCAAGTCCCGGCGGCACGGGGCGAGTCGCCGCTCCCGGGGTCCTCTTTCCCCGACCCTTCCTTCCCCGACTCTGCGTTCCCCGAGTCCTCCTTCCCTGACTCCTCCTTCGCCGGGGCGTCGCTCCCCGAGGTGCGCCCGCGCGGCGAGGTCGCGACCGCCGGCGGGCCCGAGGCCATCGACTGGGACGACCCGAGCCGGCTGCACGGCAGGCGCCCCGAGTCCGCATCCGCGTGGCAGGCCGACGCCTCGCAGCAGACGGGCTTCGCCGGGCAGCGCGAGGAGCGCGTCTCGTGGGGCCGCGCGGAGAGCGGCGAGGAGGGCGCGACGTCCGATCCGCGCGGCGGCTGGGGCCGCCCCGGAGA
>NZ_LJGW01000207.1:263-14883 GCF_001751255.1 Streptomyces nanshensis | reverse complement strand
CGCGCGTCAGGCCCTCGCCGGTGCGCAGGCCGCGACCGGCGGCGGAACGCAGACGGTGAGTGCGCCCGCCGCGGGCCCGTCCGTCGCGGCGTCGGCCTCCGCCTCCGCACGCGTACCGGGTCCGGCGTCCTCGGGAGCCGCCGCGTACAACGGCGCCATCGAGGACGACATGCCCGCCGAGGACGATCCCGACCTGGACGAATCGGCCCTGTCCGGTTACGACTTGATCGTCCGGGAGCTGGGAGCCACGGTGATCGAGGAGGTCGAGCACGAGTGACCGCACACCGTGACGGACGCCCGTTCGCTGCCCGTTCCGTGCGGGTCCGGGGCGGGATCCGGACAGGTTCAGCGGGCTCCGCACAGAGCACGTAGGCTCGTCTACGAGATGAAGACGTACGCGCAGGGCATCTGCGGAGCGTGCGCGTACGCCGCGTACAGCACGTACAGCACGTACAGCGCGTGACGGACATGCGCCGCGTGTGCGGACAAGACGTCGTCGACGAGCCAGGAGCGAAGTCGTGATTCCCGGTGGTGGGGGCCAGCCCGACATGCAGCAGCTGTTGCAGCAGGCCCAGAAGATGCAGCAGGACCTCGCCGCGGCACAGCAGGAGCTGGCCGAGACGTCCGTCGAGGGCTCCTCGGGCGGCGGCCTGGTGAAGGCGACCGTGAACGGCACGGGCGAGTTGAAGGGTCTGGTCATCGACCCCAAGGCGGTCGACCCGGAGGACACCGAGACGCTGGCCGACCTCGTGCTCGCAGCCGTACGGGACGCCACCGCGAACGCCGAGGAGCTTCAGCAGCAGAAGCTCGGCCCGCTCGCGCAGGGCATGGGCGGCGGCGGAATGCCGGGGCTTCCGTTCTGAGGCCCGCGTTCCGGCACGTGCCGCGGCAGAGCCGGCGGGCTACGGACCGCCGGGCTACGGACCGCCGGGCTACGGGCCGGCAGGTCCGGGCCGTCGGAACGGCCGCGGGGGCCGGGATCGTTCACGCTGTGAGCGCCGCCGGAAGGGAAACCGGCGGCCTCCGGCATCAGGGCGCCGGGACACCGGTGCGGACACAGCGCACACTGCGCACACCGTGAACGCTGCGGACAGCGGGGCGTCCGGCGGCAGGAGCCGGCACGAGTCGGTACGAGTCCGACGGCAGGGACGGGAGAATCCGTGTACGAAGGCGTGGTTCAGGACCTCATCGACGAACTCGGCAGACTGCCCGGCGTCGGTCCCAAGAGCGCTCAGCGGATCGCCTTCCACATCCTCCAGGCCGAGCCCGCAGACGTACGGCGTCTCGCGCACGCCCTGACCGAGGTGAAGGAGAAGGTCCGCTTCTGTGTGGTGTGCGGCAACGTCGCGCAGGAGGAGAAGTGCCGCGTCTGCGCGGACACACGCCGTGACGGCAGCGTCATCTGCGTCGTCGAGGAGCCCAAGGACGTCGTCGCGATCGAGCGGACGCGGGAGTTCCGCGGTCGTTACCACGTACTGGGCGGCGCCATCAGCCCCATCGAGGGCGTCGGCCCCGACGATCTGCGCATCCGGGAGCTGATGACACGGCTCGCGGACGGCGCCGTCACCGAGCTGATCCTGGCCACGGACCCCAATCTCGAGGGAGAGGCGACGGCCACCTACCTCGCGCGTATGGTCTCAAGCATGGGGCTGAAAGTGACGCGCCTGGCAAGCGGTCTTCCCGTCGGGGGAGACCTGGAGTACGCAGACGAGGTCACGCTGGGGCGGGCCTTCGAGGGAAGAAGGTTGCTCGATGTCTGAGGCCACACTCAATGCCATCAAGGACAACCCGGACGACTTCGCCGTACAGATCGCCGACCAGATCGAAAGCTTCATCGTCTCGGTGACCGAGGTGGCGAAGGGCGACGACCCGGACAGCGCCATTCCCTATCTGCTGCTGGAGCTGTCCCAACTGATGCTGGCGGGCGGCCGGTTGGGCGCCCACGAGGACTTCGTGCCGGTCGAGCGGTACGAGCCGGACATCGGCCCCGAGGCGGACGTCGACGAGATGCGCCTCAAGCTGGCCGCGTTGCTGGACCCCGTCGACGTCTACTCCGAGGTCTTCGACCCGTACAAGCCGCGCACCGCCCCGGTCGCCAGCCGGCTGTCCGACGATCTCGCCGACGTGATCACGGATCTGCGGCACGGCATGGCCCACTACAACGAGGGACGCGTCAGCGAGGCCCTGTGGTGGTGGCAGTTCTCCTATCTGTCGAACTGGGGCCCCACCGCCTCCGCCGCCCTGCGGGCCATCCAGTCCCTCGTCGCGCACGTTCGTCTGGACACCCCGCTCGACGCGCTCGACGGTCTCGACACGGACAGCAACGCGGACGAGGACGACGGTGAGTTGGAGCAGGAGGCGGGTGCGGTGATGGCCGCCGAGATCGGCGTTCCGCTGGGGATGCAGCCGGAGCGCGGCGGGAGCTGAGGCGGGCGGGTGCCCGGCGCCCGGGCTCCGACGCGGACGGCCTCACGTGCCTCGTGCCTCGTGCCTCGTGATCCGTGGCCCGTGGCCCGTGCCGCGCTGTCGGGACCGCGATCGTGGCCGGTTCTCGCGTTGCTGTGAGTGAGCGGTGTCCTTACACTCCGTTACGGCCTGTGTGGTGCGGCGACGGAGGTTCAGGCATGGCTCGGGTGTGGGAGGCGGATCCGTCCGCGTTATTCATGCGGCGGCTGGGCAAGTCGGCGGCCGAACTGGGCAAGACCGAGGACGACGACGGCTGTCCCGACATCTGGGAGCTGGACAACGGCGACATCGCCGTCATCGGCCGCGACCTCACCGCGGACTACCGTTCGCGTCTGCCCGCCGACGCCTCGATCGCCGCCGACGAACGCCTCGTCGTGATCCCCGGCGTCACGCTGCGCGCCGCGAAGCCGGACATCGGCGATGCCTGACGAGGCGGGCGGCCTCGTACTGGACCGGGCGCGGGGCGTCCGGCTGGAACTCGCCGCGTACCGGCAGGACTTCCGCATCCGGCGGGCCTCGGTCCCGGCCGGCCGGCCCGGCTGGAAGTTCGAGCGGCGGCAGCACTTCCAGGAGCGGTCCTCGCCGAGCTGGGAGGCCTTCCGGCGCGGTGACTGGGACGAGGCGCTGCGGCTGGCCGCCGAGCGCCGCAGCCACTGGCGGAGCGTCGCACGGGACGACCGGGAGCGGGGCGCGGTCCTGCACCGCGTACGCGTCGTGGAGGAGCCGCTGACGCCCTATATGCAGTGGGAGTTGCACGCCCTGAGAGTTCAGGGGGAGAGCGGCAGACCGGTGCGCGTGGTCGGCGGCGAGGCGGTGCGCGCGCTGGAGAGCGCAGGGCCGCTGCCCGAAGTCGTCGTGCTGGGCGGGCAGGTGCTGTACGAGATCCTCTACACGGACGAGGGACTTCTGCACGGCGGCGTCCGCTATACCGACGCCGGTGTGATCGCCCGCTGGGAGGCGTTCGTCGAGCGGCTCTACGAGCAGGGCGAGGACGTCGTCCCGTACGTCGACCGCGCTGTGTCACACTTGCCCGCCCCGATGACGACACAGGTGGCGGACCATCAGTAACAGCAGCGCGGACGAACCGGCTTCCGGCGGTACCCACTCGGACCTGTCGGGGTCGTCGCGCGACGTCGTGCAGGCGGGGCACGTCAGCGGCGGCGTGCACTTCCACGGCGGGCAGGGTGCGTACGGCGACACGGGGTCCGGCGGCCGGCCTCCGCCGCGTCAACTGCCCGGGGACTTACGGCACTTCGTCAACCGCACCGCCGAACTGCGCAGTCTCGACGCGACGTTGACCACCGGCGGAGATCCCTTCGTACCGCCCGTGTGCGTGATCGCCGGTACGGCCGGAGCGGGCAAGACCGCGCTCGCCCTGCGCTGGGCGCACCAGGTCAAGGACCGTTTCCCCGACGGCCAGCTCTACGTCAATCTGCGCGGCTACGACCCCGGCGAACCGGTCTCCGCGGAAGAGGTGTTACCCCGCTTCCTCACGGCGCTCGGGGTGACCGCGAGCGCCGTCCCCGCCGATACGGACAGCGCGGCGGCCCTGTACCGGACGCTGCTGGCCGAGCGCCGGATGCTGGTCTTCCTCGACAACGCCGCGACCGTCGCACAGGTGCGCCCGCTGCTTCCCGGCAACGCCCGCTGCCTCACGATCGTCACCAGCCGCAGCCGGCTCTCGTCGCTCGCCGTCCGCGACGGTGCGGACCGGCTGACCCTGGGCACGCTGGACGAGCCCGAAGCCGTGGCCCTGCTGCGTACCGTCACCGCGGGCCACCGCGCCGAGGACGACGCGGCCAAGCTGGCCGAACTGGCCCGGCTGTGCGCCCACTTGCCGCTCGCGCTGCGCATAGCGGCCGAACGGGCGGCCACCCACCCGCATATGAGCCTCGACGAGCTGATCACGGATCTGTGCGACGAGTCGGCGCTGTGGGACGCCCTCAGCACGGGCGACGAGGAGGGCGGCGAGGCCGTCCGCGCGGTCTTCGCCTGGTCCTACCGTGCGCTCTCCCCCGAAGCGGCGCGGCTCTTCCGCTTACTGGGGCTGCACCCCGGACCGCAGTTCGCGCTCGGGGCGGTGGCGGCGCTCGCCGGAGTCAGCGTCCGCAGGGCGCGGCAGTTGCTCGACGTGCTGGTGGGCGCGCATCTGCTGGAGCAGACGGCACCGGACAGGTTCGAGTTCCACGACCTGCTGCGCGCGTACGCCGGCGACCAGGCCCAGCAGGAGGAGTCCGAGCAGGGGCGTAACGAGGCGCTGCGCAGGGTGCTCGACTGGTATCTGCACACGGCGGACGCGGCGCAAGGCTGGATCAAGCCACACGAGAGGCGTCTGCCGTCGCAGCCGCCCGCCGACGGCGTCACGCCGGTGTCCTTCGCCGACTACGACCAGGCCGTCGACTGGGCCGAGCGGGAACACGCCAACTTCCTCCCCGCCGTACGGGCCGCCTCGAACGCCGGACTCGACGCGCACGCCTGGCAGTTGGCGGCCGTGCTGTGGAACGCCAAGGCGCCCTCGTCCCTGACCTTCGACTGGCTGCCCATCGGCCACGCCGGGCTGGAGGCCGCCCGCCGGACCGGCGACCGCGCGGCACAGGCACGGTTGCTGGAGAGCTTCGGGTTCGGCTACACGAAGCTCAGCCGCATCGAGGAAGCGCAACAGGCCCACGAAGAGGCGCTGACCATCCGGCGGGAGACGGGCGACCGGGCCGGCGAGGCGAACTCGCTCAACGCGCTCGGCCTGGTCCACCTGCGGAAGCGGGAGTTGGGACGGGCCGAGGCGAGGCTCGGCGAAGCCTCGGCCCTCTTCGCCGAGTCGGGCGAGACCCGCCGCCAGACCGTGACCCTCGCCAACCTCGCCCTGGTGCGCTTCCGCGCGGGCGAGCTGGAGCAGGCCGCGGAGGACATCGAGCGGGCCCTCGCGACGCACCGGGAGCGCGAGGACGCACGGAGCACGGGCAACGCCCTGTGGATCCTGAGCGGTGTCCAACTGGAGCGCGGCGAGCCGCAGGAGGCGCTCGACTCCGCCGAGGAGGCGCTGAAGTTCGCCCTGGATCTGCGCAACCATGTCGCGGAGGCGTGCTGGCTGTTGGCGGTCGGCGACGCGCAGCAGGTGCTGGGCGACCACGGTGCGGCGCTCACCGCGTACAACCGCTCGGCGACGCTGCACCGCAGGCTCGGCGACCGCAGCCGTGAGGCGCTGGCCTGGCACGGGACGGGGGAGACGTACCGCCGGCTCGGCCGCCCGGACGAGGCCGCCGCCTTCCACCGCCGGGCCGCGGCGGCGTACCGCGAACTCGGCGACGCCTGGGGCGAGGCCGTCGCCCTCGACGGTCTCGCGCACGCCGTCCGGGAAGAGCGCGGGCAGGATCGGCAGGACGAACGGGGTGAGCAGGCCGCGCGCGAGCACTGGGCCGCGTGTCTGCGGCTGCTGGACGGTTACGACGACGCACGTGCGCGCCGGATGCGTACGGAGGTGCAGGCGCGGCTCGACCAGGGGTGACGACGGGTGAGGTGCCGTGATCCGTTTCCGGCGGGCGGTGGCCGTCGCCGTCCGTACGGTGTGAACTCCCGCCTCTAGGCCGGTGCTTCGGCCGCCACCGAGACGTCCTCCAGGTCCTTCGCGAGCGACTTCGCGACCGCCTTGGAGCCGATGCTGCCGAGGAACTTGCCCATCGTGCCGGTGAGGCTCTTCTTGTCCGTCTCCGAGGCGAACGACAGGCGGACCACGGTGACGTCGTCCCCTTCGGGGGTGAGCGCGAACTCCGAGGTGTAGTGGACGCCTCGGGAGTCGGACTCGACGACGTAGCGTCTCTCGGGTTCCGAGGCCGTCACCCACATCTCCTCGGTGGCCTCCTTGCCGAAGATGCTGCGGGTCTCGCGCCAGCGTGTGCCCTTGCCGAAGGGTCCGTCGCTGAGCATCTCCACGCGCTCGATGCCGCTGATCACGCGAGGGGAGCCCTCGATGTCGGTGAGCGCTTCCCAAACCCGGGCGGCCGGAGCCGAGATGCGACGCTCCACCGTCACCTGCCACGTGGTCATGAACGAGCCCTTCCGTAGGGGACGGCGGAGTGTGGCATCCAGCCCGATGGCCGAAATCAGACCAGCAGCAGTGTGCTGCACCGGGACCCGTGCGTCGAGGGGTCGGCCCGAACGGGGCGTTGTCCCCTTCCGGTAATCGCCGTACACGGTGCGTGACGAGTGCCTAGGCTCGCCGGTAACGGCTCGAATACGCAGCGTGTCAGCGGAGGTGTGGAGTGGCGGAGAAGGACAACTCGTCGGCGACCATGCGGATGTTCGGGAGTCAGCTCAGGCTCTGGCGCACGCGGGCGCGGTACAGCCGCGAACAGCTCGCCGACGAGGCCGGTTACTCCCTGGATACCGTGGCGTCGGTGGAGAAGGGACGGCGCATGCCGCCGACCGATCTGGTCGAGACGGCGGAGACGCTGTTCGACGCGGGCGGCATGCTGCGGGACGCGGCGAGCAAGATCGTACGGTCCAAGTACCCGGACTGGTTCGAGGAGTACGCGCAGTACGAGGCGGACGCGGTTTCGTTGGGGCTGTACGAGAACCACGTGGTGCCGGGCCTGTTTCAGTCGGAGGAGTACGCAAGTGCGGTCTTCCACAGCGACTATCCGCGACTGGACGATGCCGAGATCGAACGTCGGCTGAGTGCACGTGTGGAGCGCCAGGCGCTGCTTTCACGGACGCCGCGGCCGATGATCAGCGCCGTGGTGGAGCAGATTGTGCTGGAGCGCTGGATCGGCGGCCGGGAAGCGATGAAAGACCAGCTCGTGCATTTGCTCCAGGTCGCCGAACTACGGTATGTGGACATGCAGATCATGCCGACGCGGCGTGAGTCCCATGCCGGACTCGCTGGCCCCATGTATCTCATCGAGACGGACGCTCAGCAGCGCCTCGTGTATTCGGAGATGCAGAAGGGCAGTGTGCTGATCTCCGATCCGAAAGACGTCAGCGACCTCAACTTGCGTTATGGGATGCTCCGTTCGCAGGCCCTCACCCCCGAGGAATCCGTGAGCCTGCTGCGGAAGACGTTGGAGGATCTATGAAGACCGCGACTCCCGGTACGTCTGGTTCTGACGAGCTGACCTGGTTCAAGTCCAGCTACAGCAGTGGCGAGGGCGGTGCGTGTGTCGAGGTCGCGCTCGGCTGGCACAAGTCCAGCTACAGCGGTGACCAGGGCGGCGCCTGTGTCGAGGTGGCCGCGTGCCCGAGCGTTGTGCACGTGCGGGATTCGAAGGACGTGGACGGTCCGCAGCTCGCCGTGGCGCCCGAGGCGTGGGCCGCGTTCGTCGGGCGGGCCGCCGGAGAATCTGTCGCATAACACCCTTGGAAGGCGCCGGACTTGGCACCGACATTGGACTCCGAGTGCCGTGTAGGCGGCCTCGGAGTCCGCTGAGTTTGGCAGCGATTGCCAGGAGACCTATGAGTGCCGAACAGGGAACGAGCGTCCCCGGCCTGACGTGGTTCAAGAGCACTTACAGCAGTTCGCAGGGGGACAACTGCGTCGAGGTGGCCGTGGATTGGTTCAAGTCCAGCTACAGCGGTGATCACGGAGGCGACTGCGTCGAGGTCGCGCTCGGCTGGCACAAGTCCAGTCACAGTAGTGGCGAGGGCGGTGCCTGTGTCGAGGTGGCCGCGTGCCCGAGCCTCGTGCATGTGCGGGATTCGAAGGACGTGGACGGTCCGCAGCTCGCCGTCGGGCCCGAGGCGTGGGCCGCGTTCGTCGGGCGGGCCGCCCGTGAGGCCCTCGCGTAACACCCCCGTACGACACGGGACTTGGGCCACGTTCGGACTCCGGCGCTTCAGGCGCCGTCCCCGCGCGGCCTCACGTAGAAGGACGTCGTCGCCTCGACGCAGGCTGCCGCCACCTCCGCCGGTGCGCCCGCGGCCTCGTACGCCGCGCCCCACGCCTCGCTGCTGTGCGTCATGAACGCACGGGCCTCGTCCGACTCCCGCCAGACCGACAGATCCACCGGGGGATCGCCGTCCTGGCCGTCCCGGAGGTGGAGGTGGAGACCGAGTGCCGTCAGGTCCCAGACGAGTCCGGTCGCTCCCGGGCCGAAGACGTCCCAGATCTCCGGCGGCGTCACGGCGACGTGCTCCAGTTCCAGGACGGTCCGGTCCGGGCTCCGGGCCGTCAGCCGTACCTCGACCTCGCTGACGTCGGGGTCCTCGCCGAACAGCCAGCTCACCTTGAGCAGTCGGGGCGGCTCGCAGCGCAGGATCTCGCCGTACGCGCCGCCTTCCAGTCGGTAGTCCCCGCCGGGCTTCAGGTCGCCGGTGACGGGCAGCAGCCAGCGGCCGAGGCGTTCCGGGTCCGTGCAGGCGTCCCACACGTCCTCGACCGCGGCGTCGTACGTGCGCCGGAGGAGGACCGCCGGGGTGTCCCTCCCTGCCAGGAGGCGCACGCCGAGTTCCCGGTGGACCTCGTCTGCCCGGCCCGCGGTGTCGCCGTCGCTCATCACCGTTCCGCTGTCCTTCCGTTCCGCCGCGGCTCCCCGCAGCCAGGGCCACATCACAGAGTGTGAGCGCGCTCCGCCATGAAACCGGCGCCGTTCGCGCCGGTCAACCGGAATGGGAGGCTCCCGTCGGTCCCTCCGTACGGTCCCCGGCCCGTGTGAGGTGCCTTACGTTCCCGTGTGGGCGCCCCGTGAACGGGCAGGGTCCCTCGCTGGACGAGAGGGCCCCGGGCCTTCTCGGTAAAATGAGCCGACCCGTGGATTTCCGGACGGAAGTCCCCCCGGCCGCCGCCAGGCAGGCGGGGTAAGGGTGCGAAGACTTGAGAGTCGAGGAGCGAGCACACGTGGGCCTTGTCGTGCAGAAGTACGGCGGCTCCTCCGTTGCCGATGCCGAGGGCATCAAGCGCGTTGCCAAGCGGATCGTCGAGGCCAAGAAGAACGGCAACCAGGTTGTCGTCGTGGTCTCGGCGATGGGTGACACGACGGACGAGCTGATCGATCTCGCGAAGGAAGTCTCCCCCGTGCAGACGGGACGCGAGTTCGACATGCTGCTGACCGCCGGAGAGCGCATCTCCATGGCACTGCTGGCGATGGCGATCAAATCCCTCGGACACGAGGCACAGTCGTTCACCGGAAGCCAGGCGGGCCTGATCACCGACTCCGCGCACAACAAGGCGCGGATCATCGACGTCACACCCGGCCGCATCCAGACCTCCGTCGACGAGGGCAACATCGCCATCGTCGCCGGTTTCCAGGGCGTCTCCCAGGACAGCAAGGACATCACCACGCTGGGGCGCGGCGGTTCCGACACCACCGCCGTCGCGCTGGCCGCTGCCCTGGAGGCCGACGTCTGTGAGATCTACACCGACGTCGACGGCGTCTTCACCGCCGACCCGAGGGTCGTGAAGAAGGCGCGCAAGATCGACTGGATCTCGTTCGAGGACATGCTGGAGCTGGCAAGCTCCGGTTCCAAGGTGCTCCTGCACCGCTGCGTCGAGTACGCCCGCCGCTACAACATCCCGATCCACGTCCGTTCGTCGTTCTCGGGCCTCGAGGGCACCTGGGTCAGCAGTGAGCCGCCGGGCGGGTACGAAGGCCACGGAGAGGGCACCCCGGGTGCACAGGCCGCCTTGAAGAACGGGCGGAGCGAGGACAGCGGGCAAGGGGATCAGTCGATGGAGCAGGCGATCATCTCGGGTGTCGCGCACGACACTTCCGAGGCGAAGGTCACGGTTGTCGGAGTGCCGGACAAGCCGGGCGAGGCCGCGGTCATCTTCCGTGCCATCGCGGACGCCGAGGTCAACATCGACATGGTCGTGCAGAACGTCTCGGCGGCCTCGACGGGCCTGACGGACATCTCCTTCACGCTGCCCAAGAGCGAGGGCCGCAAGGCGATCGCGGCGCTGGAGAAGTCGCAGGGCGCGATCGGGTTCGACTCGCTGCGCTACGACGACCAGATCGCGAAGATCTCGCTCGTCGGCGCCGGCATGAAGACCAACCCGGGCGTGACGGCGACCTTCTTCGAGGCGCTGTCGGAGGCCAAGGTCAACATCGAGCTGATCTCCACCTCCGAGATCCGCATCTCCGTCGTCACGCGTGAGGACGACGTCAACGAGGCGGTGCAGGTGGTGCATTCGGCGTTCGGCCTGGACAGCGAGAGCGACGAGGCCGTCGTCTACGGAGGCACAGGGCGGTGACGCCCGGCGCCCGCGCGGCCCGTCCCGGCGGCGGGCCCGCGGGAGGGGCCGGGCACGCGGCGCGCGAGGAGCGGCCCGTGCTGGCGGTGGTCGGCGCGACCGGCGCCGTCGGTACGGTCCTGCTCACGCTGCTGTCCGAACGGGCGGACGTGTGGGGCGAGATCAGGCTGCTCGCCTCGCCGCGCTCCTCCGGCCGGGTACGGGACGTACGCGGCGAGGGCGTCGCCGTACGCGCCCTGAGCGAGGAGACGCTGACCGGTGTGGACGTGGCCGTCTTCGCCGTGCCCGAGGACGTCGCGGAGCGGTGGGTGCCCCTCGCGGCGGAGCTGGGTGCCGTCGTGGTCGACGGTTCGCGGGCCTTCCGGACGGCGGCGGACGTACCGCTCGTCGTGCCCGAACTCAACGGCGAGGACGTACGGTCCAGGCCGCGCGGCGTCGTCGCGAGCCCCGGCTGCACCACGCTGTCGATGATCGTGGCGCTGGGCGCGCTGCACCGTGAGTGGGAGCTGGCCGAGCTGGTGCTCTCCTCGTACGAGGCGGTCTCCGGCGCGGGACGTTCCGGAGTGGAGGCGCTGCGCGGGCAGTTGGCGGCCGTGACGTCGGCGGAGGCCGCCGGCGCGGAGCTGGGACGCCACCCCGGGGACGTACGCCGGGCCGTGGCCGAGGGACAGGGGCACGCGGCCGCGGCCGCCGCGGCGGCGGGCGGGCCGGGCGATCCGCACCGTACGCCCGTCGCGCTCAACGTGGTGCCGTTCACCGGGGAGATGGGCGAGGGCGGATGGACGTCGGAGGAGCTGACCGTCCGCGACGAGACGCGCCGGCTGCTCGGCGTACCGGAGCTGCCGGTGACGGCGACGTGTGTGCGGGTGCCGGTGCTCACGGCCCATTCCACCTCGGTGCACGCCCGGTTCGGCAGCGAGGTGTCGGTGGGGCGTGCACGCGAGATCCTCGCGAACGCGCCGGGCGTGGTGCTGTGCGACGACCCCGCGCAGGGCGACTTTCCGACGCCCGCGGACGTGGCCGGCACGGATCCCACCTGGGCCGGGCGGGTACGGCGGTCGCTGGACGATCCGCGCGCGCTGGAGCTGTTCCTGTGCGCGGACAATCTGCGCAAGGGCGCGGCGCTCAACATGGCGCAGATCGCGGAGCGGGTGGCGGCCGAAGGGGCCGCGGCGTAACGCGCCCGTGGCGGCGCATGGCGGCGGGGGACCCGGCGGTCGGGGGTTCAGCGGTGGTTTGTGGTGCGGTCCCCGTCGGCGCGTGCCTCCGCGTACTCCTCCAGCACCGCGTCGAGCGTCCGGGACGCCTCGCGCCGTACGGCCTCGTCCGTGCCCCACGCCAGCGTGATGAGCGCCTTCCACAGCGTCCAGCCGCGCCCGCGCGCCCAAGTGCCCGCGTCCAGGCGGCCGTCGGCGTACATCACCGTACGGAAGGCGGCGCGGCTCTCGCCGTGCAGCAGCGTCCAGGCGACCGACAGATCGCAGGCGGGATCGCCGACGCCCGAGCAGCCGAAGTCGATCACCGCGGCGAGACGCCCGTCCCGTACGAGCAGATTGCCGTGCGCGACGTCGCCGTGGAACCACACCGGCGGGCCCGTGAACGGCGCGCCGAGCGCCGACTCCCAGACGTCGGCGGCGAGTTCGCACGGAATGCGTCCGGTCAGCGCGGCGAGGGCCCGCCGGGTCTCGGCGTCGTACGTCGTCAGGGGCGCGCCGCGGAAGGCGCTGTGCGCACCGGCGAGCGGGCCTCCGGCGGCGTCGGCGCGTTGCAGCGCGGTGAGGAACCCGGCGAGGTCGCGAGCGAACTCCCGGAGATCGCCGATGCGTTCGGGGCTCGCCGTCTCACCGTCGAGCCACCGGTTGACCGTCCAGCGGTAGGGATAGCCCTCGGCGGGCTCGCCGCAGCCGAGCGGCGCCGGTACGGGCAGCGGCAGCAGCGGCGCCAGCACCGGCAGCCAGGTCTGCTCCTTGGCGGCCTGCTGCGCGTAGCCCTCGGCGCTCGGCAGCCGGACGGTCATGGTCTCGCCGAGGTGGAACGTGCGGTTGTCGACGCCGCCGGCGGCGACGGGCTCCACCGGCAGATCCGCCCACTGCGGGAACTGCCCGGCGACCAGCCTGCGTACCAGCGCCGCGTCGATCGACGGGCGTGCCGTGTCCGTGCTCATCCGGCACAGGCTGGCGAGGCACGGTGCGGTGGGGCAACCGGATTTCGGCGCGGACGGTGCACGGACGGTGCGCGGGCTTCGGCCGGGGCGGCGGCGGACGGTGCCGGGAGCCGTCGACGGTGTGCTGCGTCCCCGTCGTCCCCGTCGTCCACGTCGTCCACGCCGCGCACGCGGATCCGGGCGCGACGCACCCGGATCGATGCGGATTCGATCGAAGTTCCGGCTGCCGAAGGGCTCTTGGCACTGGCGGGCGCGCGGCGCCTGAACGAGAATTTGCCTCTCCGGCCGCTGCAACCGCCGCCGGGGCACGACGCGTCTTTGTGTCCACTGCCGGATTCGAGGGGCGTTGTGACGGTAGAGGCATCCGGGAAGAGCTGGTGCGCATGAGCGCGTTCGAACGATCGTCTACGGCGGTGCCAGACGCGTACAACCCTCCAGGGGGAGTGTGTGTCCAACAAGCGTGGCGGAAGCATTCGGACCAGTACTCGCGACAGCGCCCGGCGTCTCCGGAATCAGCACCGGGGGCATGCCGGTGATTTCGCCGTGGTCCGCGCCCCGTCCCACGCGCGTCCCCGCCCCCGGCGCGGAAGCTGACGACGCGATGACAGCGGGCACGACCGTCGACCACCTGACCGAGACCTACCGCGTCCACTACAAGTCGCTGCTCGGGCTCGCCGCCCTGCTGCTGGACGACACCGCGTCCTGCGAGGACGTCGTCCAAGAGGCCTTCATCCGCGTCCACTCGGCGCGCAAGCGCGTCCGCGAACCCGAGAAGACGCTCGCGTATCTGCGGCAGACCGTCGTCAATCTCTCGCGCTCCGCGCTGCGTCGGCGCATCGTCGGGCTGAAGCTGCTCTCCAAGCCGATGCCGGACATGGCCAGCGCCGAGGAGGGCGCCTACGAGCAGTTGGAGCGGGACGAGCTGATCCGGGCGATGCGCGGACTCCAGCGGCGCCAGCGCGAGGTGCTGGTGCTGCGCTACTTCGCCGACATGACCGAGGCACAGGTCGCCGAGGTGCTGGGCCTCTCGCTGGGCTCGGTCAAGGCGTACGGCTCACGGGGCATCGCGGCGCTGCGCGTCGCCATGGAGGCCGCCTCATGAGCGCCTACGACGAGCAGGACCAGGTGCTGAGCCGGCGTCTGCGGGAGCTGGTACGGCTGGCGGGCGCGGGCGAGTTGCCGGACGTGCCGACGGAGCCGGGCGGTCCGTACGAGCAGGGGACGCGGCTGACCGGGCAGGTGACCGGCACCGGCGGCGAGCAGCGGAACGAGGGTGAACGCCCGCGCCGTGACGGCGAGTCGGGGCGCGCGCCCCTGGTCGCGCACGCGCGGGACGGCGGCGACGGAAGTCCCGAGGACCCGGGGGAGCCCGAGTTCCCCGAGGGCCCGCACGCCCCGGAGACCCCGCAGGCGCCGGAGGTCCCCGATCTGCCGGAGAGCCCCGACCTGCCGGACCACCGCTCGCCCGAGACACCGGATCTGCCGGATCTGCCCGGCGTCCCCGACGTACCGGACGTGGCCGGCCCCGGGGAGATGCCCACCATCCCGGACGCCCCGGACATCCTGCGCAGCCCGTACGTCCCGCCGACGCCGGACATCCCCGCGGCGCCGGAGATCCCGGAGGCGCCCGCCGTACCGGACATGCCGGAGATCCCGGAGGCCCCCGAGATCCCCGAGACCCCCGGCATCTACGACGAACCGTCCATCCCGGACCCCCCGCGGATCGACGACCCCCCGGACCTTCCCGAAGCCGACCGGCCCGTCGAACTGCCGGGCCCGCCGGGCGAGCCCGTACCCCCGGAGGCGCCGGA
>NZ_LJGW01000207.1:0-246 GCF_001751255.1 Streptomyces nanshensis | reverse complement strand
GCCCGCCGGACCTTCCTGACGCACCGCCTCCCGCCCCCGGCGGGCCGGAAGCGGTCCGAACCACGGTTACAGCCATGCATTCCCACCAGACGGACGACCAGCGGATCCCGCAGCGCCCCGTGCGCCACGGGGACGAGACGACACCGATGCGCGCCGCCGGCGGCCCCGTGTCCCCGCAATCGGCGGGCAGCAACGGCCCCGGCGGTACGGGCGGTTCCGGCCGCGGACGCGGCGGCGGGACCGGTG
>NZ_LJGW01000179.1:275-9076 GCF_001751255.1 Streptomyces nanshensis | reverse complement strand
CCCGCACTTGGGCCCGCGTACGGTCCGCCGGCGCCCCGCTGCGCGGGCAGCGGCCCCGCCTCGATCGCCTCCCGGCCGCGCGGCAGCGCGCGCTGCACGAGGGAGTGCGCGGTCAGTACCCGTCGGTGCCGGGCCAGCGAGGTCGGCAGCACGAGATAGGCCAGCCGCACCAGCCGCGGGTAGTGCTCGACGAGCGCGGCCTGCGCCTGCTCGACGTCGACGGATCCGGAGGGGGTGCGTGAACGCTGCGAAGTCGCTTCCGAAAGGGCCACGTGCAGGAGAACGAGTGACCGGTGCCTTGGTCACCTGACGCCCGCGGCCCGACGCCGTACGCCGCGGGACCGCGGACGCCCCCGCCCGTCCGCCCGACGGGGCCGCTACCGCACGTCTACCGCACGTCCCAGTCGCCGAACTCCACCGTGCCCCGGGCGCCCGTGCCCCCGTTCGTCGCCGACATGAACATCCCCACGTCCTGCCGTGAGACCGTGCCGGGAACGGTGACGGTGCCCACCGAGCGCCAGTTGGCGCCCTCGTCCGTGGACAGCTCCCCGTGGAAGGAGCGGCCGTCGCGGCTGAGGCGCAGCGTCACCGGGGCCTTGACGCCGGTGATGCGCACGTAGGTGTCGAGGGCGCCGTCGCCGTCGGAGTCGTACGAGAGCACCACCCCGTTCTCCGGTGTGACCGACAGATTGACGAACCCGGGCGACGCTTCGCCGGGCAGGTCGTTGCGGGCGACGATCCCCGCACGCGCCCACGGTCCCGTCACCTCCTGTGCGACGACGCGCACCGTCGCCGAGCCGCCGTCCCGCAGCGCGCCCTCCCGGTAGACGGCACCGAAGTGCGAGGTGCCCTTCCAGAAGTCGTCGCCGGCGCCGTTGATCGCGAAGCGGTCGCCGAGCTGCCCGAAGACCGCCTCGTTGGTGCTGACCGTGGACAGCTCGCCGTCCAGCGGGCCCGCCACCCACAGCCTGCCGGGCTGCGGCATCTTCACGCGGCGCTCGCCCTCCGGGCCGTACTCCACGGCGAGTTCGTACTCCAGCGGCTTCAGCGGGTCCTTCAACTCGGCCTTCGGCGCCCGCACCCGCCAGGTCACCGCGGCGCGGCTGCCCTGCTCGACGCGGAGCACCGAGGTGGAGCCCTGCGGCTCGGCGTCCTCGAGACCCGTGAGGGAGAAGTCGACGGTGCCGGTCGCGCGCAGCCCGCTCTCGTTGCGGAACGTCGCCTTGAAGCTGCCGGAGCCGCCCGGCGGCAGCGTCGCCGGCTCCGACTCGGCGGCGAGGCTGCCCTGGAACGGCGCCTTGGCGAGCGCCGTGTGCACACGCTGCGCGGTGCGGAAGGTGTCGCCGGACGGGCGCCGCGCATACGACGTGTGCTCGCCCGACCAGGCCGCCTCCTTCTCGTACCAGTCGAAGGTCTTGGGCGTGCGGTCCTCGGCGAGGGCGTCCTCCAGCTCCTCCAGATACTCACGCCACTGCGGCCGGTGGACGTCGCCGATGAGGCCCTGCCAGTCGCGGTTCGCGTAGTTGGCGAGCAGACCGCGGTCGGCGGCGGGGCGGTCGGCCCAGGAGGTGAGCAGGGTGCGCGCGGTGACCTCGAGCTTGTCCTGCTCGGCGGTGTCGTCGCCGGCGAGGGCGCGCGCGTCCGCGAGCCACGGCCCGAGCAGGAACGAGAGGTGGGTGCCGGCGATGTCGTCGCTCAGGCTCATCAGCGACAGCCACAGATTGGCGACCTTGCGGAACGCGGCGAGGTCCTTCTGTTCGTACGCCGACTTCAGCTTGCCGATGAGCAGCCACGAGCGGTTGGCGAGCGCCTGGCGTGCGACGTCGGCGAGGTCGTGGCGGTAGGCGTCGCCGCCGCGCAGCGACTCGCGCACTCCGAGCAGCGCCGTCAGCGCCGCGTCGAAGTCGGCAAGGTCGAAGGCCGGGGTGTGCGTGGCGTAGTGGGCGCCCGAGCGGGCGTCGAGGCTGGGACGCGCGGAGAAGACGCTGTCGTGCGGGCGTCCGTCGGTGCTGCTGATCTCGTACGCGGTGCCGCGCAGCGCCGTGAGCGCGGCACGGGCCTTCTCGTCGTCGCCGCCGTAGCGCAGCCGCGCGTAGCCCGCGAACCACTGGGTGCGGTCGATCGGTTCGCGGTGCCAGGCCAGTTCGCTGAACAGCTCGAAGGCGAGCGGGTCGCGGTGGGTCGACTCGGGCATGTAGGCGGTGCCGACGAGCTTGCTGCCCGCCTTGTCGCGCCACTTGGTGAACCGGTCCGTCCACATGTGCGTCTTGGCGCCCAGCGTGGTGCGTCCGCCGAAGTTGGGGATGGTGCCGAACGCGTAGGGCACACCGCCCCAGTCGCTCTCCCGGCTGGTGATCTTGTCCAGGTCGGAGAGCCCGTCGACGACGAGCGCGCGGTCCTTGTGCCGCAGCGCGTCGAGGAGTTCGCGCCGCGGGTTCTTCTGCCAGCCGAGGATCACCCACGTCGCACCGGGCAGCGCGGTCTGCAACGCCGTCTCCACGGCGCGCGCCGCGTCCGGCACCGGTACGTTCCCGGCCTTGCCGCCCTCGTGCAGCAGATCCATCTTGACGTGGGCGATCTCGCCGAAGACGGCCTTCTGATGCTTGTAGTACGCGGCGGCCACCGTACGGAAGACGGCCGTGCGCGGATCGAGCCACGCGGGCCGGGTCAGTCCGTTCCAGTCGCCCTGCGGGACGGTCGTACCACCGGGATTGCGGTCGGAGAAGTCCTCCGGGACGGTGCCGAAGTAGCCGGGCAGCACGGCGTGCATCCCCAACTCCCGCAGCCTGCTCACGATGCGCCGTCCCAGCTCCTCACGGCGCTTCAGCAGCGCGGAGGAGACGGGACCGCCGTACTCGGAGAGGTTCTGCAGCAGCCACCACGGCTGGTGCGAGGGCGCGGGGATCCAGGCGCGGGCCTCGGCGTCGGAGTAGCCGAAGTCCTTCAGCAGCCGGTGGTAGACGGCCTCCGAACCGGTCGTCACCAGCACCTCGTTGCAGCCGTGCAGCGCCAGCACGTCGATGAAGCGCTCCCAGTGGTCCCAGTCGGCGTACGGGGCGGTGTAGCCGTCGTGGGTGTCGTTGAGCACGAAGCGGTGCGCGACGGTGGCGCTGCGCTCGTACGTGCTGCGCGGCGCGGGCAGCTTCGCGGGCAGGTCGGTCTGGCTGCCCGACCACGAGATGTGGGCGGCGCAGGTGTACTTCAGATACCAGTGCAGCCCCGTCAGCGCCACGGCCGGCGACGTCCCCGCGACCTTCAGCGCGCCCTCGCTGCCGGAGACCTCGAAGCGCTCCTTGCCGGTGAGCGCGGTGAAGGCGATCTGCCCGGCGTGCTCGGGGAGGAGCCGGCGCACCGCGGCCTCGGCGTGCTTCATGTCGGCGGCGTCCGCGGTACGGAAACCGGGAACGGCCGGTGTCTGGGCCGCTGCCGGGCCGGCACTGGGACCCAGCGCCACACCGGCGCCGAGTGCTCCTGCCGTACCCAGAAGAGTGCGTCTGTTGATGTCCTCCACGGCGTGCTCCACTTCTCCGGTACGTCCCGATCACCGCTGACACATGTGGTGCGCACGCTAATGGAGTGACATGGGCCTGTACGAGAGGGCACGGCAGAATCGTGCTGGTCAGCCCCGGTCGGAGCCGTCCAGATACGCGAGTACGGCGAGCACGCGGCGGTTGTCGTCGTCGGAGGGCGGAAGCCCCAACTTCCCGAAGATATTTGACGTGTGCTTGGCCACGGCCCGCTCCGTGACGACGAGCTGAGTGGCGATCGCGGCGTTGGAACGGCCCTGCGCCATGAGTTCCATCACTTCTCGCTCGCGGCCCGTGAGCTTCGCCATCGGCGCCTCCTGCGAGCGGCGCGAGAGAAGCTGCTGGATCACCTGCGGATCCATCGCCGTGCCGCCCGCGGCGACGCGGCGTACCGCGTCCGTGAACTGCTCGGCGTCGAAGACCCGGTCCTTGAGCAGATATCCGACGCCGCCGGTGCCGTCGGCCAGCAGCTCCCGCGCGTACAACTGCTCGACGTGCTGCGAGAGGACGAGCACCGGCAGCCCGGGGCGCCGGCGCCGCGCCTCCAGGGCGCACTGCAGACCCTCGTCGCTGAAGGACGGCGGCAGCCGCACGTCGACGACCGCCACATCGGGCTCCAGCTCCTTCAGCGCCCGGCTCAGCTCCGGACCGTTGTCGACGGCCGCCGCGATCTCGAAGCCGAAGGCTTCCAGCATCCGGACCAGACCGTCCCGCAGCAGGAACAGATCTTCGGCGATGACGACGCGCACTGGGACTCCACGGTGGCCGGGCGGAAGCTGGGACGGACGGGGATACGGACGAAATCTACCGGCTGGGCAGGGCAGTTGGGGGGCTTACGTCCGGGGATGCGGGGCCGGTGGCCCGGCAGGCTGCGGGGCGCGGTGCGCGGTGCGCGGTGGGTTTCGGCGTACGTGCGTACGCGCGCCCCGCGGCGAACCGGCGCCGCGGGGCGGGGAGCTGTGCTGCCGCTGTCCTGCCCGTCCTACCGCTGGAGAGCAGTCTCTACGCTCGCGAGGATCTCCGTGACCCGCTGGGCGAAGCGGACGTCGCAGGCGTGGGCCCGTCCCGTACGGGCGGACTCGGTCAGCGCGTCCACGGCACGGGCGAAGGCGTCGACCGGCGACTCGTCCCGCTCGGGCAGCGTGCTCGTACCGGCGGCGCCCCTGACCTCCGCGGCGACGCCGGCCGCGGCGGGCGGCATGGAGTGGCTGAGCGTGCAGACGCTGGAGGCGCCCTCCGCGTGCCGCAGGATCATGTGCACGGTGTCGCCGACTCCGCGTCCCGCGCGCAGCAGTTCGGGTTCGGGCACGTCGCCGAGGACCGGCAGCAGTACGGACAGCGCGTGCGGCCCGACGTCCCACAGAGCGCCCCGCTCACGGCGCCACGGCGAGGCGGTGTACGGGGAGTCGGCGCCGCCGAAGACGGGGGAGAGCCAGTCGGCGCGGCCGGTCAGCCAGCCGCCGGCGGCGGCCTGTTCGTCGATCCAGGCGGCCGTCGGCTCGCTGAAGCGCAGCGTGAAGAAGACGACGGAGGCGACGCCCGTCTCCGCCACGGCCTCGGTGACCTGACGGGCGGCCTCGGGTTCCGTCGCGACCGGCTTGTCCAGCAGCAGATGGCATCCGGCACGGGCCGCCCGTACCGCCAGCGGCGCCTGTACGTCGGGCGGCAGCGCGATCGCGACCGCGTCGCAGTCGGTCAGCAGCGCGTCGACGTCGTCGTAGGCGCGGGTCCCCAGCTCCTGTGCGGCATGCCGCGCCGCCTCGGAACGGCGGCCCCACACCCCGGCCAACTCCACGTCCTTGTGGGCGGCGAGAGCGGGGCCGTGTGTGGCGAGCGCCCACGGGCCGGTGCCGAGCAGTCCGAATCTCATGCGTGGTCCTCTTCTGTGTGACTCGCGAAGCTGCCGCGGGAGAGGTCGCAGACGTCCACGGACGTGTGCACAGTGACGCCTGGCGTCGGTTTGACGTGGTCGCGGGCGAGGCCGAGTACGGCACGGGAGAGTTCCGCCTTGGCCTCGGGCGTACGGCCGGAGAGGAGCGCCACCTCGACATGGAGCATCGCGACCTCGTCCGCCCCGTCGGCGATCACGCACTCGTCGATCTGCCGGAAGCGCGTCTTGCAGCCGTCGACGGACCCGACCACGGTGCGGGCGAGCAGCGGGTGCAGGGCGAGGCCGAAGCCGCGGCGGTCGAACGTGTCGGCAAGGGCATCGGAGTAGTCGACAGTGATGTGCGGCATGGGGGCAGCGTACGGGCTGTGGTTGTGCGCCACGAGCGAAGCTCACCGGATCGTGGGCAGGGCGGGACGTCCGTCATGCGGTGTGTGCGCGAAGGCGCTCTGACCTGCTACGACGTGGGTGCCCTGACGGGGGCCGGACGGTTTTCGGCTCGCGGTCGCGGTCGCGGTCGCGGTCCGGCGGGCTGGGTGCGTCGTCGCGGTCCCGGCCCGCCGTGGCCGCTCCCCGGGGGGTCTTCTCGCTTGCGGCGTACGGGAGTTGGGACGGACGGGGACGTGCGCACGGCGGGAGCCGGACGTATGGGGCCGGCTTGCCGGCACCAGGAGGCCGGCGTCGGACAGCGGACCTGTCACGCGCACGCGGCGCGCATCCGTACACGGCGCGCACCCCACGGACACGGGAAAGCCCGGTCCCGGCAACGCCCCCCGCGTCGCCGGGACCGGAGTGCGGTGCCGGTCCGGCACCGCGTCCATGCCGCTCTCGCGTCAGCGAGGAGCGAGCACCGGCTCCTCGGCCGCCGCACCGGCGGCCCCCGTAACCCCCGTCCCGGCCGCGGCGCCGGCCGCATCCGCATCCGCATCCGCATCCGCCCCATGGGAAAGGTCCGGCAGCCCCCGCAGCATCCGCGGCAGGTACCAGTTGCGTTCGCCGAGGAGTGCCATCACCGCGGGCAGCAGCACCATCCGTACGAGCGTCGCGTCCAGCAGCACGGCCGCCGCGAGTCCGATGCCCATCTGCTGCATGTCCTGCATCGACAGCGTGCCGAACACCGCGAAGACCGCGACCATGATCACCGCCGCGCCGGTCACAGCGCCCGCCGTGGCCCGTACGCCCTCGCCGATCGCCGCCCGCGTCGGCGCTCCGCGCCGGTGCGCCTCGCGGATACGGGAGACGACGAAGACGTGGTAGTCCATCGACAGTCCGAAGAGCACCACCAGGACGAACAGCGGCATCCACGACTCGACGGCGCCCACGGCCTCCGTGCCCAGCGCCTGAGCGCCCCAGCCGTGCTGGAAGACGGCCGTCATCACGCCGAACGCGGCGCCGACCGACAGCAGGTTGAGCACCACCGACGCCAGCGCCACGGGCAGCGAGCGGAAGCTCACCAGCATCAGCAGGAAGGTGACGGTGGTGATGAAGAGGAGGACCGGGACGATGCCGCGCCGCAACTGGCCGTCGAAGTCCATCGATCCGGCCGTGTCCCCGCTCACGTACGCCTGCCCGTGCAGTGACACCGGCGTCAGCGTCTCCGGTACGAGGGTGCCGCGCAGCCGTTCCACGGCCGCCTTGGAAGCCGCGTCCGTGCCGTCGCCCGCCAGCGGTACGGAGATCTCCGCGACGTCCGCGGAGCGGTGCACCGTCGTCGTGACGGCGGAGCCGAAGTGCCGGTCGGCGCGCGCCCGTTCGGTGAAGCCGGCGAGTGCGGCGCGTACCCGGGGCGCGTCGACGTCCTCGGTCTTGAGCACGATCCGCGCGGGCGCCGGCCCGCCCGGGAAGGTCTCGCCGATCGCCTCGGCGGACTCGCGCAGCGGCGAGCCGGAGGGCATCTGCTTGTCGAGGGCGAGCTGTTCGGTCTTCATGCCGAGCGTGGGCGCGGCCAGCGCGAGCATCGCCGCGGTCGCCAGTACGGCGAAGATCCCCGGCGCCGCCAGTACGGGACGCAGCACCGCGGCGGAGATCCGTCCCCCGGGACGGCCCTGCCCGCCGACCTGCCCGCCGCCCTGCCGTCCACCCCGGCGTCCGCCCCGCCTGCGCCGTCCGCGCCCGGTGAACGGAAGCCGTCCCCGTTCGACCCGGTCGCCCAGCCAGGACAGCAGCGCCGGAAGGATCGTCACCGAGCCGAGCATCGCGATGAGGACGACCAGGATCGTGGCGACCGCGAAGCCCTTGAACATCAGCAGCCCGGAGAGGAACAGCCCGGCCATGGCCACCATCACCGTCAGTCCGGAGACCAGTACGGCCCGGCCGCTGGTGGCGGCGGCCACGCGCAGCGCGGTCTCCGCGTCCCGTCCGGCGGCGCGCTCGTCCCGTTCGCGGCGCAGATAGAACAGGCAGTAGTCGATGCCGACCGCGAGCCCCATCAGCAGCATCACGGAGCTGGTGGTGTCGAAGATGTGCAACTGGTGGCTGGCGACGGCCAGCAGACCGTTCGCCGCGACGAACGCCGTGACCGCCAGCGCCACCGGCAGCAGCGCGGCCACCAGCGCCCCGAAGGCGACGAGCAGGATGCCCAGCGCCACGGGCACGGCCGTCCACTCGGCCTTCGCGAAGTCGTCGCCGAGCATCTCGCCCAGCCACTTGTCGGCGCTGGCCTGCCCGTACTGGCGGACGGTGACGCCCTCGCCCCGGTGCGCCTCGCGCACCTTCGCCACCGCGTCCATCACCGGCTGCACCCGGTCGCCCGCGGTCTCCGCCGAGCCCTTCATCCGGAACTCCAGGAGCGCGGCCCTGCCGTCCTCGGACGGTACGGGGCGGCGGGTGCGCTCCGCCTCGCCGGTGGCCTCGACGGCCCGGGCGACCTCCGCGGCGACGGGCTTCCAGACCTCCGGGCCCGCCCCCGTCACCATGACCGTCTCGCCGGCGGGCTCCTCGATCCCGGCGTCCTCCAGGATGCGCTGGGCGCGGGCGGAGTCGCCGGACATGCCCTCGGAGTCGGTCACTTCGGCGACGCCCGTGACGCCGCCGAGGGTGGCGGCCAGGACGACGAAGAGCAGCCAGCCGAGGACGGCCGTCCGCCGGTGCCGCGTGGACCAGCCGCCGAGCCGGGCGGCGAGACCGGGGCCGCGGAGCCGCCGGGGGCGGCGCAGCCAGTCCTCGTCGCCGTCCCTGCGCGGGGCCCCGGCCCCGGGAGGCGCGGTGTGCGCCCTCGTCGTCTCGTGCATCGTGAACTCCCCCTCGTCCGGGCCCCCGGCCCGTGCCAGGGGGACATCGTGATCGGTCGCTTCGACGCTAGGAACCGCGGCCCGGCCGCCCCAGCCGCCGAGGCCCCCACTGCGGGGAGGGGAACGGACCAGGCAGGGGGTGTCGTCAGGTACACC
>NZ_LJGW01000179.1:0-245 GCF_001751255.1 Streptomyces nanshensis | reverse complement strand
TGCCGGTACGGCGCGGGGCGGCGCAGACTGGAGGCCGTACGGGCACGTGGTCGTACGAGGACAGCGGGCCGGCGGGGCACGGGAGCGGGGACGTACGGGCATGGACGGCGGGGACCGGGACGAGGAGCGGCAGCGGTGAGTGAACGGGCAGCAGGAGACGGGGTGTTCACGGCCCGCACGGTCGGTGCGGGCGTGGGCCCGGACACCGGTGCGGGGCCGGGCGCCGGGGGAGCGCCGGGCGCCGG
>NZ_LJGW01000192.1 GCF_001751255.1 Streptomyces nanshensis | reverse complement strand
CCGGGTTCGCCGGGTGCGCCGGGCGCCGCGCGCGCGACGGCGTCCGGCGGCATGCCCGGTGCCCGGCGTGCCCGCATCGGACTCACGGTGCTCTCCGCCGTGCTGGCCGCCGGCGCCTTCTTCCCCGTCCTGTGGATGATCTCGGCGTCGCTGAAGCCGCGCGACGACGTCAACGACGGCCGGCTGATCCCCCGCGAGGTCACCTTCGGCAACTTCGCGTACGTCTTCACCGAAGTGCCCTTCGCGCGCTATTTGTTCAACAGCTTCCTCGTCTCGGCCGTCGTCACCGTCGTGGCGCTCTTCCTGCACTCCATGGCGGCGTACGCGCTGGCGCGGCTGCGCTTCCCGGGACGCGAGGGGATCTTCACGGTGATCTTCTCGACGCTGCTGATCACGGCGCCGGTGGTGCTGATCCCGCTGTTCGTCGTCGTACGGCAGCTCGGGATGCTCGACACCTACGCCGGGCTGATCGTCCCGGCGGTCTTCAACGCGTTCGGGATCTTCCTGCTGCGGCAGTTCTATGTGCAGATACCGCGCGAACTGGAGGAGGCGGCGATCGTCGACGGCTGCGGCCACTGGCGCGTCTACCGCTCGGTGGTGCTGCCGCTCTCCCGTCCCATCCTCTCGGCGCTGGCGATCTTCTTCTTCCTCGCCAACTGGAACGCCTTCCTGTGGCCGCTGGTCGCCACCAACAACCCGGATCTGACGGTCGTCCAGCTCGCGATCACCTCGTTCCAGTCGCAGTACACCTCCGCCTGGAACTACATCCTCGCCGCGGCGGTCGTCGCCGCCGCGCCCATGCTCGTCCTCTTCTTCGGCTTCCAGCGGCAGATCGTCGAGTCCGTCAAGACGTCCGGTCTGAAGTGAGGTGCGGAACGAGGTGAGTTACCGCCCGAAGCGACGTACGGCCTGACGCAGCGCACGCCCGTCCGCACGACAACCTGGAGGAAAATCCATGGCACGAATCGGTCTGCTCCCCGTCTCCGACGGCCGCGACTACGTCCAGCGCGACGTCCACGACCACGTCGCGCGGTCCGCGGACCAACTCGCGGGCGTGCTGCGGGAGTCGGGGCACGAGGTCGTCGTCTCCCCGGAGCAGGTCACCAGCAACACCCTCGCCACGTCGCAGGCGCGCTGGGTCGCCGACCGGCATCCCGACATCACGATCCTCCACCACTCCGTGTGGACGTTCCCGCACTTCACCGCGCTGGCCGCGGAGGCGACCCCGGGCCCGCTGCTGCTCGTCGCCAACATCGATCCCCAATTCCCGGGCATGGTCGGCATGCTGGCCGGCGGCGGCGCCCTCGACCAGCTCGGCCGCACGCACGCCCGCGCCTGGGGCGACCTGGAGGAGCCGGCCGTGCGCGAGCGGATCCTCACACAGGTGCGCGCGGCCTCGGCCGTGACCGGGCTGCGCGGCTCGACCTTCGGCCGGATCGGCGGGCGCCCGATGGGGATGTACACCGCGACCGCCAACACCGACCAGTGGATGCGGACCTTCGGCGTGGACGTCGAGGAGATCGACCAGTGGGAGGTCGTACGCCGCAGCGAGCACGCCGAGCAGGCACGCGTCACCGCCGCCCGCGAGTGGCTGGAGCGGCACGCCGCCGCCGTCCACTACGACGGCGACCGGCTCACACCGCAGCTCCTGGAGCGGCAGATCCGCACCTACTACGCCATGCGCGAGCTGATCGACGAGTGGAGTCTGGACTTCTCCGGCATCAAGGGCCAGCCCGAACTGACCGCGAACTTCTGCACGATGGACATCGCCGAGGCGTTCCTCAACGACCCGTACGACTGGGAGGGCCCCAAGGACACCCATGTCACCTCCACCGAGGCGGACATGGATGCGGCGCTGACCATGCAGATCCTCAAGCTGCTCACCGGCGACCCGGTGCTCTTCGCCGACGTACGCCACTACCACGCCGACAAGGACGTCTGGGATCTGTGCAACTCGGGCCAGCACGCCACCTGGTACGCGGCGCGCTCCGCCGACCCCGCCGAGAATCTGCGCCACGTCACCCTGCACCCGGAGGTCTTCTACTTCCCGGCCGGCGGCGCATCCGTCCAACACCTCGCCGCGCCGGGCGAGATGACGTTCGCGCGGCTGACGCGGCAGGACGGCGCCTACCGGATGCACGTCGTACGGGGCGGCTTCGAGACGTACGACGAGAAGACCAACGAGCAGATGATGCGGGCCTCCACCTGGGAGTGGCCGCACGCCTTCGCGTCGCTGGGCTGTGCGGCGGAGGAGTTCCTCACGAAGTTCGGCGCCAACCACATCCACGCCGTGCCCGGCGACCACGTGGCCGAACTGCGCGCGGTCTGCGAGCAGTTGGGCATCCGCTACGACGGGTTCGGGGACGCCGCCGGGTACGGCACGGGCGCCGGTGCGGCCTCCGGCGGAGGGTTCGGCGGCCCGGGCGCGGGAAGGCAGGTGCGATGACGCTCCTGCTCGGCATCGACATCGGCACCTCCAGCTCCAAGGGCGTACTCACCCGCTCCGACGGGCGGTTGGTGGCGCAGGCCGTACGCGAGCACCGCACCTCCAGCCCGCGTCCCGGACGGGTCGAGCACGACGCGGAGGGCGTGTGGTGGCGGGACTTCACCGAGCTGGCCGCCGGACTCCTCGCCCAACTCCCCCCGGGCGAGGGCGAGCGCCTCGCGGGCGTCGGCGTCAGCGGCATCGGGCCGTGCCTGCTGCCCGCCGGCGAGGACGACGAGCCGCTGCGGCCCGCCATCCTCTACGGCGTCGACACCCGCGCGGGCGACCAGGTCGCCGAACTCACCGCCCGCTACGGCCAGGACGAGATCATGCGGCGCTGCGGCTCCGCCCTCACCAGTCAGGCACTCGGCCCCAAGTTCGCGTGGGTGCGGCAGCGCGAGCCGGAGGTCTACCGGCGCATGCGCCGCTGGTACATGGCCAGTTCGTATCTGGTGCGCCGGCTGACCGGCGCGTACGTCCTCGACCACCACTCCGCCAGCCAGTGCGATCCGCTGCACGATCTGCGCGGCGGCGGCTGGATCGGCCCGTGGTGCGAGGAGGTGGCTCCCGGCCTGGAGTGGCCTCAACTCGTCGCGCCCGCCCAGGTGGTGGGCGAGGTGACCGCCGGGGCGTCGGAGGCGACGGGCATTCCCGCGGGCACGCCCGTCGTCGCGGGCACGATCGACGCCTGGGCGGAGTCGGCCGCCGTCGGCGCGACGTCGCCGGGCGATGTGATGCTGATGTACGGGACGACGATGTTCCTCGTCGACGTCGTCGGGGAGCCGGTGCCGGACGTGCGCCTGTGGTCCACCGCGGGCGCGTACGAGGACACGTACTGCCTCGCGGCGGGCATGGCCACCTCCGGCGCGATCACCGCATGGCTGCGCGATCTGACCGGCGCCGGATACGGCACGCTGACCGAGGAGGCCGCGGCCCTTCCGCCGGGCGCCGAGGGCCTGTTGATGCTGCCGTACTTCGCGGGGGAGCGCACACCCGTCTTCGACCCGGACGCGCGCGGCGTCGTCGCCGGGCTGACGCTGCGGCACGGGCGCGGACATCTCTACCGGGCGGCGCTGGAGGCCACGGCCTTCGGCGTACGGCACAATCTGGCGGCCATGCGGGAGGCGGGCGGCGATCTGCGGCGGCTGGTGGCCGTGGGCGGCGGCGCACGCGACCTGTGGACGCAGATCGTCACGGACGTCACGGGCCTGGAGCAGTCGGTGCCCCGGCACACCATCGGGGCCGCGTACGGCGACGCCTTTCTGGCGGCGGTCGGCACGGGCGTGGCGGCACGCGAGGACATCCACGCCTGGAACCCCGTCGAGACCACCGTCGTCCCGGACCCCCAACGCGGCCGCATCTACGACGAGTTGTACGGGCACTACCTCGCGCTCTATCCGGCGACCCGGGAGACGGCGCACACGCTGGCGGCGCGGCAGCACGCCGACAGCGGCTGAGCTGCCGCANGGCCCCCCCCTCGGGTACTGCCGCCGTATCCGTACTACCGCAGTAGGGGCGGGAGTTGGCTCCCCGGAGTGACGCGCGGCACGGCCGCCGGACCCTAGCGTCAGTGCCATGACCGTGCCGCACAGTGCCCTGCCGTCCCGTCCGTACCCGCCGCCGTGGCGGCACGTCCTGGCGGCGCTGACGCTGCTGCCCCGCGGGCTGTGCGCGCTCGCCGCGGCGGGTGCCGGACGGGGCGCTGCCGC
>NZ_LJGW01000174.1 GCF_001751255.1 Streptomyces nanshensis | reverse complement strand
TCCCGCTGTGGCCCGCGGCGGGCCTCCTCGTCGGGCTGCTGCCCGCGTTCGTCGCACCGGTCCCCGCCGCCGCTCCGGGCGCCGGCACCGCCGCCCCGGCCTCCCGTGAGACGGCGCCCGCAGGCAAGGAGCCCGCACAGTGATCCGCTTCGAGCAGATGTCGGTCGGCTACGACGGTACGGACGGCCCCGCCCCGCACGGCGGAGAGGCGCCACGGCCCGTTCTGCGCGGGGTGGATCTGGAGATCCCCGAGGGCGAACTGTGCCTGCTCGTCGGCCCGTCCGGCGTCGGCAAGTCCACGCTGCTGGGCACCGTCTCCGGGCTCGTACCGCACTTCACCGGCGGCACCCTGCACGGCCGGGTCACGGTCGCGGGACGCGACACCCGTACGCACAAGCCGCGCGAACTGGCCGACGTCGTCGGCACCGTCGGGCAGGACCCGCTCGCGCACTTCGTCACCGACACCGTCGAGGACGAACTCGCCTACGGCATGGAGTCGTTGGGCCTGCCGCCCGCCACGATGCGGCGCCGTGTCGAGGAGACCCTCGACCTCCTCGGGCTGGGCGAACTGCGGGACCGTCCCCTCGCCTCGCTCTCCGGCGGCCAGCAGCAGCGCGTCGCGATCGGCTCCGTCCTCACGCCGCATCCGCGCGTCCTCGTCCTGGACGAGCCGACCTCCGCCCTGGACCCGGCCGCCGCCGAGGAGGTGCTCGCGGTGCTCCAGCGTCTGGTGCACGACCTCGGTACGACGGTGCTGATGGCGGAGCACCGCTTGGAGCGCGTCGTGCACTACGCCGACCTGTTGCTGCTGCTGTCCGGACAGGGCGCGCCGCCCCGACTGGGCGACCCCGCCGAGCTGATGGACCACTCTCCCGTCCGGCCGCCCGTGGTCGCGCTGGGACGGCTCGCGGGCTGGTCGCCGCTGCCGCTGTCCGTACGGGACGCGCGGCGCAGGGCGGGACCGCTGCGGGAACGGCTCGCGGGGGCCGAGCCGGGACCGGGGACCGGGACGGGCCTGCGCGCGCGGTCGGAAGCGGAGCCGCATGAGGACGCGGACGAGACACCGCGAGGCAGCACGGCGGACGGCCAACTCCCCCTGCCCTCCGGCGAGTCGGGGCCCCTGGCCGGACTGCGCGCCCGTCTCCGTCCCCGTACCCGGACGGCGCCCCGCGCCCCGGCCGCGACCACACCGTCCGACCGCACGGACGAGGAGCCCGCCGCCCGGCTCTCCGGCCTCACCGTCCGCCGGGGCCATATCACCGCCCTCCGGGACGTGGACCTCGCCATACGTCCCGGAGAGACCGTCGCCCTCATGGGCCGCAACGGCGCGGGCAAGTCCACGCTGCTGCGCGCCCTCATGGGCGTCCACACCCCGGCCGGCGGTTCGGTGACGGTCGGCGGCGCGGAGCGGCTCGTCCCCTCCCGCACCCGGCCGCGCGAACTGCTGCGGCACGCGGGCCTCGTACCGCAGGAGCCGCGCGATCTGCTGTACGCGGAGACCGTCGCCGCGGAGTGCGCCGCCGCCGACACGGACGCGGGCGCCGAACCCGGCACCTGCCGCGGCCTGGTGACGGAGCTGCTGCCGGGCGTGGACGGGCACACGCACCCGCGCGACCTCTCCGAGGGGCAGCGCCTCGCACTCGCCCTCGCGGTGATCCTCACGGCACGCCCCGGGCTGATCCTGCTCGACGAGCCGACGCGCGGCCTGGACTACGCGGCCAAGTCCCGCCTCGTCGGCGTCCTGCGCGCGCTCGCGGCGGACGGGCACGCGACCGTACTGGCCACGCACGACGTGGAGTTGGCCGCGGAGATCGCGCACCGCGTGGTGATACTGGCGCAGGGCGAGATCGTCGCGGACGGGCCGACGGCCGAAGTCGTCACCTCCTCACCGGCGTTCGCGCCACAGGTCGCCAAGGTCCTCGCGCCCGCGCGATGGCTCACGGTCCCGCAGGTCGCGGCGGCGCTCGACGCGGAGGCCGGTACGGGCACGGGTACGGGCAGGGTCACAGGCACGGGTACAGGCACGAGCGGGGAGGCACGCCCGTGAACTCCCCGTTCCGCCGGGCCCGTTCGGCGCCCTCGCCCCGTCACGCTCCCGCCACGCAGACCGTACGTGCCGTACCTGCCGTACGCGCCGTACGGCTGGGCCCGCGCTCCGTCGTCGCCCTCACGCTGACGAGCGCCACGGGCGTCGTCGCCTTCGGCTGGCCGCTGCTCGCCGACTCCGCGTCGGGACTGGCGCATTCACGCGACGCACCCTGGCTCTTCGCGGCGCTGCTGCCGCTGCTGCTGGCCGTCGTCGTCGCGACGATCGCCGACTCCGGCGTGGACGCGAAGGCCGTCGCGATGCTCGGCGTGCTGGCGGCGGCGGGCGCGGCACTGCGTCCGCTGGGCGCGGGCACGGCGGGCCTGGAGCCGATGTTCTTCCTGATGGTCCTCGCGGGCCGCGTCCTCGGCCCCGGCTTCGGCTTCGTCCTCGGCGCCCTGTCGATGTTCGCGGGGGCGCTGCTGACGGGCGGCGTCGGCCCCTGGATGCCGTTCCAGATGCTCACGATGGGCTGGGTCGCGATGGGCGCGGGGCTGCTGCCCGGTGCCGAACGGCTGCGCGGCCGGGCCGAGTCGGCGATGCTCGCGCTCTACGGTGCGGTCTCGGCGCTGCTGTACGGACTGGTGATGAACCTACAGGGCTGGCCGTACATCGCCGGGCTCGGCTCGGGCGTCTCCTTCGTCCCCGGCGACCCGCTCCCGGAGAATCTGACGCGGTTCCTCACCTACGTCCTGGCCACCTCCCTCGGCTGGGACGTACCGCGCGCCACGCTCACGGTGGTCCTCGTCCTCACCCTCGGCGGCACCGTCCTGCGCGCCCTGCGCCGCGCCACCCGCCGCGCGGCCTTCGACGCCACGGTCTCCTTCTCCGCGCCGCAGGAGACGGACGGCCCGGAAGAGGAGAGCGTCACAGCGGTACGGCAGGATGGACGGCATGAGCATCGTGAAGATCAACGTCCTCAACGTCCCGGCTGACCAGCGGGAAACCCTCGAAAAGCGCTTCGCCTCCCGCGCGGGCACGGTGGAGGACTCGGACGGCTTCGAGTGGTTCGAACTCCTCCGCCCCGTCGAGGGCACCGACGACTACCTCGTCTACACGCGCTGGCGCGACGAGGAGTCCTTCCGCGCCTGGATGGAGGGCCCCATGAAGCGCAGCCATGAGACGTCCTCCGGCGAGCGTCCCAAGCCGGCCGCCCAGGGCTCGGAGCTGTGGTCCTTCGAGGTCGTCCAGCAGGCGTCCCCGAAGAACGACGCCTGACGGCACGGCCCTGCACCGCACATCGGGACCGCCCCCGGCGGGATCGCATGTGCGGCCCCCTTCTCCGCCCCGCCCGCCGATGACACCCGAATGACCCCAACTGGCGGCCACGCAGGGACGCCTGACGCGTGGGCGCGGTACCGCGCGCGAACATCCGTGCATGCCGGAGATGTTTCGTGAAGCGAAGAGCGCAGCGGAGTGCGCGGAGTGCGCCAGGCTGCTGGCGGTGGTGGAGAAGGCGGCGCGGGAGTACGACCGGAGCGCGGAGACCGATGCGCGGGTACGGCTGCGCAGACACGCACGGGCCGTGCACGGGCGGGAGTTGCCTCTCCCCTGGTAGCACCGGTCCTGGTAGCACCGGTCCTGGCAGCGGCGGTCCTGGCAGCGGCGGTCCTGGCAGCGGCGGAACGCTCCGGCACCGGGGACGGTCGGACGCCCGCCGGAGCGGATTCCCCGGGTCCGCCGCGGGCCCCGTACAGGCGGTCTACGCTCTCCGGGTCCGGACGCGGGAGCCGGACAAAAGGGGGCAGGGGTGGACCGGGACATCCGCAGCGTGGAGGACGTACTCAGGCTTCTGGACGGCCTGTTCGAGGAGGGGGCCGACCGCTGGACGGCGGGCGCCGCCTCGTGGTGGGACGGCTTCTACACCGACCGGGAGAGACCGGTGCCGTTCTTCGCCGAGCGTCCCGACGAGAACCTCGTCTCGTACACCGAGCGCGGTCTCCTCACGCCGGGCCGCGCGCTGGATCTGGGCTGCGGGCCGGGACGCAACGCGCTGTGGCTCGCCGCCCTCGGCTTCGAGGTCGACGCCGTCGACCTCTCCCCCACCGCCGTCGCCTGGGCCGAGGAGCGCGCCCGCGAGGCGGAGCCCGGTACGCGCGCCAGGGTGCGGTTCCACTGCGGTGACGCCTTCGCGCTCGTCGGCGGCGCACCCGGCACGGAGGACCGTGCCGCCGGTGACGCCGGTGCCGCCGACGGGACGGCAGTGGGCGCGCTCCGCGGCCCGTACGACCTGATCTACGACTCGGGCTGCTTCCACCATCTGCCCCCGCACCGCCGCGTCAGCTATCTCGCGCTGCTCGACCGCGCCCTCGCACCCGGCGGCCATCTGGGGCTGACGTGCTTCGCCGCCGGCGGGATGGGCTGCGAACTGGACGACGCCGAGCTGTACCGGACCTCACGGCTCGACGGCGGGCTCGCCTACAGCGCGCGCTGGCTGCGCTGGATCTTCTCCGGGCTGACGGAGGTCGAGCTGCGCCGCATGCGCGACGAACCGGAGGACTCCCCGTACTTCGGCGAACCCTTCCTCTGGACGGCGCTCTTGCGCCGCGAGCCCGCATAAGCCCGCATAAGCCCGCATAAGGAGGCCGCGGGCCCGCACCCCGAACGGGAGACGGCCCCGGCGGTCAGCCCGTCGGGTCCTCAACGCGCGCCGCACGGCCCGCGAAGGCGACGCGGACCGAGCCGTCGGCCAGCGCCCGTACCGTGACCTCGCTCAGGTCGGCCACGTGCGCCGTCGGACCGTGGTCCGCCGCCCGCGCGCCCACGCCCACCACCGGCATGCCCGCCGCCCGCGCCGCGGCGATGCCCGCACCGGAGTCCTCGAAGGCCACGCACTCGCCGGGCGTGAGGCCCAACTCCGCGGCGCCCTTGAGGAATCCCTCCGGGTCCGGCTTGCTCGCGCTGACATGGTCGGCGGTCACGCACACGTCCGGCACCCGCACCCCGGCCGCGCGCATACGGGCCGTCGCGAGGCCGGTGTCGGCGGAGGTGACGAGCGCGTGCGGTACGCCCACGAGGGCCGCCATGAAGCCGACGGCGCCCGCGACGGGGACGACGCCCTCCAACTCCCGCTTCTCACGGGCCAGTAGGGCGCCGTTCTCCGCGAGGTTGACCTCCATGGGCCGGTCCGGGAAGACGTCCGCCATCGTCAGATGACCCTGACGCCCGTGCGCGACGCGCAGCACCTCGGCCGGGTCGAGCCCCTTGGAGACGGCCCAGTCGTGCCAGACGCGTTCGACGACGGCGTCGGAGTCGACCAGAGTGCCGTCCATGTCGAGCAGCAGTCCGCGGGCGGTGAGGGACGGTTGCGGTGCCGGCACGGTGCGGGCTCCCTCGCGTGCGGAGACAGAAGCAGTGGTTCCGCCCGCCGGTCAGGGGACCCTCGGGGCCGGGTGGAACCCGGCGCAGGGGGCACGGGCGGAACCACTTTGTTTGCACACGATACAAAGAGTCGGTGGAGTGCGCCAGCCGTACCCGTCCACGCGGGCGGACGGCGTCCGTGCACGGGCGCACGGGGATGCCGCCCGCAGCCCTCAACCAGCCCTCAACTCCCGGGCGCGGGCCGGTCGGTGGGCGGATCGACAGGCACGGCGGTCCAGCCGTGGACGGGTGGGCAGCCGACGGTCGGCGGTCGGTCCCGGCTCAGCCGGAGGTCTGGGCCTCCAGGGCGCGGCGCGTGTTCGCTCCGTACTCGCCGTACCGGTCGCCGCGGATGCCGTTGCGCGCCTGGTACTGGGCGACGGCCTGCTGGACCTCGGCCGAGTAGACGCCGTCCTCCGCCGCGTCCTCGTCGAGCGTTCCGGCCTGCTTGAGGCGGCGCTGCAACTCGACGACCTGCGGACCGGTGTCGCCGGCCCGCAGCGTCTCCTCGTCCGGAGTGCTCGGGTCCTGCGGGGGACGCGGCCGGTCGCGGTCGGGGCTGCCGCCGCCCCAGCCTCCGTCGTGGTCGTGATCGCGGCCCTCCGAGCCGTCGGAGCCGGAGCCGCCGGGGGCCGAGGAGGCGGACGTACGCGGCGCGGGAGCGCGGCCGGTGTGCTCGTCGCCGTCCCGTGCGGCACGGGAGTCGCTGCCGCCGGTGCGCGAAGTCGGCTTCGCGGAGGGCTTCTTGGCGTCGTCGCCGTCGTCCGTACGGGACGGGTCCGTCGTCGGGCCGCCGCTGGGANGCCGCCGCTGGGAACGTCCGGGAGTGCGGTGTCGTCGGTGCTCAGGCTGCGGTCGTCGGCGCTGCCCTCGTCGGTGAGCGTCTGGGCCGTCAGCAGCCCGGCGCCGAGCGCCGCGACGACACCGGCCGCGGCGAAGACGGCCTTCGAGGGGCGGCGGCGCCGTTCGCTGCCGTCGTTCCGCCCGTACGGTGCGGAGCCCCGCTTACGGCGGTGGGCGCCACCGCGCGGCGCGGACGGGCTCAACGCGCGGGTG
>NZ_LJGW01000187.1:277-19545 GCF_001751255.1 Streptomyces nanshensis | reverse complement strand
CCGCGCGGCGGCGCGATCTTCGCGTACCCGGTGCCGGAACCGCCCGAACCGCCCTGTCCCGCAACGGACTTCGCGGCGGCACCGGCCGCACGCGAAGCGTCCGCGGCGTCCCGCTGCGGCGGCAGCAGGGCGTCGCGGCGCGCACCCGGATCCCAGCCGCGCTCGACGACGCGCTTCTGCACCAGCACGGCGCCGCCCAGTACGACGGCGCCGGTCAGCAGCATCAGGACGACGCCCCCGACCGGTCCCGCCTTGGCGGCGTTGCCCACGAGCGTGCCGAACCACCCGAAGTCCGCGTCCCCGAACGTGGTGTTCTCCGAGCCGAAGGCGCCGAGCACCTTCAGCAGCAGCGCCGGCAGGAACGTGATCAGCACACCGTTGAGGAACGCTCCGACGACCGCGCCGCGCCGCCCGCCCGTCGCGTTGCCGTAGACGCCGGCGGCTCCGCCGGTGAAGAAGTGCGGTACGAGACCGGGCAGTACGAGCGCCAGTCCGAAGGCGGGACCGAAGACGGCGGTCAGCAGCCCGAGCGAGGCGAGCCCTCCGGTGAAGCTGGCGAGGAAGCCGACGAGCACGGCGTTCTGCGCGTACGGGAAGACCATCGGCGCGTCCAGCGAGGGCACGGCCCCCGGGACGACCTTCGCGGCGATCCCCTGGAAGGCGGGGACGAGTTCGCCGAGGATCGTACGGACGCCGAAGAGGATGACGGCCACCGCGATGCCGAACTGCAACCCCTGCATCACCGCGCTCATCACATAGCCGCCGACGTCGGTGGCGGCCTCTCCCCCGCCCGCGGCGAACGCCTTGAACGCCGTACGCCGCCCGGCACCGGCGAGATGGACGAGCGCCATCACCACGTAGATCACCAGCATCGACAGGGCGGTCGCCACCATCGAGTCGCGCAGGAAGCGCAGCCCCTCGGGCAGATTCATCTCCTCGGTGCTGCGGCTGCGCCGGCCGACGAGCTGTCCGGCCGCGCCCGCCGTGACATAGCCCGCGGTGCCGAAGTGCCCTATCGCGATGGAGTTGTTGCCCGTGATCCGCTTCGTCCACGGGTGCGCGAAGGCGGGCATGGAGACGAGCAGGACGGCCAGCAGCACACCGCCGACGAGGACGACGACCACGGAGGAGAGCCCGGCCGAGGCGAGCACCATCGTCAGCAGCGTGGCCATGAACAGGATGTGATGGCCCGTCAGAAAGACGTAGCGCAGCGGTGTGCAGCGGGCCAGCAGCAGGCTCAGCGCGAACCCGATGATCATCAGCCATGCGACGCGGGCACCGAACTGCTCCTGCGCGATGCCGACGATCGCCTCGTTGGTGGGGATCACGCCGTGTGCGCCCGTGGAGCCCTGGATCATCTCGCCCAGCGGCGCGAGGGAGTCGACGACGAGACCGGCGCCGGCGTTGATCAGCAGAAAGCCGAGCGTCGCCTTGATGGCGCCGCCCACGACCTGACCGGCCGGCTTCCTCAGCGCGATGAGGCCGACGGCGGTGATCAGGCCGATCAGATACGGAGGCTGGCTGAGGATCTCGTTGACGAGAAACTCGGCGGTGGAGATGAGCGGGCCCATGGTGCCGTGGGTTCCTTCCCGTGCTCAGACGTCGTACGTGTCGCGCAGCGCGCCGTCGACCTCGGCGGTGCTGGTGAAGTCCTCGATGACGCGGACGGGGACGCTCAACTCCGCCAGGGCCGCGGCGATCTCGCGGGAGGTGAAGACGGCGACGGCCTCGCCGGCCTTGCCCTTGGCGGAGACGGTGTCCGTGGCCTCGACGGTGACGTGGGAGGTCCAGCCCCAGCGCGCGAGCACCTGCTCCAGGGTGTTCTTGAGGAAGAGGCTGGTGCCGAGGCCGTTGCCACAGACGGTGAGGATCTTGTGCACGGAAGCGGAGACGGAGGCGGAAGCGGAAGCGCGGCTCCGCTCGCTCCGGTCGTCCCGGCTGTCCTGCTCGCTCCCCTCGGCCTGGTCGGCCTGATCGGCCTGGTCGGCGCGGTCGTCCGCGGTCCCGTCACCGGCGGCGTTCCCGGTGGCGTTCCCGGTGGCCTCGCCCGGAGCCTGCGTACCCGACAGCAGCGCGAGCAGCGCCTCCGGTCCGGACGCCTCCCGCAGCGCACGCTCCGTCGCGGGGTCGGCCAGCAGCCGCGCCAGCTCCGCGAGCGCCGCCTGATGCGCGCCCTTGTCCTCGGCGGCGAGGCCGACGACCAGGTCCACGGGATCGTTCGTCTCGTGCCCGAACTCCACGGGACGGGCCAGCCGTACCCAGGACATCCCCGTCCTGAGCACCGCGGGCGACGGGCGCGCGTGCGCCAGCGCGAAGCCGGGCGCGATGACGATGTACGGGCCGTTCTCCTCGACGTTGCGGATCATCTCCGCGGTGTAGTCGGCGGTTCCGGTGCCCGTCCGCGTCATCAGCTCCCCGGCGAGCCGTATCGCCTCGCGCCAGTCCCCCGCCGCGGCATCCAGCCGTACGGCGTCCTCGGGGAGGAGTTCACTCACTGTCGCCATGGGGCGGATGGTTGCACGTTCACCGAACAGGGGGAACGCCGGGGGCGGGCTCACCGTACGGGCCCCCGGCGCACGCACCGTGCGGACCGCCCGCCGCCCGGGATCGTCAGGCGGCGCGCCAGCCCGTCCACCGCTCGACCGTGATCTCCACGACCGGCCCCTGCGGCGGCCGATCCCCGTACTGGCGGCTGTACTTGGCCACGAGCAGCTCCGCGTACGACGCCGACTCCGCCGACTCGGCGGGCGGCGGCAGCACCCGGGCGGTGCCGTCGGCGCGCGTCCACCACAGCCGCTCCCAGTCCTCGTCGTAGAAGTCGGCCAGGAGGCAGACGGACGGATCGGCCGCGATGTTGGCCAGCCGCTTCAGCCGCTGCGAGCGCTTGGGCTTGTGGTCGACGGCGAAGACGACCGCGTCGCCGGAGAGCGCGAAGGTGACGGGCACGAGGTGCGGACACCCGGCACCGTCGGTGGTGGCCAGGGTGACGGCCCGCTCCCCGGCGAAGCGCCGCCGCGCCTCGTCGCCCGTCATCTTCGGCATGCCGCGCCGCCCGTCAGCGGAACCGGTCGGCGGCGGCCGCGAGCCGGTCCAGGATCTCGACGGACTCCGTCTCGGGGCGGGTCGGCAGATAGAGCAACAGCCGCTCCACGCCGATCTGTTCATAGCCCTCGATGGTCGCGGGGTCGTCCGGGGCGGCGTACACCGTCACCGGCACCTCGCGTCCCGCCGCCTCGCGCAGCCGCTCGATCTGCGGCCCCAACTGCTCGGGGTCCGTGCGGTTGGCGAGCCAGACGTCCCCGAAGTCCGCCACGCGCCCGAAGGCGCCCTCGCCGCCGCCGACCCAGATCGGCGGATGCGGGCGCCGCACCGGCTTGGGCCAGGAGTAGACGGGGTCGAAGTCGACGAACTCGCCGTGGAATTCGGCCTTCTCCGCCGTCCACAGCTCGCGCATCGCGCCCAGCCGCTCGTTCACGAGACGGCCGCGCGTCGTGGGGTCGGTGCCGTGGTTCTCCATCTCCTCGCGGTTCCAGCCGACGCCGACCCCGAAGACCGCGCGCCCGCCGGAGACCAGGTCGAGCGAGGCCACTTCCTTCGCCGTGACGATCGGGTCCCGCTGGGCGACCAGCGCGATGCCCGTGCCCAGCAGCAACCGCTCGGTGACGGCCGCGGCGGCGCTCAGGGCGACGAAGGGGTCGAGGGTGCGGTAGTACATCTCCGGCAGGTCGCCGCCGCCCGGGTACGGGGAGCGGCGGTCGACGGGGATGTGGGTGTGTTCGGCGATCAGCAGCGAGTCGAAGCCGCGCTCCTCGACGGCGCGGCCCAGGGCGTCGGGGGCGATTCCCTGATCGGTGATGAAGGTCGATACGCCGAATTTCACAGTGGTTGCTTCCCTTCGGTTCGCGACTCGCGTGCGGGGGCGAGTGCGTACGTACGTGGCCGGTGCGGTGCGGGTCCGGGCCCGGGGACGGGTGCCGGTCCGGGTGCCGGAGGGCGGAGGTACCCGCATCCGCACGGTTCACTACAGCGCGGATGCGGCCCCGGCTCTTCCCGGTGCGCGGTACCGGATGCGTGGAGCGTGCGGTGTGGGAACTCGGGCCCGGCACGTACGTACGCGGAAGGAGCCGCGGTGAGCGAGAAGACCGGGAAGAGCAGGAAGCGGGCCGCGACCGGAACGACCGCCGAGGCGGGGGCGGCGGAGCGGACGGCGAGGGCGCCGAAGACGGCGAAGGCTGCGAAGAGCGCGAAGAGCGCCACGTCCTCGCAGAGCGCCGGCACGGGCACCGGCACCGGCAAGCGGGAGGCGCTGGAGCGCTACCGCGGCAAGCGGCACTTCGCGAAGACGTCCGAGCCGCGCGGCGCCGACGCCCCCGCCGGGGAGTCCGCCGGCTTCGTCGTACAGATCCACGACGCGACCACCACGCACTTCGACTTCCGTCTGGAGGTGGACGGGGTGCTGAAGTCGTGGTCCGTGCCGAAGGGCCCCTCGGCCGATCCGCGCGAGAAGCGGCTGGCGATGCCGACCGAGGATCACCCGCTGGAATACCGGGAGTTCGAGGGCGTGATCCCCTCGGGCGAGTACGGCGCGGGCCCCGTCATCGTCTGGGACGAGGGCACCTACCGGCCGCTGTCCGAAGACTTCGCACATGCGCTGGAGCGCGGTCACGCCACCTTCTGGCTCGACGGCGGCAAGCTCCACGGCGGCTGGGCCCTCACCCGCTTCCGCGGCGGCGGCACCCACGGCGGCGACGAGGGCCGCGAGGCGTGGCTGCTGGTGAAGCAGAGCGACGCGCGGGCCGCACGCGAGGCGCGCACGCCCGATCCGCAACGGGCGCGTTCGGCCCTGACGAGGCGGACGCTGAAGCAGGTCACCGAGGAGGACGGCGAGGCGGACTGAGCGCGCGGAATTCTCTTCCGTCCGGACCTCACGTTCCGGACCTCCCCGACGTCTTCCTCGTGTGGACGGGAAGAATCGGCCACGCGGCAGGGAAGGGAGCGGGGCCATGACAGCGGACACCGGCACGACGGACACGGGCCCGGAGACGGACACCTACACAGACACCCGTACGCGTACGGGCACGGACACGGACACGGACACCACCGCGGACGACGGAGCCTCCGGCGGCGTCCATCACACCGTCGTGGATTCGCCCTTGGGCGCGCTGACCCTGGTCGCGGACGGCGGCGCCCTCACCGGCGTCTACTTCGAGGACCACCTGCGGGGACCGTCCCCCGGCGCCCTCGGCCCCCGCGACGAGACCGGCTTCGACGAGGCACGGCGCCAGCTCGCCGAGTACTTCGCGGGCGAACGGCAGCGCTTCGACCTCCCGCTCGCGCCCCGCGGCGAGCCCTTCCGGCAACGGGTATGGGCGCTGCTGCGGCAGATCCCGTACGGCGAGACCCGCTCGTACGGCCTGCTGGCCCGCGAACTGGGCGACCCGGCGCTGGCCCAGGCCGTCGGCTCCGCCAACGGCCGCAACCCGCTCTCGGTGATCGTCCCCTGCCACCGCGTCGTGGGAGCCGACGGCTCCCTGACCGGCTACGCGGGCGGTCTGGAGCGCAAGCGGTTCCTGCTGGAGCTGGAGGGAGCGGCGTCGGTGACCAGGACGGCCCGGCTCTTCTGACGCGATGGCACTGCGACCCTTCGAGGAGATCGTCACCGAGTACGGGCCGATGGTGCTCCGCGTGTGCCGGGCCGTCGTCGGCCCGCACGACGCGGAGGACGCCTGGTCCGAGACGTTCCTCGCGGCGCTCAGGGCGTATCCGGAACTGCCGGAGGACGCCCGCATCGAGGCGTGGCTCGTGACGATCGCGCACCGCAAGGCGATCGACGTGGTACGGGCGGACTCGCGCCGGCCGCTCGCGGTCGCGGAGGTCCCCGAACCTGCCGTCGGCGGAAGCGGCACGGGCGGTCCCGGCGCACCCGCCGCGTCCGCCAACGGGCAGGCGCAGCAGCCGCCTTGGGAACGGGACGAGGAGTTGTGGGACGCGCTGAAGGCGCTGCCGCGGCGCCAGCGCGCGGCGGTCGCCTACCACTATCTGGCCGGGCTGCCCTACCGCGAGATCGCCGCCGTCACCGGCGTCAGCACGGACGCGGCACGCAGGGCGGCGTCCGACGGCATCACGTCGCTGCGCAGGAGCCTCCCGGGCCGTACGGAGCAGAGAACGGACGCGGGAGCGCGGCAGCGAAGAGCGCACCAGCGAGAGGAGAGAGGCGAGAGGCCATGACGACCCCGACACCACGCGCGAACTCCGGCCCGTCCGGCACCTCCGACGCCCCCGCCGTACCCGCCGTACCCGGCCCGCTGGCCGCGCTGCCCGACGCCGATCCGGCGGCCCGGGAGCGGCTGCACGCCCGGCTGGTGGACGGCGCGGAGCGCGCGGGTCTGCTGGACGTCGCCTACCGCACCCTGGAGACGCCCGTCGGTCCGCTGCTGCTCGCCGCGACCGAAGAGGGTCTGGTCCGTATCGCCTACGGCGTCCAGGACCACGACGCCGTCCTGGCGGATCTCGCCGAGCGCGTCAGCCCGCGGGTGCTGCGGGGGCCGGCACGGCTGGAGCAGACGGTGCGCCAGCTCGACGAGTACTTCGCGGGGCGCCGCACCCGCTTCGAACTCCCCCTGGATCTGCGGCTGTCGACGGGGTTCCGGCGCGAAGTGATCACGCGGCTGCCGGACATCGGCTACGGGCGGACGGAGAGCTATGCGCGGATGGCGGCCGCGGCGGGCAGCCCACGGGCGGTCCGCGCCGTCGGTACCGCGTGCGCGACCAATCCGCTGCCGCTCGTGCTGCCCTGCCACCGGGTCGTACGGTCCGACGGCTCGGCCGGCGGGTACGCGGGCGGGGCGGAGGCCAAGCGGACGCTGCTGACGCTGGAGGCCGCCTGATCGGCGGCGGCCCCCGCGGGAAGCCTTCCAGCACCGGCCCGGTGCACGGCACCGACGGCCCGGTCCCGCGTACGTCCCCGTAGACAAGGAGCAGCGAGACCATGGACGACTCCAGCACCCCCGCGACCGGCGGCGCCGACGGCAGCGGAACGGGTCCCGCGAAGGCCGCGATCGTCACCGGCTCGGAGTCCGGCATCGGCAGGGCGACGGCGCTCGCGCTGGCCCGTTCCGGCTTCGACGTCGGCGTGACCTGGTTCGCCGACGAGGCGGCGGCGCAGCGGACCGCCGAGGACGTACGGGAGCGGGGACGCCGCGCGGAGGTGCGTCACTTGGACCTGACGCGGCTGCCGGGCGCGGAGCGCGTGATCGACGAATTCGCCGACGCCTTCGGCAGGTTGGACGTCCTCGTCAACGCCGCGGGCGACAACAGGTCCGCGCCGTTCACCGAGATCGTCTTCGAGGACTTCCGACACGTGGTGCGGGTGGACCTGGAGGGGCCGTTCCTGCTGAGCCAGCGCGCGGCCCTGCGCATGATCGACCGGGGCGAGGGAGGCCGCATCGTCAATGTGACGTCCGTGCACGAGCACACGCCGCTGCCGTCCTCGACCGCGTACAACACCGCGAAGCACGGACTGGGCGGGCTGACGAAGTCGATGGCGCTGGAGCTGGCCGCGTACGGCATCACCGTGAACGCGGTCGCGCCGGGGCTGATCGCCACCCGGATGTCCGGTCTGGAGGGCGCCGACGTGCACAGCGTCCACCGTCCGGCGCTTCCCGTACCGCGGCCCGGAGACCCGCGCGAGGTCGCCTCGCTCATCGCCTGGCTCGTCTCGGACGACGCCGCCTACACCACCGGCGGCTCCTACCCCGTGGACGGCGGATTCCTTCTGGCCAACCCGCAGTTCACGACGGTCGAGTTCGGCGCGGGCCGGCCGCAGGACGGCTGAACCAGGGCCCGGAGGCCGGGACTTGGGAGCCGGGTCAGGAGAGCCCAGGCAGGAGAACCGGGGCAGGAGAGCCGGGCCGTCAGCCCCGTATGCGCTCGTCGGCCACGCGGCGGATCTTGCCGACCGAGCGCTCGATGGTGTCCGGCTCGACGACCACGGCCTCGACGCTCAGCCCGACGGTCTCCTTTACGGCCCGTACGACCGACTCCGCGGCGGCCTCGCGCTCCGCGGCGCCGGTACCGGGCCGTGCCTCGACGCGTACGGTCATGTGGTCCAGGCGTCCCCGGGTCTCCAGGCGGAGCTGGAAGTGCGGCGCGAGCCCCGGGGTGCGCAGCAGGATCTCCTCGACCTGGCTGGGGAAGATGTTCACGCCACGCAGGATGATCATGTCGTCGCAGCGCCGGGTGACCTTCTCCATGCGCCGGAAGGCGGGACGGGCCGTGCCGGGCAGCAGCCGCGTCAGGTCGCGGGTGCGGTAGCGGACGACCGGCATGGCCTCCTTGGTGAGCGAGGTGAAGCACAACTCGCCCTCGTCGCCCGGCCCTTGGAGCTCGTCGGTGAGCGGGTCGACGATCTCGGGGAAGAACTGGTCCTCCCAGATGTGCAGTCCGTCCTTGCTCTCCACGCACTCCTGCGCGACGCCGGGGCCGATCACCTCGGACAGCCCGTAGATGTCGACGGCGTGGATGCCCACGCGCTCCTCGATCTCCGCGCGCATCTCCTCCGTCCAGGGCTCTGCGCCGAAGACGCCCGTCCTGAGCGAGGTGTTTCGCGGGTCGACGCCCTGGCGCTCGAACTCGTCGAGCAGCGTGAGCATGTACGAGGGCGTGACCATGATGATCTCGGGCTCGAAGTCCTGGATGAGCTGCACCTGCCGTGCCGTCATCCCGCCCGAGACGGGGATGACGGTGCATCCGGCGCGCTCCGCCCCGTAGTGCGCGCCGAGCCCGCCGGTGAACAGGCCGTATCCGTAGGCGACATGGACCTTGTCGCCGGGACGGCCGCCCGCCGCGCGTATCGAACGGGCCACCATGTCCGCCCACATGGAGATGTCGTTGTCGGTGTAACCCACCACGGTGGGACGCCCCGTGGTGCCGCTGGAGGCGTGGATGCGTCGTACGTCCGCCATGGGCACCGCGAACATCCCGAACGGATAGGTCTCGCGCAGATCCGCCTTCGTGGTGAAGGGGAAGCGTGCGAGGTCCTCCAGCGTGCGGCAGTCCTCGGGCCGCACTCCGGCCGCGTCGAACTTCCTGCGGTACAGCTCGACTTCGTCGTACGCCGTGCGCAACGTCCGTTGCAGCGCCGTGAGTTGGTGCGCGCGCAGCTCCTCGGCGTCCATCCGCTCCCCGGCGTCGCGCAGTCCGGGAGGCAGTGGCTCGCCGGTGCGGCGCGGCAGACCCGGCCCGGCGGGGGCGGGGGCGTCGCTCATCGTCATCGGGAACCCTCCACACGCCCGACGGTGCGGCTGCGGCCGCGGAACTCGGCGACGACCTCGCCGTCGCGCAGGACGCTCACGTCGTAGATCCCGCTGCGCCCGCGGCTGGTGCGCTCCTCGGCGACGGCGGTGAGCGTATCGCCCTCGTACGCCGGCCGTACGAAGGAGATGTCGGCACCGGCGGCGACGGTCACCGGACCGTGGCTGTTGCAGGCGCACGCGAAAGCCGTGTCGGCGAAGAGGAAGAGATAGCCGCCGTGCGCGATGCCGTGCCCGTTGACCATCGCGGAGGTCACGGTCATGCGCAGCCGCGCCGCGCCCTCCCCCGCCTCCAGCAAGGTGATGCCCAGCTCCCGCGAGGCCCGGTCGGCGGCGAACATCGTCTGCGCCGCCCCGTCGCTCATGGCTTGCGTCATGCGTTCCACGCTCTCGTACTCGGCCCTGCCGCCGACCGACCATTCGGTCACCGCTGCGGCGTGATCCAGTAATCCAGCAACGGATGTGGCTGTCAAGAGGTGCCGGACGACGGCCCGCGACGACGGAAGGGGGCGGGAACGACGGAGAGAACACCGGAGGGAACGGCGAACGCGCGGCGGCGGAACGGCCCGGCCCACGTTCCGCCTCAGGCTCCGCCGGGGCCGCTTCAGGCTCCCCCGGTGCCGCGCGCCGCCAGCGCCTCGGCCAGCTCCTCCAGATCCTCCGCGATCCACTTGGGCCGCGACATCGTCTCCGGATAGTGCGGCGCCCCGCGCCGCAGCCACGCACCGGCCAGCCCCGCGCGCTGCGCCCCGTCCACGTCCCAGGGGTGCACGGCGACCAGCAGCGCCTCGCCCGGACGTACGCCCGCCCTGCGCACCGCGTACCGGTACGCGTCGGGCGCCGGCTTCCAGCAGCGGGGGCCGCTCACACCGAGCAGCGCGTCGAACTGGTCGCGTACACCCGCCCGTTTGAGCAGTCCGTCGGTCAGCTCGGGCGATCCGTTGGTCATCGTCACCAGCCGCAGACCGCTCCGGCGCAGCGCGTGCACGCCGCCCGCGACGTCGGGGTGCGGGGGCAGGGAGTCCATGCCCTCCAGGATGTGCGCGGCGGCCTCGTCCGCCTCGTCCGCGCCGCGTCCGTCGAGGTCGGCGAGGAGGGTGCGCAGTCCGTCGCGGGCGATGTCGCCGAAGTCCGCGTAGGCGCCGGCGGCGGTCAGTGCGAAGCCGTCACGCAGCACTCCGGCGAACCACACGGGCATGAGGTCCGCGGGAGCGCCCACCTCCTCGAAGCGGGCGCGCAGCGGCGTCATGTCGCTGAGCGTCTCGTTGACGTCGAAGACGACTGCCTTGAGCTGGTACGCCGAGGGCGGTGGCGGTACGGCGTCCTGCTCGGGCGGAGCGGGTTGTTCCGGGGGCATGTTCCGCAAGATACCCGTGAGCACCCGAACTGCGGGGCGTCACGGGTGAATCATGTGTGACCGGCCCGCGCCCGCCGGACCTCGCGGTGCGTATCGGGCACGGAACTCGCCACGTTCCGCGCCGTCTTGGTCACAAGCGCAGCAGTTTGTCCGGTGTGACGGGCAGGTCGCGTACGCGGATTCCGGTGGCGTTGAAGACGGCGTTGGCGACGGCGGCGGCCGAGCCGACGATGCCGATCTCGCCGATGCCCTTGGAGCCCATCGGGTTGGCCTGCATGTCGGGCTCGTCGAGCCATGTCGCGTCGATGTCGAGGACGTCCGAGCAGGAGGGGACGTGGTATTGGGCGAAGTCGTGGTTGACGACGTGTCCCGTGCCGTTGTCGAAGACGCTCTCCTCGAACAGCGCCATCGACAGGCCCATGACCATGCCGCCGATGAACTGGGAGCGTGCGGTACGGGGGTTGACGATGCGTCCGGCCGAGAAGACGCCCAGCATCCGCGGCACCCGCACCTCGCCGGTGTCGGTGTTCACCCGTACCTCGGCGAACTGCGCCCCGAAGGAGTGCACCGCGTAGTCCGGCCCTCCGTCGGCGGACTCCACACCGGTACGGGTGCGTGCGCCCGGCGCGGGCTCCCAGCCGTGCTCGTCGCGGAAGGCGCGGGCGGCCGAAACGACGGCGGAGCCCCAGGAGTTGAGCCCGGAGGAACCGCCCGCGACCGTCGCCGACGGGAACGCGGTGTCGCCGATCTCCAAGTGCACTTCGTCGAAGGGGCAGTCGAGGGCGTCGGCGGCGATCTGCGACAGCGCGGTCCACGTACCCGTTCCGAGGTCGGCCGCGCCGATGCGCACCGCGTATCCGTCGGCCCGTCCGCCGACGTCCGCCCGGCGTTCGATCTCCGCGACGGAACCCGGGAAGTAGTAGCCGGGGTAGGTGGAACTGGCCACGCCCATCCCGGCCAGCCAGTGGCCCTCGCGCCGGGTGCCGGGCTCCGGGCGCCGGTCCCAGCCGAAGCGTTCGGCGCCGGCGCGCAGACACCGTACGAGGTGCCGTCCGGACCACGGTCTGCCGGTCTCCGGGTCGCTCTCCGGGTCGTTGATCGCGCGCAGTTCGACCGGGTCGATGCCGCAGGCGTGGGCCAGTTCGTCCATGGCGCACTCGCCGGCGTACATCCCGGGCGCCTCGCCGGGGGCGCGCATCCAGGACGGTACGGGAACGTCGAGCGCGGCCAGCCGGTGGCTGGTGCGGCGGTTGTCGGAGGCGTACATCATGCGTGTCGCGACGGCCGTCTGCTCCGCGAACTCCTTGATCCTGGAGGTCTGTTCGACGACGTCGTGGCACACGGCGGTCAGCCGCCCCCGGGTGTCCGCGCCGAGCCGCAGCCGCTGCACCGTGGGCGTGCGGTAGCCGGCGAGGGAGAACATCTGCTGCCGGGTGAGGGCGAGTTTGACGGGACGGCCGGCGCACACGCGGGCCGCCAGCACCGCGAGGACGTTGTGCGCGTGCGGCATCCCCTTCGAGCCGAAGCCGCCGCCGACGTGCGGGGAGATGACGCGTACGCGGTCGCCGGGGAGTCCGAACAGCCCCGCGAGGGTGGTGCGTACGGCGTGCGCACCCTGCGTGGAGTCGTAGAGCGTCAACTGCGGCTCGTCGTCCGGGCCTTCCCACAGCGCCACACAAGTGTGCGGCTCCATCGGGTTGTTGTGCTCCATGGGCGTGCTGTACGTCGCGTCGACGGTGAAGGGCGCGGCGGCGAGCGCGGCGTCCACGTCGCCGTCGTCGGTGTCGGTGTCGTAGGTCGGGTTGACCGCCTCGGGCCGGTAGAGGTCGGGCCGGTCGGCGCTGAACTCCGTGTCGTGCGGCCACACTTCGTACTCGACGTCGACGAGGTCCGCGGCCTGCCGCGCCACCTCCGGAGTCTGAGCGACGACGGCGCCGACGAACTGGCCCCGGAAGGCGACCTCGTCGGACTGGAGCACGGCCATCTCGGCGTCGCCGGTGTCCACGATCCGGGGCGCGTCGAACGGGGTGAGCACGGCGAGCACACCGTCGAGCGCCAGCGCCTCACGGGCGTCCATGGCGGTGACCCGTCCCCGTACGACGGCCGCCTGCAACGGCTGCACGAACACCGGGGCGCGCAGCGGGTGTTCCCATGCGTAGGGGGCGGTGCCGGTGACCTTCACCGGGCCGTCCAGGCGCTCCGGCGAGGTGCCGACGCTGCGTACGTCGAGCGGCTTCGCGGTCGTCATCGGCGCTCCTCCACGAATGCCAGCTCGCGCAGGAGCGCCGCGAGCGCGTTGCGTGCCATCGGAATCTTGAAGGCGTTGCCGGGCAGCGGCTGCCCGTACCGCAGTTCGGCGTCGGCCGCCAGCCGGAACGCCTCCTCGCCGAGGACCGCTCCGCGCAGCGCCTCCTCGGCGTGGGTCGCCCGCCAGGGCTTGTGCGCGAGGCCGCCGAAGGCGATGCGCGCCTCCCGTACATGCCCTCCGTCGGTGACGAGCACGGCCGCGGCGGAGACCAGCGCGAAGGCGAACGAGGCGCGGTCGCGCACCTTGCGGTAGCCGGAGCGGGCGCCGGCGGGCAGCGGGGGCAGCTCGACGGAGGTGATGAGTTCGCCGTGCGCGAGGTTCGTGTCGTACTGCGGGGTGTCGCCGGGCAGCCGGTAGAACTCGCCCAGCGGGACGCGCCGTTCGCCCTCCTCGCCGAGCACGGTGACCACGGCGTCCGCGGCGCTCATGGCGACGGCCATGTCCGAGGGATGTACGGCGATGCAGTGCTCGGAGGCGCCGAGCACCGCGTGGTAGCGGTTCCAGCCGCCGATCGCGGCGCAGCCCGAGCCCGGCTCACGCTTGTTGCAGGGCGTGGTCACGTCCTGGAAGTAGGAGCAGCGGGTGCGCTGGAGCAGATTGCCCGCGGTGGTCGCGGCGTTGCGCAACTGGCCGCTGGCACCCGCCAGCAGCGCATGGGAGAGCAGCGGATAGCGGCTGCGCAGCAGCGGATTCGCGGCGAGGTCGCTGTTGCGGACGGTGGCGCCGATGCGCAGTCCGCCGTCGGGCAGCTCCTCGACGGCGTCCAGCGGCAGCCGCGTCACGTCGACGAGCAGGTCGGGCGAGGCGATGCCGAGCTTCATGTGGTCGACGAGGTTGGTGCCGCCGCCGAGGAACGCGGCGCCGGGCCGTGCCGTGACGGTCGCCACCGCGCTGTCGGTGTCGGAGGCGGGGGCGTAGTCGAAGGGGATCACTGGGCGGAGACCTCCCTGATCGCGGCGACGATGTTGACGTACGCGCCGCAGCGGCACAGGTTGCCGCTCATGCGTTCGCGGATCTCGTCGTCGCCGAGGGCGGCCGGTCCGCGCCGTACGTGGCCGTCGCTGCGCCCGTCGCCGTCCGCGACGGGGGTGACGAGGCTGGGATGGCCGGCGCTCGCTTCGTCGAGCATGCCGGCGGCGGAACAGATCTGGCCGGGCGTGCAGTAGCCGCACTGGAAGCCGTCGTGGTCGAGGAACGCCCGCTGGAGCGGGTGGAGTTCGCCGTCTTCGGGCGCGAGTCCGGCCGCGGTGGTCACCTGCGCTCCGTCGTGGGCGACGGCGAGGATCAGGCAACTGAGCACGCGCCGGCCGTCGAGGAGCACCGTGCAGGCGCCGCACTGGCCGTGGTCGCAGCCCTTCTTGGGGGAGGTGACCGACAGCCGGTCGCGCAGGGCGTCGAGGAGTGTGGTGCGGGTGTCGACGGTCAGCGACCGCGCCTCGCCGTCGACCCGGAGGGTGAGGTGTGATTCCACTTCGCCCCAGTACCACCGGCCCGACGGGTGCCAAACCTGGGCATGTCCGGCACGGCGGGGGCGTACGGGCGAAGGGGGCGGCGGCGCCGGGGCCGCGGTCGAGCGCCCTGCCGCCTGCCACGTCCCGGGTTCTAGAGTCGGGGGCATGGCTGAGGACGCAGGGACCGTACGGGTCGATGTGTGGATCTGGTCCGTACGGCTGACCAAGACCCGCTCATCGGCGGCCTCCGCGTGCCGCGCGGGCCATGTCCGGGTGAACGGGGACCGCGTCAAGCCCGCCCATCCGGTGCGGCCCGGCGACCAGGTGCGGGTGCGGCAGGCCGGGCGGGAGCGGATCGTGGTGGTCTCCCGCGTCATCCGCAAGCGGGTCGGGGCGCCGGTCGCCGTGCAGTGCTACACGGACCACAGCCCGCCTCCGCCGCCTCCCGAGGCGGTCGCTCCGGCCGGACGCCGGGACCGCGGCACGGGCCGCCCGACCAAGCGCGACCGGCGCGAGATGGAGCGGCTGCGCGGCATGGACGGCGGCGGCCCGCACCGCGGCGCTCCCTGAACTCCCGTACGGTGCGGGCCCGTTGGGCGCCGTACGGGTCCGCTCGGTCCGCTCAGTCCGCGCGGAGTTCGCGGTCGGCGGCGCGCAGCAGCGTCAGCAGCAGCCGGTTGAGCGGTACGTCGACGCCGTGCCGCTCGGCGAGGCGCACCACGGCGCCGGTGAGGTGCTCGTGCTCCATCGGACGTCCGGCGAGGCGGTCGTAGAAGGTGGACGTGCCGCCGTCGGGCCCGACGGCGAGGTTCGCGCGCAGCGCCCGCCGTACGTCCCCCTCGTCCACGAGCGCGCCCTCCGCCTGGGCGACGGCGAGCCCTTCGCGGAGGATCTCCTCGGCGCGGGCGTACATCTCCGGGTCGCCGAGGATGTGCATGCGCTGGAGCAGCAGGGCGGTCAGCGGATTGGCCGCGACGTTGGTGAACAGCTTGCGCCAGGCCGCCGTACGGAAGTCCCCGACGCCGCGCACCGTGAGGCGGCCGCCGGCGAACAGGGCCTGGAGGCGGGCGCCCGACTGCCCCTCGGGGACGTGCAGTTCGCTGGAGTAGTGGTGGACGATCCGTCCCGGCGCCACGCGCTCGACGGCCATGAAGGCGAGCGCGGGCAGCGCCTCGGCGCCCTCCGGCAGCAGGGGTGAGACGCGCTCGACGTGGTCGATGCCGTTCTGTACGACGGCGACGACGGTCCCCGGTCCGCACAGCGCGTTCAGCCACCCGGCGGCGCCCTCGGTGTCCTGCGCCTTGGTGGTCAGCAGGACCCAGTCGTGCACTCCCGCCTCGTCCGGCTCGGTGACGAACCGCAGGCGGGGACGGAGCACTTCACCCTCCGTCTCCACGGTGAGCCCGTCGAGGGGCGACCGCAGACAGAGGGTCACCTCGTGGCCGGCCTCCTCGGCGAAGGCGGCGACGAGGCCGCCGACGGCCCCGCCGCCGATCACGGCTATCCGCTCAGACGGTGCTGATGAAGCGCTCATACCGGCGATCGTAGGCGCCCGCCGCCGAGTGACCGGGCCGGGGCCACCATTACCGCGAAACAGACATATCCGGTGTTACGCATAGATCTCGCCCACAGATCGCCCTAGATCTTCTGCCGGTCACAGGTTTCACAGAGCGGGACGAGGTTCGGCCATGTACGTGCTGCCTGCAACTCCGAGCGCACCAGTCACCGACCGCCTCAAGCGCCTCCCCGACTACGGGCCCGGACCCTCCGGCCGCCCGCTGCTCCACCTCGGGGCCGTCGCGGCGCTCTACACCCTGGTGCAGATCCTTCTCGTCCTCCCGGGCACCGGGCTCGGCTGGGACGAGTCGGTCTACATCAGCCAGGTCGACGACCAGGATCCCGTCGCGTTCTTCAGCGCACCGCGAGCGCGCGGCATCTCCTATCTGGTCGCGCCGCTCGTCTCGTTCACCTCCTCCACCACGCTGCTGCGGGTCTTCCTCGCCGTGCTGTCCGGCGCGGCGCTGCTGGCCTCGCTGTGGATCTGGCGGCGGCTGCTGCCCGTACCGGTACTGGCATGGGGCGGCGCGCTCTTCGCCGGACTGTGGATGACCCTCTACTACGGGCCGCAGGCGATGCCGAACCTGTGGTGCGCCTTCGGATCGCTCGGCGCTGTCGGCTGCTTCCTGCGCTGCGCCCGCCGCGGCGAGGACCGCCGCGCCCTCGCCGGACTCGGCGTCTGCGTGGGCGTGGTGGCGCTGATGCGGCCGCCGGACGCCGCATGGCTGGTGCTCGCGCTCGCCGGAGCCGCGCTGCTGGTGGGCTCCTGGCGCCGCCCCGCGCTCTTCGTCGCGCTCGGCGCGGGCGCGCTGCTCGGCGTCGCGCCGTGGGTGGTCGAGGCGTTCACGTCGTACGGGGGTCTGTTCACACGGCTGCACCGGGCCAGCGAGATCCAGGGCGGCATGGGCTGGAACGTCGCGATCGGCGACCATGTACGGGCTCTTCAGGGGCGGATGCTGTGCCGGCCCTGCACCATGGCGTGGGAGGAGCCGCAGACCGCCGTGTGGTGGTTCGCGCTGCCGCTGCTGGCTGGCGGCGGGATCACGGCGGCGGTGCGGGCGGGCAGACGGGACACCGCCGTACTGGCGTCGGTCACGGCCGTGGTCCTCGCGCTGCCCTACCTCTTCCTCATGGGCTACGCGGCGCCCCGCTTTCTGCTCCCGTCGTACGCGCTGCTCGCGCTGCCCGTCGGCGAACTCGTACGGGGCGCGCTCACGCAGGGGCCGACCGGACGGCGTCCGCTGCTGCTGATCCTGGTGCCGGCGCTGCTGCTGGGCAGTCACTTCGGCGTGCAGTACCAGGTGCTGCAGTCGGTGCTGGAGCGCAATCACAAGATGACGGGGCAGTTGACGGAGGCGGCGGACGCGATGCGCCGGCTCGGGCTGCGGACGCCGTGCACGGTCACGGGACCGCTGGCCGTACCCGTGGGCCAGTACGCGGGCTGCACCTCGCGGCAGTCGAACGGCCACGACATGAGCATCACCAAGGAGGGCCTGCGGCAGATGGCGCTGCGGCACGAGCCGATCGCCGTGACGACGGGCAAGGACCGGCACCCGCCGCTGTGGGCGCGGAACTGGCCGTCCGAGACGCTGCGTCAACTCCCGGGCTGGCGCGTGTACGTGACGCCGGGCGGAGGGCGTCCGCAGCACTAGTGGCGAAGGCTGTGACGCGAAAGCAACTGCGACAGCGGCAGCGACTGCGGCGGACCGAGGAACGCGCCGGGGCCGGCACCTGACGGATCAGGTGCCGGCCCCGGACGGTGAGGCTTCGGTGAAGCCGGTCAGACAGCGGTGATGTTCTCCGCCTGCGGGCCCTTCTGGCCCTGCGTGACGTCGAAGGTCACCTTCTGGCCCTCGTGCAGCTCGCGGTAGCCCTGGCCCGCGATGTTCGAGTAGTGGGCGAAGACGTCGGCGCCGCCGCCCTCCTGCTCGATGAAGCCGAAGCCCTTTTCGGAGTTGAACCACTTGACGGTGCCGGATGCCATGCCGATCTCCTTGTGAGGCAAAACTTGAACTCCGCACCTCGCGGAGTCCGTCGCCGCCCTGACCCATCCAGAAACACCGGAAAACAAACGTGCGCCTGAAGGTCACAACCGTCAGGCGCACAAAGTAATGGGTACCAAAACTGCAACTCCGACAACCTACCACGGGACCCGCCGGACCGTCGTCAGTGGTGCCCGTCGTGGCCGGGGACCGTGCCGTCGGGCTGGGCGACCAGCAGCAGGCCCGCCATTCCCATGTCGGAGTGGCTCTGGACGTGGCAGTGGTACATCCACGCTCCGGCGCCCGCCTCCTCCCCCGCGATGATCTGGAACCCGAACGAGTCGGCGGGACCGGTGATCTTGTTGTCGATGATCCTGCTGGGGTCGCCGGGGCCCTCCAGCAGGCCCGTCCGGTTGTCGGCCCAGCGGTGCCCGTGGACGTGGAAGGTGTGGTAGTACTCGCCGTGCGTGATCATGATGATCTCGACGCGGTCACCCACCGTCATCGTGAAGTCCGGCCCCTCGGGCAGGTTGTTGATCGTCATGTCGTTGAAGACGACGGTGAATTGGGCGTCGGGCAGGATGTCGCCCTCCCTGCGCACCACCAGCGGTCCGTAGAGGCCCGCGCGGATGCCGCCCGTGCCGTGCTCGGTGCCCACGATGTGGTCGTGGTAGTGCCAGTAGCCGGCGCTGCCGGGGCGGTACGTGCCGTCCTTGCGCTTGCCGGGGGCGTGGGTGCGCCAGGTGTAGGTGCGCGTGCCGCCCGGCTCGACCACGCTGGCGTTCATCTTCGTGCCGTCGTTGGCACGGTCGTAGTCCACGCCGTGCGGGTGGAGGCTGACGGTGGTGTCGGTGGTGTTCTCGAACTCGACGTGCAGGGTGTCCCCTTCGATCAGTTCGATGAGCGGGCCGGGGATCGTCGCCTTGCCCTTCTCCGTGCCGTAGCCGATCTGGTCGTCCTTCAACCGCTGGGCGTAGAGCTTCATATGGCGGACCTCGCCGCCGGGTCCGGCGCGGCGTACGGCCGCCGTGCCCACGGAGGGCGCCGCTGCCGCCGCGGAGGGCGCGGCGAGGACCGAGGGTCCCAGCGCGGCCGCCGCCGAACCGGCGAGCAGGCGTCTGCTGAAGCTGCGGCGGGCGAGGCCGCCGGCGGACGTCTCGGACATCGGTCGGTCTCCCTTCGGCGGTGCCTGCACGGGCTGCGTCTGCTGCGCGGCCGGGCCCCGCGCTGTCTGCGAGGTGCGGGTGGCGCTGTGCGCTCGGCGGTGGCTGCCTGCCTCAACTGCCCTCGTACGTCGGGACA
>NZ_LJGW01000187.1:0-252 GCF_001751255.1 Streptomyces nanshensis | reverse complement strand
CCAGCAGAGACCGTAGCGCCGCGACGAGGGTTTATCCAGACTCAGGACAAAGTTCGTTGAATTGCGGTCATAGGTCTTGGCGTTCCACCGAAAGGCGTCTAACTTCGTCCTCGTTTCTGTGACTTAAGAGGGGTGGATCAGTCATGCGGCTCGAACCACGTGAAAAGCCCTCACGTCGGGGGTTGTCGGGCGTCCGGCCGCGTGTGCGGCGGCCGCGGCGGCGCGGCCTGGTCGCGGCGGTGGCGGCGGGGG
>NZ_LJGW01000194.1 GCF_001751255.1 Streptomyces nanshensis | reverse complement strand
GGGCCGGACGGCCGGGTCGCCACACGGGCGCCGCGGGGGCGTTCCTCGGTGCTGTCCGCCGTCATCGTGCCGCCCGCCCGCCGCTCGCCGGAACCTGGCCGGAGACCGCGGAGCGACCTGAGCCGGTGCCGTCCGGACCCTGCATGCCGAGCACGTCGCCGTACAGCCGCAGCACCGACGCGGCGGTCCGCCGCAGGTCGAACTCCGCCCGTACGTGCTTGCGCGCGGCCTCGCCGAGGAACTCCCGGTGCTGCGGATCGCCGAGCAGCCGCCCGATCGCCTCCGCGAGCGCCTCCGGATCGTCCGGCGGCACGAGGCACGCCTCCTGCTGCCCCGGCGGCAGGCACTCGCGGGCGCCGCCCACGTCCGTGAGGACCACGGGCCGCCCGCACGCCATCGCCTCCAGCGGCGTGAGCGCCATCCCTTCCCAGCGGGACGGGAGGACGACGAGGTCGGCCGCGGCGTACCAGCGGTCGACCTCGTCGCTCGCCCCCGCGAACTCGACGCCCGGCGGCGCCAGCCGTGCCAGTACGGAACGGTCGGGTCCGTCGCCGACGAGGACGAGCCGGGCGTCCGGCACCTCGGCCGCGATCCGCCGCCATGCGTCGAGCAGGACGCCCTGTCCCTTCTGCGGGCAGAGCCGTCCCACGCACACCACGAGCGGCGCGTCCGCCGGCATGCCGCCGAGGAGCGGCAGCGCCGAACGGGCCGCCGCACGGGCCTCGTTCTCCCGTTCCGGCACCCCGTTGGGCACGACAGTCCACCGCGCCGCGATCCCCGCCTCCTCGCCCGTACGCCGCTCGCCTTCGCTGACGCACAGCACCCGCGCCGTCCAGCGGGCGGCCCGCCGCTCCCACGCACGGGCCAGATGCGCGGTCGTGCCCTCGACGGCCTCGAACGACCAGGCGTGCGGCTGGTAGACGGTGGGCACCGTGCCGCGCACCGCGAGACGGGCGGCCAGGCCCGCTTTGGCGCTGTGCGCGTGGACGAGGTCGGGGGCCACGCGCCGGATCAGCCGCCGCGCCCGCAGCGTCTCGGCGACGACGCCGGGACCCAGTTCACGTACGGCAGTCCACCGCGCCACCTCGGCGCCCGCCGCCGCGGCGCCGCCCGGAAGGCCGCCGCCCTCCGGACAGGCCACGACGACGCGGAGGCCCGCCCGCGTCTGGGCGCGGACCAGGTCCGTCACGACCCTGGCCACCCCGCCTTCGACGGGTTGTGCCAGGTGAAGGACCGTCGGCCGGTCTCTTCGGGCTCTGCGCTGGGAATGCACCCGAACGTCTCCTCAAACGTCACTGCGGACGGGCTTCTTTGCGGGAACGGAGCGGAAGAAGGGGAGATGAGAGAAGGGACCAGGAAGGACCGCGGAACGCGGGCGGGCGGTGAAACCGGACGCGCTGCTCAGCGCCGGGCGTCCACCTGCGCGAAGAGCGCGCCGAGCAGGTAGTCGTCGTCACCGGAGGCGAAGCGGAACATGAGCTGCTTGCCGCCGGGACGCAGCGCCCGCTGTGCGTCGAACACGTCGGAGTCGTAGCCGAGGGTGTTGCGGTGCGCGGGGGAGCGCCCGGCCACCTGGCGTCCGTGGTCGGCGATCGTCGAGTTGAACGGATCGCCCACCGGGTTCGCGGCGTCCGAGAGCGCCGTTCCCGCACGCTTGTCGGCGGCCACCGTGAACGGCTCGCGCCCCAGGCCGCGGTCGCCGTCGTACGCGACGACGCCGACGCTGCCCTTCGCACGCGCCGGGAAGGCCATCGGGCCCGAGGCCACCGGCATGCCGGCGGGGTTGCGCTCCGACGCGGCGAACCCGTCCCACAGACGCAGATGACGCACCGGCGACTTCTTGTTCTCGTAGGCCACCACCAGCGTCCAGCCGCCCCACGCGCCGGCCTTCGAGCGGCCCATGGCGACGTTGACCTGTGCCACGGTGTAGCGGCCCGGGCCGGCGCCGCGCACCAGCGGCGTGACGTTCGCGGAGGCCTGGTAGGCGTCGGCGCCGTCCGCGCGGCGGTGCGTGCGCACCGTGTCCGCCTTCACCGCGCGGTACGAGCCGCCCGGCTCGGACATCAGCACACGGCCGTTGTCCTTCGCGGGCTTGACCTCGCCGACGCGGAGATTGCCGCCCCAGTACAGGCGCGCGTAACTCACCCGGGAATTCTTCGGCAGCCGCAGAGTGGCGCGGGTGGAGTTGTACGTGTTGGGGTCGCGGTCGACATCGGAGTAGAACATGTCGTACTCGCTGTTCTGACCGTCGCCGCCTTTCTGCACCGTGTCGCACGGAGCGGCGTTCCCCACCGGTTTGCGGCAGGTGATCGACGAGTTCGCGGCGCTCGCGACGCCGCCGTGCTGCGTCGCGTGATAGCGCTGCTTGAGTGCCTGACGCGGCTCCGGCTTCGGCGCGGACGTCGCCTGCGACGACAACGACACCGTCGCGGTGGCGCACACCACCGCGCAGCACAATCCGCGGACCGCTGACTTTCTTTTCTCCACCATGGATGACTCCGTCTCCCGTCCAGAAACAGAGCGACCTTGACAAAGGCGATCAATGAAAATCAGGCGGCGCGCCGGTCATCTTTACCTTTTCACTGACTAGCGGACACTCGATGGTGCGCGGAGAGCCCGAACGGGGTGCCGGAAAAACGGAACGCGGGTCCGCGCGGTGCTCGACTAGGGTCGGCGGCATGCCGCTCACGTACGAACTGGACCCGGCCGACACCCCTCAACTGCGCGCCGCGCTCTGTGCGTTGTGGGCGGACGTGACCAACGCGGACGGCGCCGTCGGCTTCGTGCCGCCGGTGACCCCGGAGGACGTACGCCCGGATCTGCTCGCGCACCTCGCCGCCGTGGACGCCGGACGGACGCGGATGCTGATCGGCCGGGACGAGCGGGACGCGGTCGCCGCCTGCGCCTTCCTCGTGCTGAACGCGCACCGGCTCAAGCGGCACTGGTGCTCGGTCTACACGGTGATGGTCCACCCCTCGCTCCAGGGCAGGGGCCACGGGCGGGACTTGATGTCCGCGGTGGAGAAGGCGGGGCGCGAGACCGAAGGCGTCACGGCGCTGCGGCTCACCTGCCGGGGCGGGCTCGGACTGGAGCGGTTCTACACCGGCTGCGGTTACGAGGAGGTCGGACGGCTGCCGGGCGCGATCAAGGTCGCGGAGGGCGATCTGCGGGACGACGTCACCCTCTGGCTCGCGCTGACCTGACCTGGGCGGGGCGGGAGGGGCCGGATGATCGTCCCCGGCGCTGTGTTTGACTGGATGAGGCTTCGTCGTCCGTACGCGCAGCACGCGTCCGCGGCGAGGGTCACGCGCCTCGCGCCCGCGCCCCCGGCGTCCGTACGGGGAGAGCGGCGCCGCCGTATCACCCGAGAAACCGGAGAAGACCCCGTGAGCAGCAAGTCGCACGCAACGCTCCGCTACACCGCCATGCGGGCCGGCGTCTTCGCCGGCTGCCTCGTCGTCGTCGCGGTTCTCGCGTACACCGGGATCATCCCCGAGGGCATCGGCAAGTCGAACCCGCTGTGGGTGGTGCTGCTGGCGCTCGTGGTCTCGGCGCCCCTCAGCTTCGTACTGCTGCGCAAGCAGCGCGACGCGATGTCCGAGCAGATCGTCGGCGGCGTGGGGCGGGCCAAGGAGCGGCTCGCGGCGAACCAGAGCCAGGAGGACGGCGTCGCGTAACGGGGCCGGGCCCGAGATCTGCACCGGGCTCTGGTCAGGGCGCGCGGTCGCGCGCCGCAGGTGACCCTCGTCACGGACGTCGTGGATGTCCGCGGTTGTCACACGCTCTTCATGTTCGCCGGGAATGGCGCCCGGGCGGCGGGGCGTTGGCGGTACTCGTAAGCCCCGGCGGAATTCTCTTTCCGTTCCGGGGAGCCGAAGAGTCCACTGCCGAGCGGGAGTCCGACCGTGCCCTCGTCCTCAGAACCCTCCGGGACCCCGGAGACCTCTGCCGCCTCCGCCCCGCCGTCCGACGCCGCCGCGTCGTCCGCGCCGGATGATCCGTCCGCCCCGCGACGGGGACGGATACCCCGCGTCCCGTTCTGGGCGCAGATCCTGCTGGGCCTGCTGCTGGGCGTGGCCCTGGGCTGGATCGCGCGCAGCGGCGACGTCGGCTGGCTGGGCGCGGTGCTGACCAGGACCGGCGAGATATTCGTCCAGTTGCTGAAGCTGGCCGTCGCGCCGCTCGTCTTCTTCGCGATCATGATCTCGATCACGAACCTGCGGAACGTGCACAACGCCGCGCGCCTCGCGACGCGCACGCTGCTGTGGTTCATGGCCACGTCACTGATCGCCGTCGCGATCGGTCTCCTCATCGGCCTGCTCACCGGCCCCGGATCGGGCACGGGACTCTCGGCCGAGTCCGCGGCCGAGCCCCAGGAGTCGGGGTCGTGGCTGGACTTCCTCACCGGGATCGTCCCGACCGACGTGATCACGCCGTTCACCGAACTCCACGTGCTCCAGATCGTCTTCATGGCGGCGGTCGCCGGAGTCGCCGCGCTCAAGCTCGGCGAGAAGGCCGCGCCGCTGCTGTCCGTGGGCGAGTCCGTCCTCGCGCTGCTGCAGAAGGCGCTGTGGTGGATCATCCGGCTCGCGCCGATCGGGAGCGCCGGGCTGATCGGCACGGCCGTCAAGGACTACGGCTGGCAACTCATCGGCAAGTACGCGACGTTCACCGCCGACGTCTACATGGGCTGCGCCCTCGTCCTCTTCGGCGTCTACCCGCTGCTGCTGGCGACCGTCGCGAAGGTGAACCCGCTCCAGTTCTTCCGCGGCGCCTGGCCGGCGATCCAACTGGGCTTCGTCTCCCGCTCGTCGGTGGGCACGATGCCGCTCACGCAGCGCGTCACCGAACGTCTGGGCGTGCCCAAGGAGTACGCGTCCTTCGCGGTGCCCTTCGGGTCGACGACGAAGATGGACGGCTGCGCCTCGATCTACCCGGCGATCGCGGCCGTTTTCATCGGCGAGTTCTACGGCGTCAGCCTCGGCCTGCGCGAGTATCTGCTGATCGTCGTCGTCTCCGTCATCGGCTCCGCGGCCACCGCGGGCCTGACCGGCGCCACCGTCATGCTCACCCTGACCCTCTCCACGCTGGGGCTGCCGCTGGCGGGCGTGGGCCTGCTGCTGGCGGTCGACCCGATCCTGGACATGGTCCGTACGGCGACGAACGTGGCGGGGCAGGCCGTCGTTCCGGTGCTGGTCTCGGCGCGGGAGAGGATCCTCGACCGGGACCGGTACGCGGGGGCCGGCGGCTTCGACGTGGACGCCTTCGAGCCGGAGGCACGGCCCGCGGCGGCGACGGCGACCGCCGCCGCGTAGCGCCGTACCGGCGCAGGTTCGCCAACCCCCGGGCGCGCACAGGGCGTTCGGGCGTGGCGACGTGCCGTGTTCCCTGACCCGTGCTGTCGCCCTAGCATCGCCGGAGTCCCAACTCGGCGGTGGAGGGCGGCACATGGGGTTCAGGCGGGTCGGCACCGGAGAGCACGCCGTGTTGGTCCTGCACGGCTGGTTCGGCTCGTCGCGGTCGTGGCAGGCGCTGCTGCCGCACCTGGACCGGGAGGCGTTCGGCTATGTCTTCCTGGACCAGCGCGGCTACGGCGACCGCCGCGGTGAGACGGGCCGGTACTCGATCGCCGAGGCGGCGGGCGACGTACTGGCCGCGGCCGGTGAACTCGGCCTGGAGCGCTTCTCGTTGCTCGGGCACTCGATGGGCGGATCGGTCATGCAGCGGGTGTACGCCGACGCCCCGGAGCGGGTGCGGGCCCTCGTCGGGATCTCGCCCGTGCCCGCGAGCGGGGTGCCGTTCGACGAGCAGACCTGGGAGCTGTTCGCCGGCGCCGCCGACAGCCCCGGCAACCGCCGCGCCATCATCGACTTCACCACCGGGAACCGGCTGACCGGCACCTGGCTGGACGCCATGGTGCGGCATTCCCTGGAGCACTCGGACCGCGACGCGTTCGCCGCCTGTCTGCCCGCCTGGGCGCACACCGACTTCCACACCGAGGTCGAGGGCGCCGGCGTGCCCGTCCAGGTGATCGCTGGACGGCACGATCCCGCGCTCGGCGCCGAGACGGTGCGGGCGACCTTCGGGGCCTGGTATCCGAACCTCGAACTCGAGATCTTCCCCGACGCCGGGCACTACGCGATGGACGAGTCCCCGGTGGCCCTCGCCACCCGCGTCGAGCGCTTCCTCGGGAGGCAGCCGTGACGGCTCCCGCCGCGCGACCCGATGTGTTCGACCCCGGCGTGTTCGCGCGCGGCATCCCGCACGAGAGCTTCCGCCGGCTCCGCGACGAGGCGCCCGTCTGCCGGCAGGACGAGCGCGAAGTGGACGACTGGCCCGCCGGGCCCGGGTACTGGGCCGTCACCCGCTACCGGGACGTCCGCGACGTACTGCGCGACCCCGCCGTGTACTCCTCCTGGCTCGGCGCCACCCAGATCCGCGATCCCGCCCCCGGCGACCTCGACTTCATCCGGCGGATGATCCTCAACATGGATCCGCCCGAGCACAGCCGGATCCGCCGCCTGGCCGCCGCGCTGTTCACCCGGCGGCGCCTGGAACGGTTCACCGGGCAGATCACGCGACGTGCCGCCGCGCTGCTGGACGCCGTCGCCGGGCACGGGAGTTGCGATCTGCCCGTCGACGTCACCGACGACTTCCCGCTCGCCAACCTCGCCGAACTGCTCGGCGTCCCCGCATCCGACCGCGGTCTGCTGCTGACGTGGACCAACAGGGTCATCGGCTACCAGGATCCCGAGCACGCCGACGTCGTACGCGACGCCGGAGGACGGCCCGTCGACCCGCGCTCGCCCGCGATGCTGCGCGACATGTTCGACTACGCGCACGACCTCGCCCGGCACAAGCGCAGCCACCCCGCGGACGACCTGATGACCGCGCTGGCCACCGCCACCGTCGAGGACGGCCGCCCGCTCACCGAGGAAGAGCTCGCGATGTTCTTCTTCCTCGTCGTCATCGCCGGCAACGACACCGTGCGCAGCGCCCTGCCCGGCGGCGTACTGGCCCTCCTGGAACATCCCGGCGCCTACCGGCGGCTGCGCGCCGACCCGGGCCTGCTGCCGTCCGCCGTCGAGGAGATGCTGCGCTGGCATCCGCCGGTGCTCAGCTTCCGCCGTACGGCCGCCCGCGACACCGAACTCGCCGGGCAGCGGATCGAGCGAGGCGAGAAGGTCGTCGTCTACCACGCCTCCGCGCACTTCGACGAGCGTGCCTTTCCGGACCCGTACCGGTTCGACATCACCCGCGCACCCAACGACCATCTGGCCTTCGGGCAGGGTCCCCACATGTGCCTCGGTGCGCAGTTCGGGCGGTTGCAGATGCGGATCTTCTTCGCTCAACTGCTCGCCCGCATGCCGGAGTTGGAGCTCGACGGCACGCCGGTCCGGCTGCGTTCCAACTTCATCAACGGCATCACCCACCTGCCGGTGCGCTGGAGTACGTCCTCCCGTACCGGTCCGCCGCCGCCCGGATGAGCGGCGGCGGACGGCACCCTCCGGAACCCCTCGGCGGGGCAGACATGAGGCGAGAGATCCGCCGCGTCGGACGCGGCGGCATCGCGGGAGGAGCAGCAGCTTGGCAGTGATGTTGTTCGGGTCCCTGGACACCAAGGACCGGGAGTACGCATTCGTCCGCGACCTCCTCGTCGGGCAGGGGCTCGACGTCGTACTGGTCGACACCGGAGTGCTGGGGACGCCGGCCCTCACGGCGGACGTGACGGCCGACGCCGTCGCCGAGGCCGCGGGGACGAGCCTGCGGGCGCTGAGGGCACGGGGCGAGAGAGGGCATGCGCTGACGGCGATGGCCGCCGGGGCCAGGGCCGTCGCCGAGGACCTGTACGCACGCGGCCGGCTCAGCGGCGCGCTCGCCCTCGGCGGCAGCGGCGGTTCCTCGGTCGCCGCGACCGTCCTGCAGGCGCTGCCGCTCGGCGTGCCGAAGCTGCTCGTCTCGACGATGGCCGCCGGCGACGTCTCCGCCTACGTCGGCACGTCCGACGTCACGCTGATGTACAGCGTCGTCGACGTCGCCGGCGTCAACTCGGTCTCCCGGCAGGTGCTCGCCAACGCGGCGGGCGCGATCGCCGGGATGGCCACCGCGTACGACGCCCGTCGGGCCGCCGCCGCAGCGCCCGAGGACAAGCCGCTCGTCGCGGCGACCATGTTCGGCGTCACCACGCCGGCCGTGGACACCGCACGGCGGCGGCTGGAGCAACTCGGCTATGAGGTCCTGGTGTTCCATGCGACGGGCTCGGGCGGACGCACCATGGAGTCGCTCGTCGCCGACGGCCATCTCGCGGGCGTGCTCGACCTGACCACGACCGAGATCGCGGACGAGGTCGGCGGCGGCGTGCTGTCCGCCGGCCCCGACCGGCTCACCGCGGCGGCCGCGGCCGGTGTGCCGCAGGTGGTGAGTCTCGGTGCGCTCGACATGGTCAACTTCGGTCCCGCGAGCACCGTTCCGCAGCGGTTCGAGGGCCGCACACTGCTCGTACACAACGAGGCGGTGACGCTGATGCGGACGAACGCGGCCGAGTGCGCGGAGATCGGCGCCGTCCTGGGCACGAAGCTCGCCGCGTCGACCGGCCCGGCCGCGCTGTTCGTACCGCGCGGCGGATTCTCCGCCGTCGACGCCCCGGACGGGCCGTTCTGGGACCCGGAGGCGGACGCGGCGTGCATCGGCGCCGCGCTCGACGCCCTGGACGGCAGCGCCGTCGAGATCGTCGACACCGAACGGAACGTCAACGACGCCGAGTTCGCGGAATCCGCCGCCGACCGTCTGCACCGACTCATCCAGAGGGAGCGCCATGAACCGTGACCGGGCACTCGCCGCCTTCCGCAGCCAGCGCGAGGAGGGACGGCCGATCATCGGTGCCGGTGCGGGCACGGGGCTGTCCGCGAAGGCGGCCGAGGCGGGCGGCGTCGACCTGCTCATCGTCTACAACTCCGGACGGTTCCGGATGGCCGGACGGGGCTCGCTGGCCGGGCTGATGCCGTACGGCGACGCCAACGCGATCGTGCTGGAGATGGCGGACGAGGTGCTGCCCGTCGTGGAGTCCACGCCCGTCCTCGCCGGCGTCTGCGGCACCGACCCGTTCCGCCGGATGCCGTGGTTCCTCGACCAGTTGCGCGCCCTGGGGTTCACCGGCGTACAGAACTTCCCGACGGTCGGGCTGATCGACGGCGTCTTCCGCGCCAATCTGGAAGAGACCGGCATGGGCTTCGCTCTGGAGACCGAGATGATCAGGCTCGCCGCCGAACGCGAACTGCTCACCGCGCCCTATGTGTTCGACGTGGAGCAGGCCGCGGCGATGGCGCGTGCCGGCGCCGACATCGTCGTTCCGCATCTCGGTCTGACGACGCAGGGCAGCATCGGCGCCAGGACGGCGATCACCCTCGACGAGGCCGTCGACCGCATCCAGGAGATGCGGGACGCGGCCGTCGCCGTGGCACCGGACATCCATGTGCTCTGCCACGGCGGTCCGCTGGCGGAGCCGGACGACGTGCGGTACGTCCTGGAGCGGACCCGGGGCGTCGCCGGGTTCTTCGGCGCCTCGTCGATGGAACGGCTGCCGACGGAACGCGCCATCGCGGGCCAGCTCCGTGCGTTCAAGGGGCTTCCCGCCGCCGGACGTTGACGGCCCGGCCGTACGGAGAGCAGCCGTACGGAGACCGGTCTTACGGAGATCGGTCTTACGGAGAGCAGCAGCCTTACGGAGAGCAGCCCTGTGGAGAGGAGAGTCCGCCATGCGCCGAGAGCCGAGCACGTTGCCGACGATGGTCTTCGACTGGGGGTCGATCAAGTGGCACGTCACGCCGGACGCCGTGCCGGGTGCGTCGTCGACCCTGGGCGAGGTCGTCATCAACCCCGACAAAGGCCATGACCGGCACGAACATCCGGACGCCGACGAGATCCTCTACGTCATCGACGGTGAGGGCCGGCAGACGGTCGGCGACGACCCGGAGCTCACCGTACGTACGGGCGACGCCGTGTGGATCCCGAAGGGCACGCTGCACTCGACGTTCAACACCGGCTGGCGCCCGCTGCGGCTGGTGGCGACGTACACGCCGGGCGGCGCCGAGAACGCCCTGCGCGGAGTGCCCGACTTCGTCGAACTGGCGCCGGGGGAGGTGCCGACGTGGGCGGTCGCGTCCCGTGAGTGAGCACGGGGGCGCGGCCGGCGTGGCCACTGCGGCCACCGGGGCGGCCCTCGGGCCGGGCCTCAACTCCCCGGTCCGCGACCGGTGTTGAGGTCCGCGGCCCGTGTCCGGCTGGCGCCGTCGGAGCCTGGCTACTCGACGGCCATCTCGCCGAGGCGGGACCAGTCGTCCTGGTCGACGTTCGCGTTGACGATCCGGGGCGTCTCGGCGAGATGCGGGGGCAGTTCGCGCCGGGCGGCCGCGAAGTGCGCGGACCCGACGTGGGCGGCGCCGGCCTCGTCGTCACGGAACGCCTCGACCAGGACGTACTCCGTCGGGTCGTCGAGGCTGCGGGACCAGTCGAACCACAGACAGCCCGGCTCCGCGCGGGTCGCCTCGGTGAAGTCGCGGGCGATCTCGGGCCAGCGGTCCGCGTCCTCGGGCCGGACCCGGAACTTCGCCGTGATGAAGATCATCTGCTCTCTCCCTGATGTGCGGGCTGGTGCGTGGGCTGGTCTGCGGACCGGCCGGCGGACCGGTCTGCGGGCCCTTGGCGACCCGTAGGCGGTACGCCTCCCACGGCCGGCCGCCTGCCAACATACCGAGCCGGTGTGCGGCGCCGGACGTGGCGTTACGCCGGTCTTCCTCCCTCGGAACCGGATTCGGAATCGGATTCGGAATCGGATTCGGCGGGCTCGTCGGTACGGGGATCGGCGTACGGCGGTGGAATGGCGCCGATCGCCCCCAGCGCCGCCCCGCCGAAGCCGCTGATCATGCTGAACAGCGCCTTCGCCGTCCACCACGAACTCAGTGTGCACCGGGGCGAGTTGACCGTCACGCGCGACGACCGCCGGCTACGGCTGTTCCGTCAAGCGGCGCCGGTACGGCGCGATCCGTTCCGTGAGGGACGGCAGGACGTCCGTCAGCATCTCCAGGTCCGTCGCCGCGTCCCTGCGCAGCGCCGCGTCCGGGGCGCCGGCGACGAAGTCCTCGAACGTCTCGGCGGCCCGCTCCCAGCGCTCCCGTACGCAGTGGACGGCGAAGGCGGTGGCCTTGGCCCGCAACGCGTCCCACTCCGTGGCCGGTTCCTCCGTCGCCAGGATCTCCAGAGCGCGGTCGAAGCCCGCCGCCGCCTCGTCGTGGCGGCCCATCACCGCGTACGTCAGAGCGCGGTTGATGGTGTCCGGGGTGTTGCCCGGCTCGAGTTCGAGGGCGTGGTCGAAGTCGGCGAGGGCTTCCTCGTGGTGGCCGAGGTGGCGGTGGATCTCGCCGCGTTCGCTCAGTGCCCAGCCGTACTCGGGGGCGAGTTCGAGGGCACGGTCGAAGTCGGCCAGTGCGTCGGGGTAGTTGCCCATGGTGCGGTGGGTCTGGCCGCGGCTGGCGAGGGCCCAGGGGTCGTCGGGGGCGAGTTCGAGGGCGCGGTCGAAGTCGGTCAGGGCTTCCCGGTGGCGGCCCAACAGCCGGTTGACTTCGCCGCGTTCGCTGAGCGCCCAGGCGTATGCGGGGTCGACGGCGAGGGCGCGGTCGAAGTCGGTGAGTGCTTCGGGGTAGTTGTCCATGATGCGGTGGGTCTGGCCGCGGCTGGCGAGGGCCCAGTCGTACTCCGGATCGAGTTCGACGGCCCTGCTGAAGTCGGCGAGGGCTTCCCGGTGGCGGCCCATGAGCCGGTTGGCCTCGCCGCGTTCGCCGAGCGCCCAGATGTACTCCGGGTGCAGCCCGATGGCGCTGCTGAAGTCGGCGAGCGCCTCCTCGTGGTGGCCCATGGCCCAGTGGATCGCGCCGCGGCGGCCGAAGGCCAGGGCGTATTCGGGGTCGAGCGCGACGGCGCGGTCGCCGTCCGCCAGGGCTTCCGGATGGCGCTCCAACGCCAGATTCGTCGCGGCGCGGGCGGTGATCGTCCACGAGTCGTCGGGTACGGCGTCGACGGCGCGGTCGAGGGCGGTCAGCGCCTCCTCGTGGCGGCCTGTGACGGAGAGGGTGACGCCCCGCGCGGCCAGGGCGCGGGGGTCGTCCGGGTCGAGCGCGAGGACCCGGTCGAAGTCGGCCAGCGCCTCGTCGTCGCGGTGTGCGGCGAGGTAGGTCCTGCCGCGTCCGTGGAGGGCCTCGACATCGTCCGGGGTGAGCGCGAGCGCCGCGTCGAAGTCGGCGAGTGCCCGCTCGTGGCTGTCCGCGGCGTGGTGGTCGAGGGCGCGGAGGGTGAGAGCGCGCGCCCGCTCCGGCTCGTCCAGTCCGCCCCGGGTGAGCAGCAGCGTCAGGACGGCGATGCCGGCGCCGTCCTCCGCCTCCAGCGCGTCGCTCAACCGGCGCCCCCAGCCGGCCAGTTCGGAGCCGGAGTGCGGTTCCGCGCCGCCCGTGCCGACCAGGCTGGGACCGTCCAGGCCATGACCGTCCAGCCCGTTCAGGCCCTCGAGTCCGGCGGCCGTGGTGTCGTCGCCGGCGCGGGCGAGCGTACGGACCCAGCGGCGCAGCGTGCCGATGCCGTGGTCGTACGCGTCGAGCAGTTCGCGCAGGGCGCCGGGCAGCGCCGTGCGCTCGTCCGCGCACAGGAGGTGGTACGTCTCCTGGAGGCGGTACTCCCGCCAGCGCGCCTCGTCCCACCACGACGTGGACGCCCGGTCCGGGTCGCCGTCCTGGAGCTGGAGGCGCCAGGCGCGGAACGCCGCGGCGAGGCGCCCGTGCTGCTCCTGCCAGCCACGCGGGGACGCGGTGCGCTGGAGGCGGAGCATCGCCGTACGGACGACGTCGTGGTAAGTGCAGCGCCCGCCGCGGTCGTTGATGAACGGCAGCGTGCGCAGCCAGCCGAAGCCCTGCGCCGCGTACCCGCCCGCCGCGGCGCGGTAGACGTCCTCGTCGAGCTCCTGCGGCAGGGCGCAGGCGAGCGCGGCGGCACGGCGTGCGGGGTCGCTCTCCCATTTGAGAAAGCGCTCGACGGCCGTGCCGCTCGGGTCGCCCACGTCCTCGGCACCGGCGGGCCGGCTCTCGGCGAGGGTGGAGAGCAGGACGGGCAGTCTGCCGGAGAGCCGCAGGATGACCTGGGCGGTCCGCTCGTCCGATACGCCCTTGTCGGACAGGAGTTGACGCGCCTCGCTCTCGGTGAAGACCTCCAGCGGCAGGTCCGTCACGAACTCCAGATGGTCGCCCCAGCAGCGGGTGTCGAGCCGGTTCTGCCCGGCCAGTACGACGAGGACGTTGGCGGGCAGGCTGCCGTAGCGCTCGGTGAAGAGGACGTCCCGCAGCCAGACGTCGAGGACGGGCCCGGTGCGCTCGTACGTGTCGAAGAACAGGGTGATCCAGGGCGTGCGTTGGGCCGCCTCGTGCAGGTCCTCCAGGAGGACGGGGGTGAGGACGTGCAGCGGCGACAGGACGAGCTGTACGTCGTCCTGGTTGCGGAAGCGGGCGCTCAGCATCGCCCGCAGCCGGTCGGCGCCCACGGCGATCTGGTGGGGGTCGACGGCGCCGGCGAACGCGCCCAGGCCCGGGACCATGCCCAGGCCCGCCAGGCCGACTTGGGAGGCGATGACGCTCGACGTCGAGGGGGAGGGGGACGTCGGCGGTGGGCCCGGGGGCGGAGCCGTGGCGGGGGCGGGAGCGCCCGAGGGGGCCGCCGGGCTGCCCG
>NZ_LJGW01000019.1 GCF_001751255.1 Streptomyces nanshensis | reverse complement strand
CGCACGGCGGCCTCGCCCTGCTGCACAACGGCGACGGCCGCGAGCGCCCGGCCACGGTGACGGTGCCGGGCAAGGGACCCGTCACCGTCGAGCTGTACGACCTGCGGGCCCGGCCCGTCGGCGGCGCCACGGCGCACCGGGGCTCGGCCCCGGCCCACGTCACCGTCCCCGCCCATGGGTTCGCGGTGCTGCGGCGGGAGGGGCACGGCGGGGTGTGACGGGAACTGAAGGGCCTGCGCCCCTACTGCCACGCCCCGAGCACTCGCGCTCTGCCTAGCGGCCACGATCGCCGACCGTGATTGACGAATCCGCCTGCCCCGACGGTTCGGTGAACTTGTGCGCATGGGCCGTAAGCCGACTGGCTACGTCTCCGAACGTCCCCTCGGGCTCATTTGACGATCGTCTTCACTCTCTCCAACAGCGCCTGGAGAACAAACGGCGGCCCAGTGACAGCGGTCTTAGTCGCCTCACGGTATGTCGCAGCATTCTTGGCTGCGAACCCGTCTCCCGACGCGATGAGCTCCTCCCTACGATCTCCCCAACGTGACCACTCAGTCTGGAGGAAAGCCTCCAAGTTCTCTTCGAAGACGGTGTAAGTATCGGCGCACTCCGTCTTGGGCCAGGGAGCAGGAGAGGCTCCCAGGTAGGCAAGAAGGTTCGAGTTCAACGCAATATCCCGCCGGGCCTCCTTCTCAATCTTTTGCTCTGCCTTCACCCTTTCCTCCTCTGTCGGGAGGTTCTCAATACCTTTCAACCTTTTCTCCATCTTGCCCCCATCCCCGTCGAACACCACGTAACTGGGCACACCCAGCGCTTGGAGAATGGCCCGACAGAGAGCGAGGTTGTCCTTGCCTCCGACGCTGATAACGCTCACCCCTCGAGCCCCCAGATTGAAATCCTCGCGCTCGGCACACCCGGCCAGGACGGCCGCGTCTGTGTCTCCCTCAACAAGCACCACCGCCCGCGCAAAGAAGCCCTCGGCCAACGCTCCAGCACACTTGATACCAGCCTGCCTCTTGATGGAACTCTCTTTGACCAAGTCGTCTGGCAGCGAGGAAATCAGCTCGGCCTCGGACACGTGACGCACGACTGTGACGGGGTGCATCTCCGTATCGTCACGGCCGAGCCGACGGATCTCGTGATAATTTCGCGGATCAATGAAGACCGGATTGTGCGTGGCGTACATCACCTGAGTCCTGCTGTCGGGAGACGAACTCACCAGCTTGCGCAACACCTCCGCGAAGGTTCGCGCTTGAGGTGGGTGCTGGAACAACTCCGGTTCCTCAACGGCGAGGCACAGCATTCGCATACCTACCTCTGGCCGCCTCCTCTCCGCCAACAGCTTGAGAGCGGCGATGATCAAAGCACGCTGGAATCCGTGCCCTTGCCGGTGAACCGAAGTCTCGGCTGCCCCGTCCTTGATAGTGACCTGGAACGACGTCTTGGCAGGCTTAGGCGCCTGAACCATCGGCGTAACGACTACCTGCCTTCCGGCAGTGAACTGCGCGACTTCATTCGAGAGCGCACCAGATAGATCGGTGAGTTTGGGGCCGTAAACCGTTCTGTGCACCTCTAGGCGCGCCTGATGCGCATTTTGGTCGATCACACCGAGTTGCTCGTTCGCCTCCATGCGGTCCACGGCATGGTCGAGGATGCGCCCGACCGCAGAGGCCTTGCGATCATCAGCCTCCTCGTATGCACGGAGGTCGGCGGAGATGAACACGAAATCGATCAGCTCTGAAAGCTTGCTCTGCCCAGCGAAGCCAAAGAAATGGGTCCCTTCGATCTCTGTCTCAGTGAGCCAATCCCGGTGGCTGCTCTCCCAGGCGACCATTGCGTCGAGCACCTCCCTCTCGCTCCCTGCACTTGGCAGGTTGAGCGAAGGATCCTCGTCGCGGAGAGCGTTGTAGGCCCTCCGCTTAGCCATGGCGCCCTCCTGGCGTCGAACCTCCTCGAACGGAGAGTATGCGAGCGCCTTACCCGTGATCTTGTCGTCACCGTTCTCCCAAGTACGCCAGATACTGACACTCTCAACACCGTCAGGCGCATAACGCCCAAGGGCAGTGCGATCGTGGTCTGTCAGTCTGTCGAACTCGACTTCGACAGATATGCGCTCACTCTCAGATGCCGAATGAACGTCGTCAGAACTCAGGGACACCGATTTCTCACCGTTGAAGAACCAGTCGAGCGCACGCAACACGGTGGACTTGCCGACGCCGGTCGGGCCGATGAAGGAGGTTATCTCCTCGAAGAAGATGTGCACGTCGTGCAGACATCGGAAGTTCTTGACATGTACTCGCTTGATTCTCACGCTTACCCTGAACGCCGTTACCGATGAAGGTAGTTCTTACTGCTGTGACGCTCTGGATGGTAACTCTGTGGTGACGAGACGTCAGCTAGTTATGTAATTTCAACCCTGATCAACGGTCCGAAGAACTTCTTCTCGATACATGCCCGATACCGGCATACCGCGGGTCCGGCCTAGAGTGCGATTGTCCAGGACGGCAAGTTCGGTGACGCAGTACACACTGCCGCCAGCGAGCAGTGAGTCGTGTGCGCAGCAACTCGGTGCTAGGCAGCCGGTCCAACGGAGGGAGGTGCCCAGTTCCGAAGCCCAAGTGCCCCCGCCCATGGGTTCGCGGTGCTGCGGCGGGAGGGGCACGGCGGGGTGTAGCGGCGAGTCGTGACGAGCCGGGCGGAGCGCTCCCGTCCGCGCCTTCGGCGCCGTACGATCCCAACGCCCCGTACGCCCCTGCCACTTCGGCGGGCGGGCACCCCCGTACGACCTTCTGCGAACGACCCGTCTGTGAGGACCCGTCATGGCCTACGGCCCGCCGCCCGAACCGCACGAGCCGGCCCCGCACGCCGCGCCGCCGCCCCCGCAGTCGCCGCCACAGCCGCAGCATTCGCCGCAGCCGCAGCAGTGGAGCGGGTCGCCCGCCGCCGCCCGCACGCCGGGTCCCGGACTGGCCGTGGCCTCCGTCGTCCTCGGACTGGTCGCGTGTGCGCTGCCGCTGCTGCCGTTCAATCTGGACCTCGTACGGCAGTACCTCACGTTCCCCTTCGGGTTCGGCGGCCTCGTCCTCGCGATCGGCGGCTGCACCGGGGGCCGACGCGGCAGGCCGGTGGCCGTGACGGGGATCGTCCTGTGCGGACTCGCCCTGGGCATGGGGGTGTTCATGGTCGCGGGCTGAACAGGAGCACCGCCGCCCGACCGCAGGGCGCAACACCGCCTATCCGGGCGGCGGTTCGCCCGCGCCCACCGCATGACGATCCCGGAGCCTGCTGAACGCCGTGGGCGCCAGCCGCCGCGGCAGGAACTCCTTGATCAGCTCGGCGCACTCCCGCGGCCCGGCCGCGGAGGTGTCGCACTCCACGTCGTACACGAGGTCGTGGCCGCCGTGCCGGTGCACCACGTCGTACTGCCGCATCGCCAGGCCCGACGGCCGGTCCCCGCGGGCCAGTTCGCGGCGTACCAGCTCCCGCGGCGGGCAGCGGACGCCGACGAATACCACGTCCTCGGTCGGCAGTACGGCCAGGCAGTCGAGCAACCGCCAGTCCTCGCTGAGCACATGGTCGACGACGACCCCGTTGCCCACCTCGGCCATGGCCGCGACCGCCCGGTGAAAGCCCATCCTGGTCCGGAGCAGGGCGGCGTCCAGGGCCTCCGGCGGCAGCGGCCGCTTCGTGCGCATCGCGTTGAAGCCGTCCACCGCCGTATGGAAGAAGACGCCGTCGTCCAGGACGGCGAGCAGCTCCCGGGCGATGCTCGACTTGCCCGAACTGGACGTGCCGTTGAGGAAGATGATCCGGCCGCTGGTCATTCGGGAATGGTCACACGGGGCCCCGTCCGGTCGCGCCGCCCGCGCGCCGTGTGCGCAGTGCCCGTGCCGCCAGGCACAGCGCCGAGGCGGCGAAGAGGCTCGCGGTGATCAGCAGCCAGCGCCCGAGGAAGACGTCCGGGTCCAGCGTCGTGTACGCGGCGTAGTGGCCGCCCAGGCCGAGGATCAGCGGGAACCAGACGGCGAACAGCACCAGCGAGACGAACGCGGGCACCCGTACGTAGTTGATCCGCTCCGCGCGGACGAGGGTTCCCGGGGCGGCGGACCGCAGCGCCCGGTCGGCCAGCGCGTACAGCGGCACCAGCACCAGGTCGTGCAGGACGGCCGCGCCCACGAACCACAGGACGACTCCGAGCACGTCGCCGTCGAGCAGCCGGATGCCGGCGTACCCGGTGAGCGCGAACGAGCAGAGCAGCAGCGGCAGTTGGAGCGGCGAGTCCGCGACGTGGGCGAACCGGCGGCCGGTGCCGCGCCCGGCACCGGCCTTCGTCCCCGTCCCGCCCGTCACGGCCGGGCTCCGAAGGTCAGTCGCGTGACCCACTTGGTGTTGTTCACACCGGGGTTGGCCGGGACGATGATCCGCGCCGGATAGCCGTGATCCGGCGTCAGGTCCGCGCCGTTGACGCGCAGAGCGAGCAGCGAGCGCGGATCGCGGACCTGGTTGGCGCGCAGACCCGCCGAGCGGAACGACCCCGCGAGCTGGGCCGATTCGACGAAGACGTCCGGCACGTCCCGCACCTCCGGCGCCTCTCGTCCGTCCGGTCCGTCCGGTCCGTCCCGTCCCTCCTGCCCGTCGACGGCGTCGAGCCTGCCGATCCCGACGAGCGCCGCCAGCGTCGTCAGCCGCAGGCCGCTCCACTCCTGGTCGTCCGTCGACCACCCCTCCACACAGGCGATGGGCAGCGCCGCGGAGTGCTGCGGCAGCTCCAACAGCCGCTGCCGCGTGAGGACTTCCTCCCGCTCGCCGAAGCGCACCGTCAGCCGCCAGCCGTCGCCGATGTCGGCGGCGCGGATGCCGCGCGACTCGGCGGTCTTGTTGATCTGGAAGCCGTTCGGGCCGGTGCCCGGATCGCGGCCGCGCGGCGCCAGCAGCGCCGTCTCCCGCAGCGGCCCGCCGATGCTCTGGCCCGCCGTCACCGCGAACAGCGCGAACGAGCCCGCGCCCACCATGCCCAGGGCGCCGCGCCGCGACATCGTCGCCGGCGCCGGGTCGGGCGCCACCAGGCCCGTCTCGTCGGGCGGTTCGGGCTCGGTGCGGCGGGCGGGCGTACGCAGTTCCGCGCGCAGACCACGGCTGCGCAGCGTCCGCACCATGAGCGGGAGACGCAGGGCGACATGGACGACGAAGGCCCCGATGAAGACCCAGGCGCCATAGAAGTGGAGCGTGTAGAAGGAGCCGGGGAAGACGTAGTCGAGCTGGACGTTGAGCAGGCCCGTGGCGAACTCGAAGAACACGCCGCCCACGAGGAGCAGCAGCGACAGCCGCTCCAGCGCGTGCCCGACCGAGCGCAGCGGCGGCCAGGCGAACAGCTTCGGCACCACCGACCACAGCTTCGCCAGCAGCACCGGCACCAGCACGACGCCGAGGGTGACGTGCACGCCCTGGTTGAGCCGGTACAGCCACGGCGGTCCGGCCGGCCAGGGGAAGAGGTAGAAGCCGAGCAGGCCCTTGTCCGGCGTCTTGTCGTTGGGCGCTCCGAGGCCCGGGTTGTACGCGGCGTACGAGAACAGCCCCGTCACGAACAGCACGGTCACCCCGACGAGCAGGACGAGCCCGAGGACGGACGTCAGCCACGGGCCGCGCAGGGGGCTGCGCCAGAACTCCGGCCGCGCGGGGCCGGGCGGCGGACCGTCCGGTCGCAACCGACGCCGTAGCCGACCGAGCGCACGGGCGAACTGGCCGCGCTCGCGGGGCTGTTCGGGGGCGCGCCGGGCGCCGTGCGGCTGTCCGCCCGTAGGGCGTTCCGCTCCGTCCGTACGGCGTTCCGCTGCGTCCGTACCGTGTGCCGGTCCGGTCGTGGGGTGTGCCGGTCCGGTCGTGGGGTGTGCCGGTCCGGTCGTGGGGTGTGCCGGTCCGTTCGTGGGGTGTGCCGGTCCGTTCGTGGGGTGCGCCGCCGCTCCGTCGGAACCGTGTGCCGGTCCGTCCGTACGGTGTTGCGGTCCACTCGTACGGTCTCCCGGCGTACGGGGATCGTCCTGTCCCGGCGTAGGGGGCTCTTCCGGGTGGTGGTCCCCGGGCTGCGTCGGCGGCATCCCGTCCTCCGCGGTGCGACGTGCGCCGGGCTCTCCGGCTGGCGCCGACGCTATGCGGGAGAGGGGCCCCGGCCCCGGAACGCGGACGACACGTCACCGGACCGTTCGATCTCCGTACGGCCCCGCACACGGCGACCGGCCTGCGCGTCCGCGTATGGAACGGGACGCACAGGCCGGCGCTCACCTCACGCGGGGAGGGCTCCCCCGCGCTGCGGAAAGGGTGTTCAGATGATGCTCACGCCGAAGGCCGACAGGGCCTCGGGCACCGGCTGGAAGAAGGTCACACCGCCGGAGGAGCAGTTGCCGCTGCCACCGGAGGTCAGGCCGAGGGCCGTCTCGCCGGCGAAGAGCGAGCCGCCGCTGTCGCCGGGCTCGGCGCAGACGTCGGTCTGGATCAGGCCCTCGACGATGCCGTCGGCGCCGTAGTCGACGGTGGCGTTCAGACCCGTGACGGTGCCGCCGTGCACACCGGTGGTGCTGCCGCTGCGCTGCACGGACTGACCGACAGAGGCGTTGCCGGCGCCGGTGATCTCCTGGTACGAGCCGTTGTACAGGGACACACGGCCGTCCGCGGCACCCGGGTCGGAGTGCTGGATCAGGCCGTAGTCATTGCCGGGGAAGCTGCTGCCGACCGTGGTGCCGATCGACCAGGAGCTGCCGATGTTGGTGCAGTGACCGGCGGTCAGCGCGTATTTGGTGCCGGCGCTGTCCTGCACGTTGAAGCCGAGAGAGCAGCGCGCGCCGCCCGTGGTGATGGCCTCGCCGCCGGCGATGAACTTCTGGATCTTGCCCTTGGTGCGGTTGATCTCCAGGGCACCGGCGTTGCGGCCGGCCTCCTGCTTGATCTTCGCGAGGTCGGCCTTCGAGACCGTGCTGTCGACGGTGACGACGACCTTGTCGCTCTGCTTGTCGGTGTACCAGGCGGCACCGCCGACGTGCGCGGTGCGCAGCGCGTCGGAGGCGTCGCTCAGCGCGGCGGCGCTGAACTCGGTGGGGGCGGGCTGCGCTGCCGATGCGCCGCTCGCCGGGAGGGCGAGGGCCGCCGCGGCGGCGAGTCCGGACGTCACTGCTATGAGCCGCACGCGTCTCGCAAGGGTGCGATGGGGGGTGGTGCGCGTGATCCTCACTGAAATTCCTCCAGTTGGGGAACGGGGGCCCGTTGGGGTGGGGGCCCGTTGGGCGCAGCAGGAAGCACACGGCACGTACGCACCGTGTCCCTGACAACGCTGAACGGAATGCTTGCCCAGGCCCCCCGTGCACGCAAGACGTTGTTTCGAAGTTCAAAGACTGAAAGATGCGAGCGGGGACGAAATGTCAGTTTGATCCACCTGATAAAGGGAGAAGCGGACGAGAACCGGCCTGCGGGATTGTTCGTGGTACGGCCAACGGTCTTACGGAGTACGGCAGTTGGGCGGGGTCCGGCCGGGGGGCGGGTTGTTACGCCGTCTCCCAACGCGGTCGCGGGCCCGGCGCGCGTCCGGCTCAACTTCCGTCGCGAGTACGTACGTTGTACTGACCCACCGTCGCCGAGAACGCTCTCCGCTCCGCGCCGGGGCGCGGATCTCCGAGCGGAGCCGGCCCAGGGCCGGGTTGCTACGCCGTCTCCCAACACGGTCGCGGGCCCGGTGCACGTCCGGCCTCAAGTCACGTAGCGGGTACGTACGTTGGACTGACCCGCCATCGCCGGGAACGCTCTCCGCTCCGCGCCGGGGCGCGGATCTCCGAGCGAGACCGAAACGGGCCATCGATCCCACCGTCTCCCGCCAGGCCGCAGGCCCAGCGCGCGCATCCGGGTCAACTTCCGTACGGGTACGGGCAGATGATCGGCGACAGGCGACCCGGCAGCTCAACCGTGGACAGGAACGGACGACCACTCGGCGCAACCCAGGCGCTCCCTGTGGAGCGCCCCCGCGCGGAGCAGGGAGAGCCACATCGACGAACCGTCACCCACCACCGGAAACCCACCACCGGCGCGCACACAGAGACGGCGCCCATCTCAACAGCGTCAGCGACGTACGCGCACGCGCCCGACCGACATCAACCCCGTTCGATCCGCGCCTGCTCGATCAGCTCCGGGTAAGCGCCCGCGGCCTCAGCCTCGTCCTCGTCCCCGCCGCCGTCCTCGTCGCCGCCCGACAGGGCGACCAGCGAGAGCGACCACGGCACCGGGCACGGCGGCGCGTGGTCCGGGTCCGGGCAGAGGAGGGCCGCGATCCGTTCGCGGATCTCCTCCGCCTGGTCAGGTGTGGCGTGGATGCCCAGCCGTAGTTCCCACAGGCCCGCCTCGTCGGACACCGCTCACCACCCGTTCCGCCGTAACGCCCGATTCCGCTCACTCAGCGCGCGCAGCCCGCGCAGCCCGCGCATCGCCCGCTCCGCCGAAGCTCCCACCCCCGCCCCCGAAGATCAACGCCCACCGGCCGGACCCCGGGGAATCCCCGGGGTCCCCCTAGGGTCGCCGGCCGGCGGCCGGCGGCCGGCCCGGGACCGCCGAGCGCGGTGCGTATACCGCTCTTATACTGCGAAAACAGTCCATTTCGACACCACACATGGAAGCGATGCCGACAGCCTCCTTCGCCCTGGATCACGGCGCCCACATCACCTCGTGGAGCGCCGACGCCGCCGCATGGTTCGGTTATGCGACGGACGAGGTGCTGGGCAGGGACGGGCATCTGCTGTTCCAGGAGGCCGGGGCGGAGGCGCTCAGCGCCGCCTCGGCCGCCGCCGCGGCCGGCGAGCACTACCACCGCGTGGTGCCCGTGCGGCTGGCCGACGGCACCGCCGTCCACGCGCTGCTGACCTGCACTCCCCTGCTCCAGTCCGACGGCCGCACCGGGCTGATGTGCCAGGTCGCCGATCTGGCCGCCTCGTACCGCAGCGAGGTGCAGACCGCGTTCATGGACGCCCTCGTACGGCGCTCGCCCTTCGGTCTGGGGATCCTGGACGACGATCTGCGCTACGTCCTGGTCAACGACGCCCTCGCCGAGTTCAACGGGATCCCGGCGGCCGAGCACGTCGGCCGCCGCGTCGGGGAGATGGTGCACGCGGCCGACGCCGGCGAGTACGAGAAGCATCTGCGCAAGGTGCTGGAGACCGGCGAGCCCCTGGAGAACGTGCTGATCACCGGCCGCACCCGGCGCCGCCGTGACGCCGACCGCGCCTGGTCGACGACGTTCTTCCGCCTCACCAGCAGCGAGGGCCGCCCCCTGGGTCTGGGCGGCCTGATCGTCGAGGTCACTCCCAACCAGGTCTCGCTGCTGGACGCGGCCGCCGTACGCCAGCGGCTCAGCCTCGTCAGCCAGGCCAGCAGCAAGGTGGGGACGACCCTGTCGATGGGCGAGACCGCGCGCGAGCTGACCGACTTCGTCGTGCCGGACTTCGCCGACGCCGCGGCCGTCGAGATCCGTACGAACCTCTCCGACGGCGGCAAGCTGCCCCCCGCCGACGAGCCCGTGACCACGATCCGGCTCGCGGGCCGCAGCGTCGAGGAGGACCCGGCCGCCCGGCTGATGTTCACCGGCCCCGGCACCGAGCACATCCACCCCGTCGGTTCGCCCTCGCACGAGAGCATGTGCACGGGCCGCCCCTGGCACCGCAAGGAGCTGGACGTCCCGCCCGCCGGACGGGCCGCGGTGAGCGAACGGGAGGCGGCGGGACGGGAGTTCGGGGAGAACGGGCCGGGCTCGCTGATCGTCGTCCCGCTCGTCGCACGCGGCGGCCACTGCCTGGGACTGGTGAAGTTCGGCCGTTCCGCCGAGCGCCACCCGCTGGACGAGGACGATCTGCGGGTCGCCGAGGAGCTGGCCGCCCGTACGGCGCTGAGCCTGGACAACGCTCGGATGTACGACGAGGAGCGGCGCATCGCCGTCGGACTCCAGCGCAAGATGCTCCCCGGCGAGCGCGACATCCCCCGGCGGCCCGGTCTGGAGATCGCCTACAGCTACTGGTCGACGACCCGTTCGGCCAACGTCGGCGGGGACTGGTTCGACGTCATCCCGCTCTCCGGGCACCGCGTCGCGCTCGTCGTCGGCGACATGACGGGCCACGACATCCACGCCGCCGCCGGCATGGGCCAGATGCGTACGGCGATGCACACCCTCGCCAAGCTCGATCTGGAACCGGTCGATCTGCTGGCGCGGCTCGAAGAGGTCGTCGAGACCAGCCCGGCCGCGTCCATGCAGCTCGCGACGTGTGTGTACGCGGTGTTCAACACGGTCACGCGCGAGTGCAGCATCGCCAACGCGGGCCACCCTCCGCCCGTGCTGTGCCACCGCGACGGCACCACCGAGATGGTGCCGGTGCCCTCCGGGGTGCCGCTCGGCGTCGGGCTCAGCGGCTCCGAGGTCACCGTCCACGATCTGGTGCTGCCCGAGGAGAGCACCCTCGTCCTCTACACGGACGGCCTCGTCGAACGCCGCGACCAGGACATCGACGACGGCATCGACGCGCTGCGCTCGGCGCTGTCCGCCTCGGTCAACCCCCCGGTCCCCGCCGTCACACCGAACGGAGGGCCGCCGGCCTGGCCCTTTCGGTCCCCGTCCTCCCGGGCCGCGTCCCCGGTACGGACCCGGCCGTCGCTACAGGCGCTCTGCGACAGCATCGTCGCCGAACTCGCCCACCCGGCGGGCGAGGACGACCTCGCCGTGCTGATGGCACGCGCGCCCGCCACCCCCGGCCACCGCTCGGCGCGCTGGCGTGTGCGGCCCGAGGGCGAATCCGCGTCCGTCGCACGGATGTTGGTACGCGACACGCTCCGCGAGTGGGGCCTGGAGGAGATGCAGGACACCACCGAGCTGCTGATGAGCGAACTGGTCACCAACGCCGTACGCCACGCACGGTCCGACATCGAGATCCAGATGGCCAAGGGCGGCACTCTGGTCGTCGAGGTCGCGGACGACGACGAGCGGCTGCCGCACCGTACGCCCGTGACGGAGGACGGCGAGTGGGGCCGGGGCCTGACGCTCGTCGGGGAGCTGGCCCAGCAGTGGGGAGCGCGTTCCATCAGCTCCGGGAAGGTCGTCTGGTTCGAACTCCCGCTTCCCGCCGACGAGGACGAAACCCCCTCGCCCTCGCCGGAGCCCCGGCCCGCACCGGGCCGACGGGGCTTTCCCGCGGGCGCCTGAGCGGTACGCGGGGCCCCGTCCTCCGGTCCCGGTCCGCAGTACGGACGTGAGCGCGCCGTCGGCCCCGCTCACTCACGCCAGGTCAGAAGCCGCCACCACCGCCGAAGTCGCCCCCGCCGCCACCGAAGTCACCTGCACCTCCGCCGAAGTCGCCGCCGCCGGAACCGAAGTCGGCACCACCACCGAAGTCACTGCCGCCCGAACTGAAATCACCGCCGCCAGAGCCAAGGTCGTCGCCACCGAAGTCACCGCCACCGGAACTGAAATCACCGCTGCCGGAGCTGAAGTCGCCTCCGCTGCCGCCGAATTCGCCGCTGCCGGAGCCGAAGTCCCCTCCGCCATCGCTGAAGTCGGCCCCGCCACCGAAGTCCGCGCCGCCGGACCCGTCAGGCGCGGCCGGTGTCTCGGCTCCGGCCGGGGCCTGTGCTTCAGGCGTACCGGAGCCGTCGGGGGCGGTCGGCGTCTGCGTCTCAGGCGCGGACGGCGTCTGCGTCTCAGGCGCAGGCTGGGCTTCGGCGCCGGCCGGAGCCGGTGCCGGCGCCTGCGCATCAGGCGCGCCCTGCCCGCCCGATGTGCCCGAACCGGCGGGCGCAGTCGGGGCGTTGACAGCCGGGGCGTTGGCAGCCGGGGTGTCCTGGGGCCCCAGCGGGACATTGGCGGTCGCGTCGACCTCGACCCGGCCTTCCACCGTGAATCCCTTGCCGGCGGCTTGCGCGGGGCCGCCCGAGAGGCCCAGCTTGAACGAGGGCGGAGACTGAGTTCCGTCGCTCGCCGGTGGCGAGGCCTCGACGCTGAGCTTGCGGCCCCCGAGATCGACCTGCTGGCCCTCCGTCGTGCTGAGCTTGATCTCGCCGTCGGGATTGACGTCCAGCGACACCTTCCCCGACGTCGTGGTTCCGTCCGGGCTGTTCAGCTCGACCGTCCCCGAACCGCCGCCGGAGAACTCCCTCGTCACAGGGTTGAAGTTGACCCTCGCCTCGCCCTTCACGCTGGCGGCCGGGGACGCGAGCGAGACGTTGCCGCGGAGATTGACCCCGGCCGCGGGTGCGGAAAACGTGCCGACGAACGACCTGTTGCCCCCGACCCCGAGGCCGCCCCCGCCGGAGATCGTGATCGTCTTCGAGTTGACTCCCGCCTGGATGAAGGCGAACGAGTTCGGACCGGTGGGAATCTCGATCCTGCCGCCGGTCACCGCCTCGGACTGCTGCGGAGCCGCCGCCGGGGCGCGCGGAGCCTCAACCGGAGCCGGGGCCTGCACCGTTCGGGGAGCCTCGGCCTGCGCACCCTGGTTCTGAGCCGGCAGCGGAGCCGCCGCCGGGGCACCCTGGTTCGGGGCGGGCAGCGGAGCCGGGGTCGGCGCCTGGACCTGCGGCGCATTGCCACCGCCCTCGTCCGCACCCGGAGCGCCCTGAGCGGTCTGGCCGCCCGGTGTGTCCGCGGCCAACGCCTGGGGGTTGAAGTGCAGGTCCTGGCTGTCGGCGTCGTAGATCTGGTAGCCGCGCTCCTGGAGTCCCAGGAAGGCAGCCGTACGTTCGTCCTGGCTGACACCGCGGTCCGGGCCCAGCCGGCCGATCAGCTCCTGCGTGGACATCGACCGTGCTGCGCTCATCCGGTCGGACGCCACGGTCATGGGCTGGAAGTACAGGCTGTTGGTTCTCGGGTCGGAGACGAACGTCCCGCGGTTTCCCAGCTCTTGGGCGGCCGCCCTGCGCTCGGCGGTGCTGTTCGCGCAGTCGGGACGCAGCTCGTCGATGAGCTGCCGTGTGGACTTCGTACGCGCGTCGCAGTCCTGTGCCGCAGACCGTGCCGCCGGTCGGTCGCTCTCCGGGACGCGGGCATGACCGGCCACCCTGTGGGACGCGGGTGCCCGACCGATCACCCTGTGGGAGGTGCGCGCCTGACCGACCGCTCGGTGAGGGGCGATGTCGGTGGGCTCGTAACTCGCCGGGTCGACGTCCTCGTACGAGGCGTCGGCGAGCGAGAGTTGGGTGTCGGACGCCTGGCGCTTGGCCGTTCCGTCCGCGAAGACGGTACTCGCCGCGCCGGCCACGGCCGCGCCGGAGACCAGCCCGGCCAGGGCCTTGCCCAGGATGTTGTTCCGTGCCGCTCTCGGTGATCTGACCCGTCGGTGCTTTCCCTTTCCCATGGCGCTTCCTTGTCTGCCCGACCCTCACGCGAGGGAAATGATGATCCGGAAGCCGCCGCACGACGGAGCCCCGGCTGTCTCACGTCCGACTGTCAGCAGCATGCTGGCATGTACGTGTCAGCCGCCCCCGGATTTCTCTCCAACGCGCTAAGAACCGCCTTGTTCTGAAAAGACCGCCGTTCCAGGGGTGTTGAGCGGTCATGACCGACATGACGGGTGTGTACCGCTTCGGGAGGCGGTCCCTCACCGGCACCGGCCGGCGAAGAACCGCCGTACGGTCTCCCCTCGTACGGTCCCTCTCCTCCGCTCCCGTTACGAGGCGGGCACGAAGGACACGGGGACGGACACCTCCGCCCACACCGTCTTGCCGGGATACGTGGGACCGGCCGTCGTCACGGCCCAGCGCTCCGCGAGCTGCGAGACGAGCAGCAGTCCGCGCCCGTTCTCGGTGTCGGGTCCGGTCACCCGGCAGGCGGGCCGTAACTCGCCACGGGTGTCGGTGACTTCGATACGCAGCAGACCGGGCGGGCAGGTCAGTACGACCCGGAAGTCACGGCCGGGCACATGGCCGTGGCGTACGGCGTTGGCGGTGAGTTCGCCCGCGATGAGCGTCATCGTCTCGTTGGGCTCGGCGCCGTACGGATGACCCCAGTCGGCGAGCCGCCGCGCCACCAGCCGGCGGGCGAGGCGTGCGCCACGAGGGGTCGAGGTGAACCGCATCGCGAATCGGGGACGCACGGCGGCAGCGGTCACCGAGAGTGCAGGCTGAGGCCCGACCTCCGTGCGAGCGGCGGGATTCGCCGCTTCGGATTTCTTCGACATGACCCTGAGCGTGTCGTTCCGCACCTACTGTGACCAGCAGATCACACGGTACGGAGGCTTGCTGTACCGGCCAGACGTACGAACTGACCGGTCCCGCCGGACAGTTACCCACCGTGAGAGACCACGAAGGTGTGGAGAGACAGGACATGACGGACCAGAACGACGACGAGGAAGGCTCCGACGCCTTCCTGAAGTGCTTCGGCAAGCAGCTCAAACTCTTCCGGAAGCGCGCCGGGTTGACCCAGGCGGAGCTGGGCGGCCGGATCGGCTACAGCCTCGATCAAGTCGCCTCCGCGGAACGCGGACGGCGCATCCCGCAGCCGGAACTGATCGACGGGGCGGACCGCGAACTCGACGCGGGCGGAGTGCTCAGCGCGATGAAGGAGGAGGTGGCGAGGGCGAGTTATCCCGCGTTCTTCCGCGATGCGGCGCGGATGGAGGCGGAGGCCGTCGAACTGCACGCGTACGACACCCATGTGCTCAACGGGCTGTTGCAGACGGAGGATTACGCGCGGGCGGTCTTCACGATCCGGCGCCCGCTGCTCGACGAAGAGACCATCGATGAACGGCTGGCAGCCCGCCTGGCCCGGCAGGAGATCTTCCAACGGCGCCCCGCACCGACCCTGAGCTTCGTCATCGAGGAGCCGGTCCTCCAGCGGCCCCTTGGCGGAATCCCGGTGCTGCGTGGCCAGTTGGAACACTTGCTCCTTTTGGGCCAGAAGCGCAACGTGGAGATCCAGGTCATGCCGTGCGACCGTGAGGACAACGCAGGAATGGACGGACCCTTCAAGCTGCTCACCCACAGGGACAGCAATCAGGTCGCCTATATGGAAGCGCAGGGGCGCAGTACAACGGCCACTGCCCGGGAGGAAGTCCGCTCCATCGCGGCCCGGCATGGAATCATCCGTGCGCAAGCACTCACGCCACGTGAGTCACTGGTCTTCATCGAGAAGCGACTAGGGGAACTGTGAGCATCTACCGAGCCACCACCGGCGAGTTGACCTGGTTCAAGAGCAGCTACAGCGGCGGCGAAGGCGGCGACTGCCTCGAAGTCGCCGTCGAGTGGCGCAAGAGCAGCTACAGCGACGGCGAGGGCGGCAACTGCGTCGAGGTCGGCGCGGACTGGCGCAAGAGCAGCTACAGCGGCGGGGACGGCGGCGACTGCGTCGAGGTCGCCGACTGCCCCGGGACCGTCCACGTACGGGACTCCAAGGACACCGGCGGGCCCGTGCTTTCCTTCCGCTCCGACGCGTGGGCGGAGTTCGTGGAGTTCGCCGTCTGACGACGGCGTTCCTCACGCCGCCCAGGCGAGCACCGCGGCCAGGGCGAACAGGCCGATCCCGGCGAGGGTGCAGTCGACCGCGGCGCGGATCAACCGGAACTTGCGGGTGGCGAGTTGGGCCATGAACCGCAGATGGTCCACGCGGTAGCCGGACGTCAGCTCGGCGCGCAGCCGGGCGTCGTCCAGGCCCGGCCAGCTCGTCCAGCCGCCGCCTCCGAGATCGGGTCGTACGGCGATGAGCAGGAGGACGGTCGCGGCCAGCAGCGCGACGGCGCCAAGGGCCGCGGCCACCGTCGCCGGGATGGTCAGTTCCAGATCACCGGCGGCCGAGACGAGCCCCACCAGCGCGGCACCGGTCAGGGCGAGCAGCAGGCTCGCCTTGACCTCCGTGCGCGCCAAGTCCCCTTGCAGCGCGGTGACGGTGGCGGCGATCCGCTCCTGCTCCCGGTGCCGGTCGCTCTCGTGCTGCGGACCGGGGGACGGGGTGGTGGTTCCCATCGGGCGTCTCTCCTTCCGTGCCGTGGCCGTACGGAGCGCGCGCTCGGGTGGGCCGGTGTCCCCAACGTCCCATCGTCCGGGAGCACTTGGACGTCGTAGGGTACGAGGAGTCGACGTCGAGCTTTGACCGGGGGCGGGTGTGGAACCGGAGATCGCCGCGTTAGCCAGTACAGCGGGGACGACGATCGTCACGCTGATGGCCACGGACGCATGGCAGCGGCTGCGCGACGGGATCACCGCGTTGTGGCGCCGTGGACAGGCGGACCGCGCCGACGCCGTCGCCGCCGAACTCGACGCCGGGCGCGAGGAACTCCTCGCCGCGTCCGCGTCCGGTGCCGCCGACCTCGAAGGCGATCTCCAGGCCGAATGGCAGGGCCGCGTCCGCAGGCTGCTCACCGTCCAGCCAGAGCGGGCCGAGGAACTGCGGCTGCTGCTGGAGGAGTTCGCCCCGCCGCCGGAGACCGCGCCCTCGGTCGCCCAGCACGCCACCGCCTCCGGCAGCGCCAGGGTGTATCAGGCGGGGCGCGACCAGCACGTCTCCGAACGGTGAGCGGTACGCAGGACGGCCGCGCCGACGGCGAAGGGCGCGTCTTCCAGGCGGCCGGCGACCAGCACATCACGGAGCACCATCACCACGGGGAGACGGCCGCGTCCGGCTGGGCGGGCACCGAATCGGTGCGGCAGCCGACGGGCGGCCGGGAGGCGGCGCTGCTGCGGGACCGCACCGAACTCATGGAGACGCTCCGGTCGGCCGTACGCGGGGACGCCGCCGGCCAGGTCTTCGTACTGCACGGCCTCGGCGGCTGCGGCAAGACGGCGGTCGCCCGCGCGCTGTTCCGATTCGCCACGGACCAGGGCCGCATCGGCCTCTGGGTCAACGCCGCCGACCGCACCAGCCTGCGCAGCGGGATGCTCGCGGTCGCCGCCGACCGGGGCGCCGGCGACGGCCAACTGGCCGCCGCCCGGAACGGGATGAGAGCACCGGCAGACCTTGTGTGGGACCGGCTCGACGCGTCGGAACAGCCCTGGTTACTCGTGCTCGACAACGCCGACGCCCCGGAGATCCTCCAGGAGGGCGGCTGGCTGCGCACCAGCCCCCGCGGAACGGTCCTGGTCACCACGCGCCGTTCGTCGGTCGGCTTCTGGCCGCACGCCGAGCTGCACCACGTCGGCGTACTCCCCCGTGACGCCGCCGCACAGGTGCTGCACGACCTGGCTCCGGAGACCGGAACAGTCGAGGAGGCGGCGGAGATCGCGGAGCGGCTGGGACGGCTGCCCCTGGCGCTGATCCTGGCCGGAGGCTTCCTCTCCCACCAGGTGATCGACCCGTGGACGATGACGAAATACGGTCAGCGCCTCAGTGGCGACGGGAGCCTGGAACTCATCGACCAGGGTGCTGTGGCGTATCCGCAAGGAGACGCGCGCCAACTGATCAACAAGACATGGCAGTTGTCCCTGGACGCGCTCGCCGGGCACGGAGTCCCCGAGGCTGCGGAACTGCTGCGGCTGCTGGCCTGCTACGGGCCCGATCCGCTTCCGCTCGCGGTGCTGAACAGCCCGCGCATCGAGAGCGTACTTCCGAGGGCGCGCTCCGAGGCGGCGTTACGGGGACTGCTCGATCAGTCCCTGACGGCGCTGGTCGACCCCGGAGTGCGGTGCGTGCAGACCCACGCACTGCTGCTGACCAGTGTCGCGGGCAGCGCTCCGCCCGAACGGTTCGCCCAACTCACCGGTACGGCGACGCGGTTGCTGGACGAACTCGTACCGGCCGTGCCGGAGCGGGGACCGCAGGACCTGCGGCTGCGCCTGGCCGCGCCGCACGTCGTCGCCCTGCTGCGGCAGACCACGGACGTGCCGGTGGTGGAAGAGGCTCTCGACGTCGCCGTACGGCTGGCGTGTGCCCTGCACCGTACGGGCGACTACCTGTCCGCCTGGGAGCTGGCCGCCGACGCGGCGGCCACCACGGAACCGAAACTCGGTGCGGACCACCGACTGGTGCTGTCCGCACATTCACGGACCGGCCGGGCGCTCTTCCGTCTCGGCAGGTTCGAGGAGTCCGAGACCGTACTGCGCCGCGTACTCGCCGAGCGTGAACGGCTCTTCGGGCCCGACGACCCCGACACCCTGGACGCCTGCTTCGGTCTCAACCACCCCCTTCAGCAACTGGGGCACAAGGAGGAGGGCGTCGGACTGCTCCGGCGCTCCGCCGAGGGACGTCGTCGGCTCCTCGGAGAGGAACATCCGCTCACGCTGCAATCCCGGGCTCATCTCCTGGAGTTCCTGCCCGCCGACGAACTCGCCGCCGAGATCGACGGTGCGGCGACACAGCTTCCGCAGGAGTGCGCCGCACACCTCGGCCCCGGGCACGCCGTCACCCTGGGATCGCTGCTCAGCCATGCCTTCGCACTCGTCCGGCTGGGCCGCTTCGAGGCGGCCGACGAGGAGGCACGCCGGGCCGCGGAGGAGTACCGCAGCCGCCACGGCGCGGACTACGCGCTCACGCTCTCGGCACAGTTGGTGTGCGCACGGGTACGGGCGGGTCTCGGGGACACGGACTCCGCCGTGGAGTTGATGGCGTCGGTGGCACAGCGGCGCGAACAGTCCCTCGGCGCGGAGCACCCGTACACGGTCCGCAGCTACGCATTGCTCGACGAGTACCGGGCCCAGGCCGGAGGTACGGCCGCCGGCTGAACGCCCGTCCCGCCCTCGACTGGCGTTCCGGTTCCTCCCGACATGCGCCGTTTACCGCACAGTTCGGCGGTCCTGTCCCTCACCGTCCGACGGGACGTGACGAAGGGCACGACCGCGGCGCCCGACGGGTTCCCCCTCCCCCGCTCTCGTGCACAATGGCCCGATGACTGAGGCAAACGGGGAGAGCGCCCGCAAGTCCGGGGGCAACAGCGGCAAGAACAACGCCATGGGCGTCGCGATCGGCATCGCCATCGGTGCGTTGATCGGCGGTCTCATCTTCGACAACATCGCCATGGGCATCGCGGTGGGGATTCCCATCGGTCTCGCGATCGGGATGACCGGCTTCTCGCGTGGCACGTCCGGGAAGAGCGGCAAGGGCGGCACGACTTCCTCGGACGGCTCCTGACCCGTTCCCGATCCGTTCCCGGCCCGGGTCGACGAACCCTCGCCGCCCGGGTCAACGGGCCCTCGCCGCCTACACGTTGAGCGCGTCGAGGGCCGCCTCCAGGACGAGCACGCCGCCGAGTCCCAGGATCGCGAGCACCGTCGTGTAGGTCGTACGTGCCTTGATGGCGTCGACGACCGACAGGTTGAAGTACTCCTTGAACATCCAGAAGCCCGGGTCGTTGACGTGTGAGAAGGCGATCGACCCGCAGGAGACGGCGAGCACCATGACCTCGGGGTGCACGCCGCTGCCGGACAGCAGCGGCAGGACGACGCCCGAGGCGGTCACGACGGCGACCGTCGCCGAGCCCAGTGCCACGCGGAGGATGACCGCGATGAGCCACGCGAGGATGATCGGCGAGATCGGCCAGCCGTGGGCCGTGTCCTTGATGTAGCCGGATATCCCGCCCTCGGTGAGGACCTGCTTGAACGCGCCGCCCGCGCCGATGACCAGCAGGATCATCGCCATCGCCTGCGCCGCCGAGGCGCATGACGCGGCGACCTCCGACAGGCTGCGCCCGATGCGCGGGCCGAACGCCCAGGCCGCCAGGAGCAGCGTGAGCAGCAGGGCGATCGGCGGCGCACCAGCGAAGGCGACAGCGCCGAGCAGGGGGCCGGAGCCGGAGGCGGCCATGTCGGTCACGGCGGCGCCGGCGATGAGCACGACGGGGAAGAGGGCCACGCTCAAGGACCACGCCATGCCGGGCATCTCCTCGTCGGTGAAGACCCGTTCGCTGACGAGGCCCTTGGGGATCGAGGGGTTCATGGCCCGTACGAACGGCAGACGCGGCCAGAGCAGCGCGATGAGCGCGCCCAGGGGTACGGCGATGAACAGGCCGTAGAGCAGCGTCACTCCGACCGAGGCGTGGAAGGACGCGGCGACGGCGGTGGGCCCGGGGTGCGGCGGCAGGAAGCTGTGCATCGTGGACAGGGCGATCGACATCGGCAGCCCGACCCACAGCAGGTTCTTGCCGGAGACGCGGACGATGGTGAACGCGACGGGCACGATGATCACGAAGGCGACCTCGTAGAACATCGTGACGCCCAGGAGCATCGCCGTGACCACCATGGCGATCTGCACCCGCTGGTGGCCGAAGGCGTCCAGGAGCCGGTCCGCGACGCGCTGCGCGGCGCCCGAATCCCCCATCACACGGCCGACCATGGCGCCGAGGCCGATGGTGAGCATCGTGTCGCCGATCTGGTCGCCGATGCCGGCGGAGAGGACGTCCGGGATCTTCGCGGCCGGTATGCCCTGGACCAGTCCGACGGCGACGGCGACGAGCAGCAGCGCGGCGAAGCCGTTGAGTTTCAGCCTGGTCATCAGGAAGAGCAGGACCAGGACGCTGATCCCGACGGCGACGAGTGGCATGCGTCAACTCCTCCGTGAGGCAGGCGGGGACGGGACGTCGGCGGGGCGGCTGCCCGGCGCGGAGGTTCAGTGATGTGAACCGGTGGGCGGGCAGGGGCAGTTCGGGGGTTCGGCTCCGTGGACCGTGCGTGGGGACGGCACGTGGGACGTCTTCATACGGAGATGCTGTCCACGTATGAGAATGGAGGCTAAGGTTGCGCCCAGGCAGGGTCAATGGGTGTGCAGCGGCGGAGCGCAGCCGTCATCTCCGGCCGCCCGGCGGCCCGTTGACCCGTTGGCCCGTAACGCCCCACCGGCACCAACACCCCGGGACACAGCCGTGAACGCACCGCACAGCGCCCCCGACGCCATCCGCCGGATCCGGCTCTCCTCCGTCCGGCTCCCCCTCGCCGTGCCCGTCAGCGACGCCAAGGTGCTCACGGGCAGACAGCGGCCCATGACCGAAGTCGCCCTGCTCTTCGCGGAGATGGCGACCGAGGACGGCCATGAGGGGCTGGGCTTCAGCTACTCCAAGCGCGCGGGCGGGCCGGGGCAGTTCGCGCACGCCGAGGAGGTCGCGCCCGACCTGCTGGGCGAGGACCCCAGCGACATCGGCAGGCTCTGGACGAAGCTGGTGTGGTCGGGCGCGTCCGTGGGGCGCAGCGGACTGGCCACACAGGCGATCGCCGCGTTCGACGTCGCGCTGTGGGATCTCAAGGCACGCCGGGCCGGGCTGCCGCTGGCCAAACTCCTCGGCGCCCACCGCGACTCCGTGCGCTGCTACAACACCTCGGGCGGCTTTCTGCACACGCCCCTCGACCAGGTGCTGGACAACGCCTCCGCCGCCCTGGAGGCGGGCATCGGCGGCGTCAAGATCAAGGTGGGCCATCCCGACCGCCGGGAGGATCTGCGCCGGCTGACCGCCGTACGCGAACACCTCGGCGAGGACGCGGCGTTGATGGCCGACGCCAACCAGCAGTGGGACCGCCCGACGGCACGGCGGATGGGCCGCGCCCTGGAGGAGTTCGGGCTCGTCTGGCTGGAGGAGCCGCTGGACGCGTACGACGCACAGGGGCACGCCGCCCTCGCCGCGAGCCTCGACACCCCCGTGGCGACGGGCGAGATGCTCGTATCGGTCGCGGAGCACGCGGAGTTGATACGTACGGGCGCCGCCGACGTGCTGCAACCCGACGCCCCGCGCATCGGCGGCATCACACCGTTCCTGAAGCTCGCGGCGCTCGCCGAACACCAACACCTCCCGCTGGCACCGCACTTCGCGATGGAGATCCATCTGCATCTCGCGGCGGCCTATCCGTACGAGCCGTGGGTCGAGCACTTCGACTGGCTGGAGCCGCTGTTCGAGGAGCGTATGGAGATCCGCGACGGGCGCATGCTGGTGCCCCGGCGGCCGGGGCTGGGCGTCACGCTCAGCGGGCGGGCACGCGAATGGACCGTGGCGGAGCGGGAGTTGGGACACGCCTGAAGCACGGCCCCGACACGGCGCTCCCCCGGACACCGGCGCGGACGGGGAACCGCCCACGCCCGCACTCGCGTTGCCCTACCGTCGGAGCGACGAGGGACGGGGGCACATGGCGGGCAGCGCACCAAGACCGGGACCGCGAGCGGCGGCGACGACGGGTCCGTCGGGACCGGAGCCGTCCCGTATCGCCGCCGTCCACGGCAGCAGCCAGGGCAGCGGCTATCTGCTCTCGCCCCGGCTCGTCCTGACCGCCGGACACGTGGTGGAGAACCGCTATCTGGTGAAGGTGGCGGCGCTCGGCGGCGTCGGCCAGGTCGAGTGCCGCGTGGTGTGGGCACGCCGCGACCGCGAGTGCGACGCCGCGCTCCTCCTCGCCAAGCGCGATCTGCTCCCCGCCGAGCAGACCAGGGCGCTCGAACTCGGCGCCGTGCGCTGGGGGATGCCGCTGGCACTGGAGACGATGGACGCCTGCCAGGCGATCGGCTTCCCGCAGGTGCAGCGCGGCGACGGCGGGGAGCTGGACACCGAGCAGATCACCGGCACGTTCAAGCCCGGCTCGCGCATGGTCCGTGCCCGCTACGTCCTCGACAGCCCGTACGCCCCGCCCTTACCCCGCCGCGACGGCGGCTCCCCGTGGGCCGGGATGTCGGGCGCCGCGCTGTTCGCGGAGGGCACGATCATCGGCGTCGTCGTCGCCGATCCGCACGGCTGGCAGCACGGGCGCATCGAAGCCGTACGCAGCCGGGTGCTCTTCGAAGACCCGGAGTTCACCGAGCAGTTGGTGAAGCACACCGGGCACCGGCCGACCGTGATCGAGTTCTCCGGCGAGGAGCACAACCCGCACGCCGAGTTCGAGCGGCGGTACGCGGCGTACGTGGCCGAATACCACAGCGAACTGACCATCTTCGGCCTGGACTTCAGCCGCCAGGAACACGCCCAGTGGCCCCTGGACACGGCGTATCTCAGTCTCGAACTGGCGCCCCACCACAGCCGTGAGCACCCCTCGGGCGGCGCGCACGAGCCCGCCCTCGGCGAACCGGCGGGCGGCGGACGGCAGCGCGTGGAGTCGGCCTTCGCCCGGGAGCGGCGCATCCTGCTGCGGGGGCTGGCCGGGTCCGGCAAGACGACGCTCGTGCAGTGGCTGGCGGTGACCGCCGCACGCCAGGACTTCCCCGCCGGGCTCGGCCACTTCCAGGGGTGCGTGCCCTTCGTCCTGCCGCTGCGGACGCTCGCGCGGCGCGGATCGCTCCCGGCGCCCCACGAGTTCCTCACCGCCGTCGGCAACCCGCTCGGCGCCGCCCAGCCCGAGGGCTGGGCCGACCAGGTGCTCTCCTCCGGGCGCGGCCTGCTGCTCGTCGACGGCGTGGACGAGGTGCAGGAGCGGGACCGGGAGCGCACCCAGAAGTGGCTGAAGAGCCTGATCACCCTCTACCAGGACTGCGTCTACCTCGTCACCACGCGCCCCTCGGCCGTCGCCGACGGATGGCTGCACCACCAGGACTTCACCGAGCTGAATCTGCTGCCGATGAACCGCCAGGACGTCACGGCGTTCCTCGGCCGCTGGCACGACGCCGCCACCGAGGCCGCCGGGCGGCCCGAGGACAAGGCCCGGCTGGAGACGTACCGGAAGAACCTCACCGATGTCCTGCCGCGCAAGCCGGACTTGGCCCGGCTCGCCACCAACCCCCTGATGTGCGCGATGATCTGCGCCCTCAACCGGGACCGGGACTCCTACCTCCCGCAGAACCGGCTGGAGTTGTACCGGGCGGCGCTCAGCATGCTGCTGGTACGGCGCGACGTACAGCGGGAGCTGCCGCGCGGCACGGAGGCGGACGGCGGCGGCAGCGCGGCCGGCGACGCCGGCGTCAGCGGCGCGCAGGAGGCCCTGCGCCAGGACGAGGACGCACAGCGGCAGTTGCTGCAGGACCTGGCGTACTGGATGATCCGCAACGGGTACGTCGAGGTGGGCCGCCCGGAGGCGCTGCGCATCGTCGCGCAGACGCTGCGCTCGATGCCGCAGATCGCCCCGCCCGAGCAGGCCGGCGACGTCCTGGAGCATCTGGTGCTGCGCTGCGGTCTGCTGCGGGCGCCCTCGCCGGAGACGGTGGAGTTCGTGCACCGCACCTTCCAGGACTATCTGGGCGCGAAGGCCGCCGTCGAAGGCCAGGACCTCAACCTCGTCGCCGCGCACGCCCACGAGCCGCAGTGGGAGGACGTCGTGCGGATGGCCATCGGCCACGCACGCGCCGGTGAACGGGCCGTACTGCTGCGCCGCCTGCTGGAGTTGGGCGACGCCGCCGGGCACCCCCAGCGCGAGCGGCTGCATCTGCTCGCGGCGGCCTGCCTCGAACACGCCACGTCGCTGGACCCGGAGGTGCGCGCGGAGGTGGAGGCGCGGGCGGCGGCCCTCGTCCCGCCGGGAGACCTGGCGGAGGCCGAGATGCTCGCCGAAGCCGGGACGGTCGTCCTCGGTCTGCTTCCGCCTCCCGAGGCGCTGACCGCCGCACAGGCCCGGCCGGTGGCCCACACCGCACGGCTGCTGGGCGGGGAGCACGCCTTCCAGGTGCTGCGCGCCTTCCGGGAGAGCACGGATCCGTCCGTACGGCAGGAACTCGCGGGCGCCTGGGACCGGTTCGACGCCCGTACCTACGCGAGCGACATCCTGAGCCATATGTCCCTGGAGGGCGTACGGCTCGTGGTGAACGGTCCGGAACAGCTCGCCGTGCTGCCCGTCGTCGGGGCCGTACCGAGCCTGTGGTGCGCCGGCGGCTTCGGGGCGGAGGAGCTGGCACCGGCGCTGCGCAGCGCCGCCCCGCGACAGCTCACGTTGCAGTCCGACGACAGGCTGCCCGACCTGGAGTTCCTGACGGAGTGCGCGCCGGAGCTGACCGATCTGCATCTGGCCGACTGCGGCGGGCTCGTGGACTACTCGGCGCTCGCCCGGCTCGGTCTGAGCTCCCTCACGCTCCAGAACATGCCGCACGGCCCGGACTTGAGCCCGCTGCGCGAGGCGACGACGCTGCGCGAGGCGACGTTCGCCTGGCTGCGGTCGGGCCCCTCGCGCAGACTCCGGGCGGCGGACGTGCCGTTCGCGCCCACCCTGGAGACGCTGGTCTTCCTGGGCAATCTCTACCTTGAGGATCTGGGGGGCCTGGCCCGCTACGACCGGCTGCACCTGCTCCATCTGCCGCAGGTGCCCGTGCCGGTGCGGTCCCTGGAACCGCTCCGGCGACTGGCCGCGCTGCGTGCGGTCTTCATCACCACGATCGGGCTGTGCCGGTCGGCGGAGCGGACCGTCGTACCGCTCCCGGCGATCACCGACGCGACCGTCGAGACGCGTGAGAGCGCGGGCCGCTGCACGGCGGAGGGGCTTCGCAGCCTGTTCCCGTCCCTGCGGAGGCTGCGGCTGCATCTCGCGCCGGGTCCGGAGACGAGGGAGGTGGACCTGTCGGCGCTCGCGGGCATCCCGGACCTCTTCGTCTCCGTCCGCTCGCACACGCGCACGCCGCGCATCACGGGTACGGAGGAGCTGCCGGAGGGCTCATTCGCCGTCGGGGAGCGGGACCAGGAGAACCGGCCCATGGCGCCCCGACTGCCGTGACGGCGCGGGGAGTTCGACGGCCGCCACCGCAGCCGGTCACCGCGCCGTCCGCTGCGTACCGGTCCGGGCCGTGCCGTACCGTCGAGCCCTAGGGTCTGTCTGACAAAGGGCGTCGTGCGCAGTCTGGCGTGGGCGGCGGTGTCTGGTGCGTGCGGTCGCAAGGCGGAGGAGGAGAGCGCAGCGGGCTGCGCCGACGATCGACAACGCAACGAACGTGCGTGCCAGGCGCCGCCGCCCAGACGAGATTTGTCAGACAGACCCTAGCAGCGGCGGGCAACGGGGAGGCCAGGGACAGTGCCGGACTTCGACAGCGTCGAACTCACCACCGCCGTACAGGCGATCAGGGACCAGCTCACCCGGGCCGCCGAGGCCGCGGCGGACGAGCCGCTGCGCTTCGACGTCGGCGAGATCCAGATGGAGTTCGCGGTGGAACTGCGCCAGGACGCCGCCGCCAAGGGCGGGTTCAAGGCGTGGGTGCTCAGCGCGGACGCCGAGGCGAAGGCGGGCCGCAGCCGCACGCACCGGGTCTCCTTCACGCTCACACCCAGGAACGCCGCCACGGGGGACGGTCTGCGGATCGGCAACGAAACCCCCGGCGGCACCGACGGGTTCGGGCACGCCGGGCCCTGACGCCTCGCCTCACGCGGGGACACATCCACACGGCCACACCACCGCCCGGACGGCGGCGCGGACGCCCCGGTGGGGGGCCGGGCCGGGG
>NZ_LJGW01000183.1:285-6884 GCF_001751255.1 Streptomyces nanshensis | reverse complement strand
CGGGCGCTCGCCGCGGCGGACCGGGACGGCCGTAGCCGGATGCCGTAGCCGGCCGCCGCGCGCCGAACCCGGCCCGACCGATGTGTGATCGGCCACTCGGAGCGGCGGGCCGGCCGCCGGAGGTCTCCCCGGCCGCTTCCCCGGAGCTTCCCTGACCAGGGACTCGGCGGGGGCCTTAATCAGGGCCTTTCTGCGCCTTAACCGTGGCGTAAACCGGGCCTCTCGCGCCCCGGGAAACAACTGCTGCCCGGGGAGTTGTCGCTAGCTTGCTGCGGGTAGGAACCGCACTCGACCTCCCCCACGCAGAAGGAGACAGCCCGGCGATGAACAACCGCCCGGAGGCGCAGGCTTCCCCCAGGAGCCGCCGCGCGAGGCCGGCCGTGACCGCTCTGGCAGCCGTGGCGGTGACGGCCTCGCTGCTCGCCGGGTGCTCGATCGTGGACGACGCACCGGACCAGCCGACCGGTCCGCCCCCCAACACGCCCTCGCAGACCGAGGATCCGCTGCCCAAGGACGGCAACTTCGCCCCGTACGTGGACACTTCGCTCCAGCCGTCCTACGACCTGGTGGACGGTGCGCGGAAGGCGGGCGTGAGCGAGTACAACCTCGCGTTCGTCTCACCGGCGGGCAAGCAGTGCGTGCCCGAGTGGGGCGGACGGCAGAAGCTGACGGGCAACCCCGTGGCGTCGCAGGCCGAGGAGCTGCGGGACGCCGGCGGGGACATACGGGTCTCCTTCGGCGGGCAGAGCGGCAACGAACTCGCCCGCGTCTGCGGCTCGGTGGACCGGCTGGCCGCCGCCTACACCAAGGTCGTCGACGCCTTCGGCGTCACGAAGCTCGACTTCGACCTCGAAGGGCCCGCACTGACGGACAAGCGGGCCAACCAGCTCCGCAGCCAGGCGATCGTCCGCCTCCAGCGGCAGCGTCCGAACCTGAACGTCTCCTTCACGCTGCCCGTGATGCCCTCGGGCCTCGGCGCCGACGCCCGGGCAGTGCTGCAGAACGCGCGGAAGAACGGTGCGCGGGTCAACCGCGTGAACATCATGGCGATGGACTACGGCACGTCCTTCCGCGGCGACATGGGGAAGTACGCCGTGCAGGCCGCGACCGCCGCGCACCGGCAGATCATGCCGGCGCTGGGCATCCGCGACGAGGAGGAGGCCTGGGACTCCCTCTCGGTGACGCCGATGATCGGCGTGAACGACGTCAAGGGCGAGGTCTTCCGGCCCGACGACGCCGCGGAGCTGCGGAAGTTCGCCGAGGAGAAGGAGATGGGCGGCCTGTCGATGTGGTCGGCGGGCCGTGACACACCGTGCCCCGGCGGCGCCAACGCCAAGGCGCAGGCGACGTGTTCGGGACTGACGGAGAAGGCGGGCACGTTCGCGAAGGCGTTCACCGGCTAGCGCCGCGCGCGGTGCCGTACGGGTACCGCTACGGGCACGGCACGGATACGGGCAGGCGCACGGGTACGGGCGGGCGAACGTACGGACGCGGGCGGGCGCTTCGGGATGCGGCGCCCCTCGCCGCTAACCCGTGGGTGACTCCGTCGGGGAAGCCGTCTCGGTCGGCGTCTCCGTGGCCGATTCGGTGGGCGTCTCGCTCACCTTCTCGGACGGCGGGGGCGAGGTGGTCTCGGTCGGCCCCTCGCTCCCGGGCGTATCGCTCTGCGTCGGTGCGGTCGACTGGCGGTCGACGACGGGTGCGGGACCGCTGCTCGTCGTGCTGCTTCCGAACACCAGCGCGCCGACGACGGCGACCACGACCAGCCCTCCGCCCGCCAGCAGCGCGAGCCGCCGGTGGTGGGCGCGGGAGGCGGACGCGGAGAGGTCCGGCGGAGGCGGTCCGGCATCCCCCTTGGAGAAGGAGGCGCTGGTGAAGGCGCCGGGCGCGGACGGTGCGTCGTGGCCCAACGCGGCGGTGTCACCGGTGAGTTCGTCCGCCGGCCCGTCGGCGGGGCCCGGACCGGCGAAGCCCGGGCCCGAGGGAGTAGGCCCCGTACCGGTCTCCGAGGCCACGATGTCGGCGGGCGGGCCCAGCCGGTCCAGTACGGCGCGGACGGCCTCCGCGTACGCCGCCTCCGCCTCCTCCGTACCGGCGGCTATGTGCTCGACGATCTCCTCCCGCAGCTCCGCGCGGCGTTCCTCCGCGAGGAACACGGACGAGTTGTCGAAGCGGCGCAGATACTCCTCGACGAGCTGATCTCCCCTGGATGTCACGGCCTCCCCCTCACTGGTCAAGAAGCTTGTCGACGGTCGATTTGAAGGTCCCCCACTCCCGGGCGAAGTCCGAGAGCGCCGTACGCCCCGACGCCGTCAGCGTGTAGTAGCGGCGCGGCGGCCCGGTCTCGGACTCCTGCCAGGCGGTGCTGACCCACCCTTCCTTCCGCAGCCGGGAGAGCAGCGGGTAGATGGTGCCTTCGCTGGTCGCGAGGTCATGGGCGTCGCACAGCTCCCGTACCAGCTCGAAGGCGTACTTCTCGCCGTCGCGCAGCAGCGCCAGAACGCAGAACTGGAGGATTCCGCGCCGGAGTTGGCTGACTCCGGAGTGCGCTCCGCCGGGAAGTACCATGCGCTACAAGGTACCTGCCGGGGGACGGTACCGCCACCGCTCCCGGACTTCCCCGTTCCGGTCCCGGTAAGGGTCCTGTGTCCCCCTGGCCGTCTGCGCTCGCTTCCCGCCCGTCCCCGCACGCAGAACCGCCCGTGCGGGAGAACGTCTCCCGCACGGGCGGCGGTTGCGGTCTGCGGCATGCTCTACGCCGACATGCCGGGTCCCCGCCCCCGGCTCAGCAGCGGGCCGGTTTCGTCCAGGAGCACTCGAGGGCGCCGCCGGGAGCCCCGCTGCGCTTCCCACTCTCGCCAGCCTTGCTGTCCTTGCCGGACGACGCGAGCGCCACCACGATCTCGTCCTCGACGTCCTTCACCGACTCGGGAAGGAAGTTGTTGAGGACGATGCTGAAGACGAGTTCACGCCCGTCGGCGTCGGTGACGTACCCCGACAGGGCCGAAGCCCCGGTCAGCGAACCGGTCTTGGCGTGGACGTTGCCCTCGGCCGGGGTGTCGCACATGCGGTCGCGCAGCGTGCCGCCCGTGAGCCGGTCGGACGCGCAGGCCACGGGCAGCGCCTCGTGCCACTGCTTGAACCACGGCTTCTTCCGCACCGACTGGAGCAGCGTGGCGAACTCGCCCGCGGAGACGTTGTCCATACGGGACAGTCCCGAGCCGTCGACCTGCCGGATCGCGTCGGTGTCCACGCCCGACTTCTCCAGGAAGGCGTCGATCGCCTTCAGTCCGGCGTCCCACGTGCCCTTGCCCGCGGTCTCGTAGCCCATGGTCTTGGTGAGGACCTCGGCGTGGTTGTTGTTGGAGAGCTTCAGGAACGGGAAGTTGAGCTTCTTCAACGGCATCGAGGTGTGCCGTGCCACCCGCCGCGCACCGTCCGGCGTCGCCTTGCCCGACTCGGTGTCCCCCTCGACCCGTACGCCGTGCTCGCGCAGCGCGTCCGCGAAGACGGAGGCCGCGTAGCCGGTGGGCTCCCACACGCTCGTCCACGACTGGACGGGGTCGGCTCCGGCCGGGACGCCGCCGCTGACGGTGATGGTGTTGCCGCCGTGCTCGCGCTCCACGGAGAGCGTGTCGGACCCGTCCTCGGCGACGGTCTTCGCGGTGACGTCGACGTCGACGTAGCGGTTGGACGGGGTGGCCTTCACCGTCGGCTTCTCGCCCGCCTTCGCGCCCGGCGTGACCGTGAGGAGGACCGTACCCGCGTCGTAGTCCTCGTCCGGTGCGACGGTCAGCGCGGAGATCTGCGACGAGTAGTACGCGGACTCGTCGTCGGCGGCCCACGAGGCGCCGAGGCGCTGGGTGTCGAACCGGGTGTCGTCGGCGACCAGACCGCCCGTCACCTTCTCGATGCCGGAGTCGGCGACGTCGGCCGCGAGCGCGTCGTAGTCCTTCGCGAGCAGGGTGGGGTCGCCGGTCCCGCGCAGATACAGGTCGCCGTCGAGGGTGCCGCCATGGCGCGCGCCGCGCGTGAGCACGTCCGTGGTGTAGCGGTAGCCGGGCCCGAGGACGTCCATCGCGGCGGCGGAGGTGAGGAGTTTGGTGTTGGAGGCGGGCATCAGCCGCGTGCCGGCCCGGTGCCGGTAGAGGACCCGGCCGTCGGACGCGTCGCCGACGACGACGCCGGACGTCCCGCCGTCGAGCTTCTTGTCGGCGAGCGCCCGGTCGACGGCCTTCTGCCACGGGGGAGCGGGCGGTGCGGTACGGGCTCCGGCCGCGCCGCCCGTACCGAGGACGAGGAAGAGCCCGGCGGCCACGGCGGTGATCCTCGTCCGCACCCGCGACCAGGGGAGACGTACGGGAGGCGGGGACGCGGAGGCGGCCGAGGGGGCGTCGGCGGAGGCGCCCGGGGAAGTCGTGTGTCTGCTCATGGCAGGAGAGCCTGGCAGCCCGCGCCGTGCACCGCGACGGATCGGACACGTCCCGCGGTCGCGTCTTCCACGCCGCGGCGCCTCGCGGCGGCCGTCAACACGGCCGCATTGCGGGGGAGTTGACCGGAGCCGGGACGGAGCCGGCGTCCGCGCCGGTCCGGGCGGCCCCGTCAGCCGAGGAAGTCCGCCAGCCCCTCCAGCAGCCGGTCTACGTCCTCGGTGTCGGTGTACGGGGCCATGCCCACGCGCAGTCCGCCGTCGTCGCCGAGGCCCAGCCGCCGCGAGGCCTCGATCGCGTAGAAGGAGCCGGACGGGGCGTTGACGCCGCGCTCCGCGAGATGACGGGCGGCGTCCCGGGTGTCGTGGCCGTCGAAGGTCAGCAGCAGCGTGGGCGTGCGCCGTGCTGCCCGCGAGTGCGTCCGTACGCCCGGGAGCACGGCCAGACCGTCCTCGGTACGCCGCAGCAGCGCGTCCTCGTGCTTCTCCAACAGGGCGAAGGCGGCGGTGAGTTGCTCACGCCGGTCGCGTTCGGGATGTGCGCCCGGGCCCGCGAGGACGTCGACGGCCGCACGGGCGCCCGCGAGCAGTTCGTAGGGCAGCGTCCCGTACTCGAAGCGCTCCGGCACGGCGTCGGTGGCGGCCAGCAGCTTGTCCGGGACGAGGGTCTCCAGCAGCGCGGGACGGGCGGCGAGCACGCCCATGTGCGGGCCGAGGAACTTGTACGGGGAGCAGGCGTAGAAGTCCGCGCCCAGCTCCGCCAGATCGACGCGGCAGTGCGCGGTGAGATGCACGCCGTCGACGTACAGCAACGCGCCCGCGTCATGGACGAGTTGTGAGATCTCGGCGATCGGCGGACGCGTACCGATCAGGTTCGACGCCGCAGTGACCGCCACGAGGCGGGTGCGCCCGGAGAGGACGGCCCCGATCGCCTCGGCCGTCAACTCGCCGCTCTCCGGGTCGAATTCGGCCCAGCGTACTGTGGCACCGGCGCGCTCGGCGGCCTGGATCCAGGGGCGGACGTTGGAGTCGTGGTCCAGCCGGGTCACCACGATCTCGTCGCCGGGCGACCAGGACGCGGCGAGCGTACGGGAGAAGTCGTAGGCGAGCTGGGTGGCGCTGCGTCCGAAGACGACGCCGGAGGGGTCCGCGCCCAGCAGGTCGCCCATGGCCTGCCGCGCCTCGGCGACGAGCATCTCCGCGTTGCGCTCCGCGGCGTTCCCGTGGCCGCGGTTGGAGAGCGGTCCGGCGAGCGCGCCCGCCATGGCCTCGATGACCGCACGCGGCGTCTGTGTGCCGCCGGGCCCGTCGAAGAACGCCGTGCCGGTGGCGAGGGCGGGGAACTGCGCGCGGAACAGTTCGATGTCGTACGTCATGCGGGCTCCGGCTGCGGTAAGTCGGTCATCGGTCGGCAACGGCAGCCATGATCAAGCGTGTTGGGCCGTTACGCCAGTGCCAAAGGTCACGACCGGGGCGGAGTGCAGGACGGGCGCGGACGCGGGAGGAGGCGCGTGGACCCCGGAGGGCGGGCCGGTGTGCCCGGGCGCGTGAGCGGCCTCCGGCATCGTGATTCCGGGGGACGCGCCCGGGCGGGAGAGCGCGCTTCGGACAGCGCGCCTGGCGGGCCGGCGCAGAAGTGCCGCCCGCCGCCCTAGTGGTGGCCGGGTGTGTGCCCCGGAGAGTGGCCCTTGCCGTGGCCCGGGGAGTGGCCCTTGCCATGACCCGGGGAGTGGCCGCCCGGGGCGTGGCCGCGTCCCGAGTCGTGGCCCCGGTCGTCGTCGTGGTCGTCTCCGCCGCCGCCGAACAGCAGGCCCACGAGGGCGCCCAGCAGTCCGCCCTTGTTGTTGTCGTCTCCGTCGTCGTCCCCGCCGTCGCCGCCGCCTGCCTGACCGCCGTCCCCGCCTCCGTTGCCGCCGCCGGCCGAACCCCCGTCGTCCCCGCCGCCGTTGGCGCCACCACCGGCGTCGCCGTTGCCGCCGTCCTGCGAACCGCCGCCCGCCTGACCGCCGTTGTCGTCTCCGCCGCCGTTCGCCGCGCCGCCGCCCTGTGAACCGCCGCCCTGCGCATCGCCGTTACCGTCGTCCCCGGGCGGTGACGTGGGCGGTGCGGGCTCGTCGCCCTGCGGTGTGGAGGGCCCGGGATCGGGGTTCTCCGCGTTCTGGTCGCCGCC
>NZ_LJGW01000183.1:0-243 GCF_001751255.1 Streptomyces nanshensis | reverse complement strand
GGAGCCGCCGCTCGGCGGCTGGTCGGGCGCGGGCTGGTCGAGGTCCTCCGCGGCCTCCCGTGCGGCGGCGTCCGGATCCGGCGAGACGGTGACCGCGGGCTTGCCGCCGCCCCGTACCTCGTGGCCCGAACTCGCCGCGTCCAGGCCGACGGCGGCCGTTCCGAGCGCCACGGCCGCGGCGATGCTCACGGCCACCGTGCGGTGCCGGGATCCGGCACGGCCGGGCTGTTCGTCCGGGGTGCG
>NZ_LJGW01000188.1 GCF_001751255.1 Streptomyces nanshensis | reverse complement strand
TGCCCGGCACCCCGCGAAGGGGCGCCGGGCAGCGGCGTTTTCAGCGGGCCGGTGGGCTGCTAGCTTGACGTGGCCCTGCTCAGTGGACGGGGCGATGACGAGAGCGACGAAGGAGTCCGGGGTGCGCAGGTCAGCGCGGAGAGCGGGAGCGGTGGCGGTGCTCGCGGCCGGAGCGCTTCTGGTGGGCGGCTGCGGAAGCAGCGGCGACGACGGCGGCAAGGGCGACGACGCGGGCGGTACGCCGGAGTCGAGCGCGTCCACGTCCGCCTCCCCGTCCGAGGGGGCGTCACACGAGGCGTCCGCCGGTGCCTCGGAGGGCGCTTCCGGGGACGGGCAGGGCAGCGGCGGGAACGGCGGTGCGGGGTCCGGCAGTTCGGGCGGCACCGGTGGGTCCGGCGACTCCGGCGGTTCCGGTTCCGGTTCCGGCAAGGGCGGCAAGGCCGGGAAGCTCGCGGGCGTCTGGAAGGTGAAGGGCAAGCAGGTCGTGCTCACCGTCGTCGGCGACTCGGTGACGCTGCTGCGCGAGGAGGGCCGCAACTGCACGGGCACCCTCGGCGGCGCCGGCAAGCGGACCGTGACCCTCAAGTGCCCGTCCGGCGCGGACGACACCCGTACGAAGGGCACGGTCGGCGCCCTCAAGAGCAAGTCCATGACGGTGAGTTGGCAGGGCGGCCCGACCGAGGCGTACGCCCGCGTCACCGACGCACCGGTGCAGTTGCCCGAGGACCAGTAGCGCGAGCGGGCCCGCGGACACCAACCCGGTCGTACGGCGAGCCGCCGCAACCGGCCCGCCGTACGCCCCGGTTGACCGCTGCCCGCCGGTTGCCCGCCGGTCCCCGCGCTACGTCCCCGCGCTACGTCTGCGCGCGCCGCTCGCGGCGGATCAGCGGCTGCTCGACCGCCTCCGTCAGCCAGTCCAGCCGCGCCTGGTCGCCGACCACGGGGTTGGACAGCACGCCGACGCCCTCGATCTCGATGCGGACGGTGTCGCCGTCCCGCAGGGTGAAGTCCATGCCCGGGACGATGCCGGTGCCGGTGGCCAGCACCGCCCCGTCCGGGAACGGCTGGGCGTGCCACAGATGTCCGGCGAGCGCGAGCGGATCGCGGTGGAAGGCGGACGTCGACGTCTCGACCTCGTACGCCACGGCCCCGCCGCGGGTGACGGCGAGGGCGATGCGCAGCGCGCCCACGTCCGCCACCTCCCATGCGGGAACGACCCCGGAGGAGACCGCCGCGCTGCCGCCGTAGATCTTCGCCTGCGGCAGATAGAGCGGGTTCTCGCCCTCGATGGACCGTGAGCTGACGTCGTCCGTGACCACGTAACCCACCGTCTCTCCACGGGAGTTGAGGACGAGTCCGAGTTCCGGCTCGGGCACGTTCAGCGCGGAGTCGTCCCGTACGGCGATTGGTTCGCCGTCGGTCACCACGCGCCAGGGCTGGGCCTTGAAGAAGAGTTCGGGGCGCTCGGCGTCGTAGACCCGTTCGTAGACGGACCGTTCGGTGCTCTCGGCCACGCGCGCCTCGCGCGAGCGTTCGTAGGTGACGCCCGCCGCCCACAGCTCCATCAGCCCGTCCAGCGGCGGCAGCGTCACGATGCCGCCCTCGGCGAAGACGGCCGGCCCGTCGAGCGTCCGCTCGGTCAGGGCGCGCAACTCCCCGGCGGACAGCCGCAGCAGGTCCGCCACGCGCGGCGCGCCCTCGAACGGCCGGACGGCGCCCGTGCCGTCCGCGACCCCGGTGCGTACGGTCCCGCTGTCGTCAGCGAAGCGCACTAGGTGTGTCATCGCCGCTCCTTCCCTACGCTGTGGCTTCCGTTCCCGATTCCGCATCCGACGTCTCCGCGGGGCGCCCGTCCTGCTCTCCCGCGCCGGGACGTCCCCGCATCCCCGCCCAGCGGAAGCCCGTGACGACCACGGCGCCCGCGGCCACGACGGCGGCGACGACCCAGAGTCCGTCCGCGCCCGAGCCCGTACCCGACTCCACGGCACCCATGACGTACGGGCCGAGGAAGCCCCCGAGGTTGCCGAAGCCGGAGATCAGCGCGATCGTCCCGGCCATCTGGGCACCGGAGAGGATCGTCGGCGGCACGGTCCAGAACACCGGCTGCGCGCCCAGGAATCCGAACGCCGCGACGCACAGCGCCGCCACGGCCGGGACCGGCGGCAGCAGCACCCCGCCGACGAGCCCGCCCACGGTCAGCAGCAGCGCGAGCCGCAGCGGCCCCCGCCGGTTGCCCGTGCGGTCCGAGAGCCACGGCAGGACGAGCACGCCGAGCAGGGCGAACACCCACGGCAGCGCGGAGGCGAAGCCGATGCCGACGTCGCCGAGACCGTCGATGCGGCCGACGAGCGCGGGCAGCCAGAACGTCACGCCGTAGACGCCGATCTGGATGGCGAAGTACACGAACATCAGCCGCAGCACCTTGCTGTCGGTGATGACGCTGCCGACCGTGGCCGGCACCCGCTGCCTCTCGTCCGGTACGTCGGCGGCGATCCGCTCGCACAGCAGCGTCCGTTCGGCCGGGGTGAGCCAACGGGCCTGCTCGGGGCGGTCGGTGAGCAGCCACGGCACGGCGAGGGCGACCACGACCGTGGGCGCGCCCTCCAGGATGAACATCCACTTCCAGCCCTCCAGGCCGCCGAGTCCGTGCAGCCCGAGGAGATAGCCGCCGACGGGGTTGCCGACGATGCTGGCGAACGCGACGGCCGACTGGAACATCCCGGTCGCCTTGCCGCGGTCCTCGGCCGGGAACCAGTAGGTGATGTAGAGGATCACGCCCGGGAAGAAGCCGGCTTCCGCGGCGCCGAGCAGGAAGCGCAGCGCGTAGAAGCTTCCGGGGCCGTCCACCAGGCCCATGGCGCACGACAGCAGGCCCCATACGAGCATCAGCAGCGCCAGCCAGCGGCGGGCGCCGAAGCGGTGCAGGACGAGGTTGGACGGTACACCGAGCACGGCGTAGCCGACGAAGAAGATGCCCGCGCCGAGCCCGAAGGCGGCGGCGTCGATGCCGACGTCGGTGGCGAGATGGGACTTGACGAGGGCGACGTTCGTACGGTCGAGGAAGCTCAGCACGAACATCACGAAGAGCGGTGGCAGCAGGCGCCGGGACACCTTCCTGCGTACGGCTTCCGGGGTGGCGGCCGTGTTCATCGGACCTCCCTGGGGACGACGGAGGCGGGGGACGGGGGGTGCTGGACGGGCGGGTCAGCCGACGGGGAGACGTCTGACCGCTGGAACGTAACCCCCATGTTTCGCGGTGACAAGAGGTCGGTCCCGACCCGTATCTCCCGTGTAAAAGGCCGCTGTTGAGCGGTGGGGGCGGCCGGGTCTGTGGTCGCCCGTGGGTCTGGCGGTCGGGCAAGACATCTGACATCTTGGCTGCGCGGCGTGTGCCGCCGTCGCAGCATCCCGGACGTGATCAGGAGTGAGTGCCGATGACCGCCCGCATCGTCGACGTCGAGACGATCGACGTCCGCTTCCCGACCTCGCGTGCCCTCGACGGCTCGGACGCCATGAACGAGGCTCCCGACTACTCCGCGGCCTATGTGGTCCTGCACGTCGGCGACGACGGCCGCGGCGAGCGCGGAGGGGACGAAGGGGGTAAAGGGGACGCGAACGGAGGGGCCGGGGACGACGGTTCAGAGGTGACCGAGGGCCACGGCTTCACCTTCACCATCGGCCGCGGCACCGACCTGGCGGTCGGCGCGGCACGTGCGATCGGCGAGCGCGCGATCGGGATGTCCGTCGACGAGATCACCGGCGACCTCGGCGCCTTCTCACGCCATCTGCTCGGTGACAGCCAACTGCGCTGGCTCGGCCCCGACAAGGGCGCCATCCACCTCGGCGCCGCGGCGGTCGTCAACGCCGCCTGGGACCTGGCCGCCAAGCGGGCGGGCAAGCCCGTGTGGAAGCTGCTCGCCGACTTCACCCCGCAGCAGATCGTCGACCTCGTCGACTGGCGCTACCTCAAGGACGCGCTCACGCCCGAGGCCGCCCTCGAACTGCTCCGCTCCCAAGTCCCGGGCCGCGCCCAACGCGAGGCGTACGTACGGGAGCACGGCTACCCCGCCTACACCACCAGCGCCGGCTGGCTCGGCTACGACGACGAGAAGCTGGCACGGCTGTGCCGCGAGGCCGTCGAACAGGGCTGGGACTCGGTGAAGCTCAAGGTCGGCGCCGACCTCGCCGACGACGTACGCCGCTGCCGCATCGCCCGCGAGATCATCGGCCCCGACCGGCGGTTGATGATCGACGCCAACCAGACCCTCGGCGTCGACGAGGCGATCGAATGGGCGGACGCGCTGCGGGAGTTCGGCATCTGGTGGTTCGAGGAGCCCACCAGCCCGGACGACGTGCTCGGCCACGCGGCCATCCAGCGGCGCATCGCGCCCACGCACGTCGCGACCGGCGAACACGCCCACAACGCCGTGATGTTCAAGCAGTTCCTCCAGGCGGAGGCGATCGGGATCTGCCAGATCGACGCATGCCGACTCGGCGGCGTCAACGAGGCCGTCGCGGCGCTGCTGCTCGCGGCCGCCCACGACGTACCGGTGTGCCCGCACGCGGGCGGCGTCGGCCTGTGCGAACTGGTGCAGCATCTCTCGGTGTTCGACTACGTCGCGGTCAGCGGCTCGATGGAGAACCGGGTCGTGGAGTACGTGGACCATCTGCACGAGCACTTCCACGACCCGGTACGGGTCGAGGGCTCGCGCTACTGCGTACCGGAGGCTCCCGGCTACAGCGCGCAGATCCGCCGCGAGACGCTGGAGGCCCACCGCTTCCCCGAGGGGGCCGTGTGGAGCGGCGCCGCGGGCCCGGTGGCATCCTGACCGGCATGACGACCGACAGAGCCCCGGGAGCAGGGCAGAACGGCGCGGACGAGGGCGCCGCCGGTACGGGCGCCGGCTCGGGCAGCGTCGTGGACGTGGCGATCGGCCGCCTGAAGCGCCGCATCGAGACCGGCGAGTTCGCCCCCGGCCACCGGCTCCCTCCGGAGTCGGTGCTCGCCGGGGAGCTGGAACTCTCCCGCCCGTCCCTGCGGGAGGCCGTACGGGCGCTCGCCATGGCCGGCGTGCTCGATGTGCGGCGCGGCGACGGCACGTTCGTCACCGACCTGCGTCCCGACCGGCTGATGAGCGCCCTCGGCAGCTTCCTCGACCTGGCACAGGACACCGCCCTGGACGAGATGCTGGAGTGCCGCAAGGTGCTGGAACCGGGCGCGACGGCGCTCGCCGCGACCCGCATCGACGACGCAGCGCTCGACGCGCTCTCGGAGCGGATCGAGCGGATGCGTACGCTGCACGATCCGGCCGAACTCGTCCGCGAGGACCTGGCGTTCCACGCGGACATCGTCGCCGCGACGGGCAACCGCACGCTCCAGTCCCTGGTCTCCACCGTCAGCAACCGCACGGCACGGGCCCGCGTCTGGCGCGCTCTGGTCAAGTCCGACGTCCTCGCCTGGACGCACCAGCAGCACATGGACATCCACGGCGCCCTGCGCTCCCGCGACAGCCTGGCGGCGTTCGCCGCTGCCAGCCGCCACGTCAACGACGTGGAAACCTGGATCCGCGACCGCCTCTCGGCCGTCCGCGACCCGTCCTCGTAAGTACGCGCCGGCGCACCGGAGTTGACCACGACCCGGCAGCCGCCTGCCGCCTACTCGCCCACCGACCGTCGTACGACGGTGAGGTTCTGGTGCCGGTAAGGGAGAGCCGGAGACGTAGGCGCGTTCGTCCGGGGTGCCGGCCGCGCCCAAGTCCCGTACGCGGGCGCGCTGTTCGGGCCGACCGACGCGACACTGCGGCCAACTCCCGCCCACTCGCCCACTCACCGTCGTACGACGGTGAGGCCCTGGTGCCGGTGGGGGAGAGCCGGAGACGTACGCGCACCCGTAGGCCGGGGCCCCGGTCGGTCGCGCTCCTGCGCGTCCGTCCGGGGTCCCGGCTCCGCCACGCCCCGTACGCGGGCGCGCTGTTCGCGACGACCGACGCGACTCTGCGGCCAACTCCCGCCCGCTGGCCCACTGACCGTCGTGCGACGGTGAGGCCCTGGTGCCGATCAGGGGAGAGCCGGAGTCGTACCCGCGCCCGTAGGCCGGGGCCCCGGTCGGTCGCGCTCCTG
>NZ_LJGW01000178.1:307-2759 GCF_001751255.1 Streptomyces nanshensis | reverse complement strand
TACCCGATCTGGACTTCTCCGTGACCGGCGCACGCGCCGCCGCGGACTCGGCCGTGCCGGCGCTGGCCTTCCGGCTGGCGCTGAGCCGCACCGGCGGCGGCGCCGTCCGCTCGGTCTCGCTGACCACGGACGTACGGATCGACGTCGCCCGCCGCGGCTACGACGGCGCCGACCCGCTGGTGCTGGCCCGCCTCTTCGGGCAGCCCGAGCAGTGGGCGACGAGCATGCGGCCGCTGACCTGGGCGCGCGTGACCACGGTCGTGCCGGCCTTCGACGAGCGCACGGAGCTCGATCTGCAGGTGCCGTGCAGCCGCGACATGGAGCTGGCCGTCACGTCGTACTTCCACGGTGTGCGCGAGGGCGAGGTCCCGCTGGACTTCCTCTTCTCCGGCACCGTCTTCCACGACGGACCGGACGGGCGGCTGCGCACCGCGCAGATCTCGTGGTCGAAGGACGCCGCCTTCCGGCTGCCGGCCGGGCTCTGGCAGGAGGTGACCGGCCGCTACGACGGCGGCACGAGCTGGCTGCCGCTCTCCCCCGGCACGTACGGGGAGCTGACCGCGCACCGCGACCGGCACGCGCTGACCGGATGGGACGAGACGGTCGCCGACCTGCTCTCCCGCACGAGCACCACGACGGCGGGAGGCAGCACGTGGACGCCGTAGAGAAGATCGCCCGCGCCTGCCTGTACGAGGGGTATCTGCTGTGGCCCTACCGCCGGGGCGCGCTGAAGAACGCGCAGCGCTGGACCTTCGGCGGCGTCTATCCGCAGCGGTGCGCCGGCGCGATCGGCGAGCCCTCGCGGATGCGGACGGAGGTGCTGCTGCGGGCCGGGCCCACGGCGAAGCTGACGGTCCATGTGCGCTTCCTCCAGGTCGTCGACCGGCAGGTCTACCGCAACGACGCGACCGGTCCGGTGCCGGTGGACGAGTTGCAGGTCGACGGCCGCAGCCATCTGACGTGGCAGGAGGCGACCGAACGGCGCTGGGTGTGCCCGCCGTGGTCGCCCCGGCGCGGGCCGCGTACCAGCACCGTCGACATCGCGGCCGGCAGCGACCGTGAGGCGCTGCGCGCGGAGACGGGCGGCGTCGCGGGCACGCTCGTACGGACATGGCAGCGGCTGACGGGGAGGGTGCGGCTGTCCGCCGTGCCCGTCACGGACGCGGTGCTGCGGGTGACGGTGGAGATCGAGAACACCTCGCCGTGCCCGCGGCCGGCCGCCGGTGCGCGGGGCACCCGGGACGCGCTGGCGCCGTACGCCTTCGTCTCCACGCACACCGTGCTGCACACCGACACCGGCGACTTCGTCTCGCTGACCGATCCGCCCGCGGAGCTGGCGGAGGAGGCCGCCGCCTGCGGCAACGTCGGGGTGTGGCCCGTGCTGGTCTCGGAAGACCCGCAGACGGCGGCCCGTACCAGTCCGCACTACGCGCCCGAGGTGCTCTCCTCGCCCATCACGCTGTACGACTATCCGGCGGTGGCGCCGGAGAGCCCCGGCGACCTGTTCGACGGCGGCGAGATCGACCAGCTTCTGATCCTCAGCGTCCTCAGCCTCACGCCCCAGGAGCAGCAGGAGGCACGGGCCAGCGATCCGCGGGCGCGGGAGATCCTGGACCGCTGCGCGTCCCTGGAGCCGGAGGACCTCGCCGCGCTGCACGGCACGATCCGGGCGTTCCGTCCGGTGCTGGAGGGGCGATGAGCGCGGAGCGGGGCCGCACCGTACAGGTCGGCGGCGAGCGGCTGGGGCGCGGAAGCCGGGTGCGGCTGCGGCCGCGCGGCTCGGCGGACGTCATGGACCTGGCGCTGACGGGACGTACGGCGGAGATCGACGCCGTCGAGGAGGACCTGGAGGGCCGCGTCCATGTCGTCGTCACGCTCGACGGGGACGACGGCCGGGACTTCCGTACGGGCCTGGGCCACCGGTTCTTCTTCACCCCGGAGGAGGTGGAGCCCCTCGCGCAGGGTCCGGCGGGGCCGCGGATCCTGATCGCGGGGATCGGCAACATCTTCATGGCGGACGACGCGTTCGGGACGGAGGTCGTCGCCACGCTGCGGGGGCGGAGCTTCCCCGACGGCGTGCACGTCGCGGACTTCGGCATCCGCGGCATGGATCTGGCCTACCGGCTGCTGGACGGCTACGACGTCGCCGTCCTGGTGGACGCGGCGCCGCGCGGCGGCGAGCCCGGCACCGTACGCCTCATCGATCCGGGGCCGCCGCACGGGCCCGCCGGGGACGGCGCAGAGGAAGCGGACGGGGCCGAGGGAGCCGGGCGGGCGCTGCCGCAGGCGCACGGCATGGATCCGGTGCAGGTGCTCGCGCTGGCGCGGCAGCTCGGCGGCGGGGCCGCGGCGCTGCCGCGCATCCTCGTCCTCGGCTGTGAGCCGCAGGTGCGGATGCGCGGGGACGAGCCCGACGTGGTGGTCGGGCTGAGCGAGCCGGTGCGGGAGGCGG
>NZ_LJGW01000178.1:0-264 GCF_001751255.1 Streptomyces nanshensis | reverse complement strand
GGAGTCGCTCGTCGGCGAGCTGCTGAGCGATCCGGAGTGCGAATTGGCCGGAAGCGGAACGGGAGTTGGGAGGTGAATCGGATGCGGAAGGGGTTCTTCGTGCCGGCGGTCGCCGTGCGCGTCGCCGTCGGTGCCGCGGTCGTGGCGGTGGCCGCCATGGCGGCGCTCAACGGGCCTGGCATGGTGCGCTACATGAGGATGAAGTCGATGTAGGCGCCCGCGCGCCTCCGTGTGCCCCGCGTCGCCGTGCCCGCGCGACGCGGG
>NZ_LJGW01000231.1 GCF_001751255.1 Streptomyces nanshensis | reverse complement strand
CCGGCCCCTCGGGGGAAGAGGGGCCGGGCCGCGGATTCGGAGTTGGTTCGCGGGTTGGTCAGGCGGCGTTGACGGTGGTCTCGCTGGTCTCGTCCTGGGTCAGCTCGCGGATCTCGAACATGTCGGCTCCTTGCCGGTTGGAGGCGTTCGGTGTGCTCCCCAGTGGGGACTCGACTAGTCTCCCATAGCCGTATACGGCAATTCAATTGCGCATACGCGTTTTCTGGAGGGCTCCGTGCCGCACTTCCCTGCCCCGCTCCCCCACGCCGAGAGGCTTCTGAACGGCCCTACGCCCGATGAGGACCTCGCCGCATCCCGCACCGTCGCCGCCGCCCGCCGTCACCTCGCCTACCTCACCGCACGCGCCGGCGGGCACCTCACCGAGGCCGGAACCTCCCGCGGCGGGCGGACGCTGGAACTCGGCGTCATCGGCAACGGCCAGCGGCAGATCCTCGTGATCGGCGGACCCCACCCCAACGAGCCCGTCGGGGCCGCCACCGTCCTGAGCCTCGCCGGCTTACTCGCGCGGGACCCCGCGCTGCGCGAAACCGCGACCTGGCACCTGCTGCCGTTCCTCGACCCGGACGGCGCCGCCCGCAACGAGCTGTGGACCGCGGCCTCCCTGTCCCCGGACTTCACCAGCTACCACCGCGGCTTCTTCCGCCCCGCCCGCGCCCAGCAGCCCGAAATGGCTCTCCCCCGCTCCGGGCCAGCCGACCTCCCAGAGACCGAAACCCTCGCCGCTCTCCTCACCGGCCTGCGTCCCGACGTCATGTGCTCCCTGCACAACGCCGATCTGGGCGGCACGTTCCTCCTCACCTCCCACCCCGCACCGGCCCTCCCCGCCCTGCTGCACGAGGCGGCCGCACGCCACAAAGTCCCCGTGGAACCGGCACCGGCCGACGCCGCCCTCGACGAATGGGAACGCCTCGACGACGGCGTCTACCGCATGCCGCCGCCCGCCCCCACCGCCCGCCGCCTACACAGCGTTCAGCTCGCCCGTGAACTGGGCACGTTCGCTCTGCTCCCCGAAGTCCCGGCCTGGACCGGCACATCCGGGACGCTCACGCCGCAGGACGCGGCCGCCCGGCTGGAGGAGGCATGCACCGCGCTGAAGCCGTACGCCGACCGCTGCACCCCGGGCACCTCCCCGTACGCGGACGCCGTCCTCGACACACTCAACGTCCTGCACGCCATCCGTACCGCCTGGTCCCGCTCCCCCGCCCCCGCCACGGGGAGCACCCGCGACTGCGCCCACTTGCTGCCGCTGCGCACGGCCGGGATGCTCGCCCAGGAGCTGTCCCACCAGCACCGCATCCATCCACGGGACGCGGAACTCGCCGCCGACGTACGGGAGATGCACTCCCTGCTCCAGACCTGGTGCGACGAGGCCGAACAGATACTCCGTCCGCGACCGGTACCGCTTCGCACGGCCGTCGCGCTGCAACTGGATCTCGCCCTCGGCGCGGCCACGCTGGGGCCGGCGCCCGCCACGACGTAGCGCCCAGGCTGGGCCGAAGCGGGGCAAGGACTCACACGGACGCGGCGGGGCCCCGAGCAGATCACGGCATCTGCCCGGGGCCCCGCTTCGCGCCACGCGTACGGACGAGAGGTTCTCCAGCAGCCCACACCGGCCTGGCGCGGGTCAACGGTAGGCGTCGAGCGGTACGTGAGCCTGACCGAAGGGGACGACGCGCTTCTCGATCGGGCTCACGTACCGGCCGCAGCGACATGGGCAGCGGCGGTTCGCGACGGCCCTTGCTGCCCGCCGCGCAGCGGGCAGTTGGGCGGGGCGAGGGCCAGGCGGCGCAGGCTCGCGGCGATCGCCTCCGGGCACCGCTGGCGGCCGAGGACGTCCTCGGCCGTACGGAGTGCCTGCTGCTCCGCAGTCAGCTCCGCCGAGTCCGGCGTCGGCCGTCGTCGATGCGGGGAGGTGGGCGCCATGAAGCTTTCCTTCCTCCCTTCCGCGCCGGTCGGCGTCCGCCGGCTTACGTGTCGGTGATCTGTTGAAAACTCGCCGGTGGTGCGCTGCGCTTGCAGGCTCTCCGGGCCGTCGCTCTTACCACGAGGCGGGAAAGGGACGCCGGGTGAAGGCAGCGTGTTTCTCGTCGTCCTCGCAGACGAATCCGCGGTTGCCCGCCGTGTCCTTGCGCAGGATCGTGCCGCTGTTGGTGGCGCACCAGGCGCACGGCGCGAGATGGCGGATGAGGGGGCCGCCGACGGGGATCAGGACGGTGGTGAGGCCGCGCTGCTCTTCTGTGCGGGCGCCGAGGAGGATCTGCCGGACGGTCTTCCCACGGCGCAGCCGGACCTTGATCACGGGGTAGTTCCGGGCAAGCAGGTCGCCGCTTTTGGTGCGGATGGAGAGCGTGATGTGGTCGCCGTGGTCGCCGGGGGTGTCGGTGCCGACGTTGCGGGCGGTCTCCCACGCGGCCTCGAACTGCGTGAGGGGCAGGGCCACGCGCCAGTTCAGATCGTTGGCCCGGAGGTAGATGGGGTGCATCCCGCTGGCGTCCCAGCTCGCGGTGAGTACCAAGCCCAGGAGGTCGAGGTGCCCAGCGGCCCAGCGCTCGCACTCCGCGAAGTTGGTCGCGACCTGGGAGAGGGTGGTGGCGATCCCTGCGGCCTGGAGATCGTCCCGGATCTCCTTGGCGCGCTGCTGGTCGTCCTTGCTCAGGGCGTCCCACTTCATGATGGATCTCCTGTCCGTGAGTCAGCGGCGGTGCGCGTAGTGGTCCAGTGGCTGCGGCTCCGCGTGGGAGTCGTCACCGGATGTCTGGTTCGCTTCCGGGGGGAGTGCGGCGGCTTGAGCGGGTCGTCCGGTACGGGCGAAGGGCTTCGTGAAGGTCGCCGTAGGCGGGGTAGGTGTGTGTGCCGAGGGCTGCGGGGACGTCCAGGTGGCTTTGGGGGATGACGATGAGCGGAACCTCGCGAGTAAGGTCCGCCCGCATGATGGCCAGGTCGCCGGGCCGGTCTGCCGCTTCTCGCGCGCCGCCCTGAGCTGCTGGGCTCGCGTGATGCGCTCCGCGATCGGGCACACGTACCGGCCCCGGCCGCGGCCGGCGGCGGCACCGTGCAGCGGGACGTCGCAGTTGGGACAGCGGTGGTTGCTGATCTTGTCTCCGCGGCGTACACGGACGTTTCGCAGCTCTCCGCATTGGGCGCAGCGGCCGTTCACGAAGTCCCCTCCGTCTCGTCGTCAAGGTGTGGCGGGGCCAGGAGGCGCAACCGGGGCCGCGTGGGGACGGGGTCCTTGCCCGGGATGGGCCAGGCGTCAGCGCAGACCCCGTACGTGGGTGGGGTCCACTCGGAGAGTTGCCCGCCCCACGCGGATGCCTCGGGGCGGGGGCGGACGGACCACCGGTACAGCTCGACCCAGTCGCAGTCGAAGTAGACGGGCATCAGCCCACCGCGGTTGGGGATGGGCTCCGGGGCGTACTCGTTCTGTTCACGCACCTGTTGGCGTACGCGGTCGGCTTCGTCTTGGTGTCGGGAGCAGAACCAGCGGTTGGTGTGCCAGCCCGTACGCGGGTCCTTGACGACCACCTTGCGTTCCGCGACGGTGCCGCAGACGCGGAGCTTGTTCCTGAAGTCGTCCGGCCCGTCCAGGTGGGGGCGGATGCGCGGGCCGGAGCACAGGCGGTCGAGGGGGTCGGTGCGGCGGTCGGGCCGCTCGTAGCGGGGTATGTCGGTGCGGATCACAGCCCGGAGTTGGTTCCAGCCCCTGAGCGTGAGGGCGTCGCTGATCGCCCGCCATACGGTGGTCTCGTCGTCGAGGGGTGCCATGGTCACGGCGTAGGCGGTGGCGAGGAGGAGCACCCGGGCCTGGGCGTCGGCCCGCTCGTCCTGGTAGATCTGGCGGGCGAGTTCGGCGAACGTCCCGCCGTCCCCGCCTCCGGTACGCTTCGGCCGTTTCTTCCTCACCGGCGCTTCTTGGACGTGGGCGAGGTGCAGCGCGGCGCCCATCATGCCTCCTGTTCATGCAGCAGCGGATAGGGGACGGGCGTCATCAGGTCGCCTCCTTGGCGCGGTGCGGCGCTCCGGTGGGCTCGGCATCGAGTGGTGTGTCGGGATCGAGGCGGTGGAGTTGGTCGGCGGCCCATCGGGGTGCGGTGTCCAGGGCGTGATCGAGCTGCTCGGGGTCGGTGGCGAGGGTGACCGGGTGGGTGCGGGCGGCCCGGCGGGCCGCACGGCGTATCTGCTCCGCCTCACCCCGGTGGTGCAGCTCGGCGAGACGGCGGGCGCGGTCGCGTCCGAGGACGAGCTGGGTGAGTTCGCTGTGCTGGTTGCCGTGGGTCCAGCGCAGGATCGTGTACTGGGGCTGCTCACCGGGCCGGTCGGCCAGAACCTGCCACAGGACGTCGTCGGCCGCGGGCGCCTGCTTCCATGAGGTCCACCCCTCGGCGAGAGCACGCTCGTTGACGGCGAGGTGCGCGGCGGCGACGGCCTTCTCGGTGTCCTCGTCGAAGACGTCGACGTTCTGATGGAGGTTGCCGGGGGCGGTCATGGTGCCGTACGGCAGGGTCCAGAACGCGATCCGGCAGGGGCGGCACAGGGGGTAGCCGCCGCCGTAGACCAGCGAGTTGTTGAGGTGCTGCGCGGAGTCCGACAGGGGGAATTTGTCCTTGCCCCAGCGCTGGGAGGCGCCGGGAGTGCCGCACACCTTGCACGGCCACACCCTCCCGCCGTCGGCCTCCACGTCCGCGGGATCGGGGTCGGGGCCGAGGAAGGCCCGTACGCGGTCGCCAATGGGACCAGGGTGCTTGCGGCGCGAGGGGTGCACCGGCGGCGACTGCGGATACATCCCGGCCAGCCGCACCAGCCACGCCCAGCCCGGCGCCGCCTTCTCCAGGCGGCCGGCCCGGTCGCAGTCGCGGGCGATGCGATCGACGAGGGTGTCGAGGTCGCTGTCGGTGATCTGATCTGGGTGCGGGCGGCCGCACAGCAGGGCGCCGGTCCAGGCGCCGGAGCGCTGCAAGGGGTGCGGGGCGAGCAGCATCGGCAACTCCCTTCGATGCGGGGCGGGTTGGTCAGTGCTGGAGCCACCAGGAGGCGCTGGTGCGGTCTCCGCCCTGGACGGCGGCCTCGCGGGAAGCGACGCGGTCGGCGTAGGGGCGGGGTGGCGTCGGCATGACGTTCTCCTGGGTTCAGGCGAGGGCAGGGGCGCTGGCGATGGGCCGGTGCGAGGCGGTCGGGAGGGGGCGGGACGGTTACAGGGATTCGTGTGCGGTGTGGCGGGCGCGGGCGAGGCTCATCGCGACCTGGGCGACGGGGCGGAAGACCCGGTCGTGCTGGAAGGCGGCCTGCCAGTGGCCCGTGGGGTTGCTGCGGAGAGCTTGAGGTGGCCGACCGGACGGGGTGTAGGCGAGGGCGGCGACGGTGCGCAGGTCCGTCTGGGTCCTGCGGGTGGCGTGCGCGTCGAGCATCCGCAGGAGTCGGCCCCACGCTTCGACGCTTCCCTGCTGGAGCTGTTGGACGAGGATGTCCAGGGACGGGTCCGCGATGCTGTCGAGCGAACCGAGGACGTATCCGATGTCGGGGGCGTCGGCATGGTGCGGGGCGGCGGTGTTGCGCTTGGCGAGTACGGCGTGGACGGCGAGCACGGCGGTCAGGGCGTTGGTGTGCGCGAGGTTCTGCTCGTCGAAGGCCTGGTCGGCGGATGGTCGGTCGGGCGGCAGCGGCAGGCCTGCGTCGCCGACGGCGTTGGCGAAGGAGAGTGGGTCGGGGGTGAGGATCGTCCCGTTCCTGCCGCGGTGGTAGGTCCAGCGCTGGGCGTGGCGGGTCCACTGCCCGGGAGGTGGACCGCCGCCCGCCAGGTGGGTGCACAGGGTTTCGAGGTAGGTCTCGTCGAGCACGGAGGGCCTCTTTCTAGGGTTGCGTGGCGATGCCGAGGAGCTGCGGGGCGGCGGTCCGGCGTACGGGCGGTCTCCTTCAGGCGAAGGAGAGCAGGTAGGAGGGCATCCCTGAGCAGCGGCCGCAGACGCGGCCGGGGATGCCGCTGGAGTCGACGGCTTCGTGGGAGCGGCCGGAGCGGTCGCAGTTGTCGCAGCCCGGGCGGCGTCGGGGCTGCGGCAGCTCGGAGGCGTCCGGTGTGCCGGGGGCGGGGCAGGTGGGCCAGTGCTCGGTCTGGGCTTCGGCGCCGTGTCCGACCAGGTGTCCCGTTCCGCGGGCGGCCGGGCGCGCGCAGCGCCAGCACCGTGCCTTGCGGCGGTTGGGGCGTTGGGCCTCGGCCAGGACGATCGGCTCCCGGTCCTGGCCGGGTGCCGGGTGCTGCTCCAGGAGGCGGGCGAGCGCCGTGGTGACCGTCTTGCCGAGGGCCGTGCTGGAGCGGCGGAAGTGCTGCGGGCCCCACAGGAGGGTCAACGTGCCGTTGGAGGTGAGGAGTTCGGCGCGGACGGTCGCGTCCTCGGTCGTGTAGGCACGGGCGGTCTGGTAGGCGTGGTCGGTTCCGGTCGCGGCCTTGTCGGCGAGCAGCAGCACGGTGCCGGCCGGGAGGGCGACCGCGTCGCCGGGCGTGAGCCAGTTCCCGGGCAGTGCCTCTGTTCCCGTGGCGCCGGGTTCGGCGGCGTCGACGGTGCGCCGCCATCCGGAGCGCTTGCCTTCGGGTACCGGCGGGACGGTGATCGCGGTCCAGCCGGGCGGGACGGTGGCGCCGGGGACCGTACGCCGCCCGTCGGGGTTCAACTCGTGTGCCATGGCGCCTCCTTGGCAGTGATGTTCCGTGACGAACCAGCATGAACCTCGCCACTGACAGCCGGGGTCGAGTCGCGCGTTCATGCCGTCGCCGCAACCTCGAGGCAGCCTAACATAATTCGCAACAAAAAGTTGCGAATTATGTTGAGGGTCGGTAGCGTGCCGTACGTCACGGTCGCCCGTGGTCCGTGAAGCGGGCGGCTCCTGCCGACGAGGGGAGAGATGCATGCTGAAGATGTACGGCTTCAACGGGGGTGCGCCGCTGCACCGCGCGCACGGCGGGATCGCCGCCGCCGACCCTTCGGTTTTCGAGGTCGGTGGGGACGCGGTCGACCTGACGGTCCTGCCGCGCCGGACGGAATACCGCGCAGCGCGGGCAGTGTGCCAGGAGGCCTGGTACGACCTGCTCTGGACCGCCCCCGCAGACCGGATCTTCCTGGACCACCGCACCTACGACCACAGCTCACCGGCCGCACGCGAGCGCCTGGTCCGCGTGCTGACCGCCTCCGGGGTACTGCTGGAGAACGGCGAGCTGAGCGAGGACGAGCGCCTGGAGGAGGCCATGCAGCGGCGTGGCCGTCTGGTCGAAGTCCTGCTGCAGCGGGCGAAGAGCCGGGCGGGCGCCCTGCCCGCACCGGCGGTGATCCCGGTCGAGGAACGGCTGGAGCGGCTGGAGGCCGCCGAGCCGGTGACACTGGAAGGCATGCCGGAGGAGCACATCACGCTGTGGGGCGGCCCGGAGAAGACCCTTCGGATGCTCCGGCAGGATCGCAAGATCGCGGTGAAGAACGACCGCTCGGTCGACATCTACGACTGGGCCGCCTGGGGCCGCGCGGCGGCAGCGACGATCCGGGAGCTGCCGGTGCCGGAGGTGGCGTGATGGCACAGCAGCGCATCACCTTCGCATGCGGGCACATCAAGACCGTGCAGCTCTCCGGGCCGGCGCGGCAACGGGAGTCCCGCGCCCGGTGGTTGGCCGAGTCCGAGTGCTTGACGTGCCGGAACGCGCAGCAGGACCGGGAGCGGGCCGAGGCGTCCGAGCGGAACGCTGCGGCGAACCGGGCCGCGGGGCTGCCCGAGCTGGAGGGGTCGCCCAAGCAGGTGGCGTGGGCGGAGACGATCCGCGCGGAGATGCTCGACGAGATGGCCCGACAGAAGACCCGCTTCACGGAACTCCTGGAAGATGAGGTCTCACGCAGGCGTGCGGATGTGCGGAAGAACCAGGAGCAGCAACTGCGGTGCATCGAGACGGTGCTCGCGGCCCTGCGGGAGATCGCGACCGCCCGGTGGTTCATCGACCACCATGACGACGGCTGGATCAGCCTGGCCTCGCTGGCAGCAGAAGGCCTGCTCCGACCGCGCACGACGGAGCAGAAGAAGGCGGGGTTCGATCCGTTCGGGCTGAACACGCTGGTTTTCCCGGCCGAGGAGGTGGCGGGACCGACGAAGAACGGCCAGAGGCTGCGGCTGCGGCTGACGCACTCGCGTTGGGAGGGCTGCACCGTGGCCCACCCGGTGTCCATGACGCAGGAGGCGGCGGACGGGACGGTGACGATCCGCTTCGGCGGCGAGTGGGACATCCCCGTCGACGACGGCGCCCGCACGCGCAGCGTGTCCGCCGAGGACTTCCACCGCGACCGCACGCGCCGCCGACGGACGCCCGGGGAGCGGCACTACTGGGACATGCCTCCCTACGAGCCCGGCGAGTGGAACGAGATCGACGTCCCCGAGGGAGACGTGAGCGAGCGGAGGACGGAGCAGGGCCAGCACCTGGCCGTGGTGCGCCTGGTGTGCTCCCGGTGGGAGGGCCTGTACTTCGAGCACCCGATGAGCATGGTGCGCCGCCACCGGCCCGGCTTCGTCACGCTCCGCTTCGGGCCGGAGTGGCGTTTCAAGGTGCTGGGCGGCAAGCGAATGCTGCGCATCGTCGGGTGGCAGATGCACGAGGACCGGGCCGCCCCTCTGCCCCGGCCGGGCGAGTCGCTCGCGGTGGAGCAGAAGACGTGGCATCACCTGGCGTTCCATCCCTCCCGGCTGCGCCGCGGCAAGAACGCCTGGTGGGTGCGGTTCGGCACGGACGCGGCCTGGCCCGACGCCATGGTCTTCCACCCGGCCAGCATGTGCCGCATCGAGGAGGACGGCACCATCACCTGGCGCTTCCACGAGCATTGGGAGTTCCGCGTCCGTACGCCGGAGGGCGGCACCGTCGAGGCGTCCGCCGAGGAGTTCCTGAAGGCCACATCCGGCTGGGCCGGAACGGCGCCCCTGCCCGGCACCTACACCCGTGAACCCGAGAACCTGGACGCCGTCGACGAGGTCGTCATTCCCGACGAGCTCCTCGAAGAAGACCCTCTCGTCACCGAGGCGCCCTGACCGCCTCCCCTGCTGCCGCGAGCGGCACGAGACCCGAAGCGGGCCGCCGTCCTGCTACCGACCGTCCCCCGATCCTCCGCCGGCAGAGCCCCGCCTGGGGCCGAACCCTCTGGGAGAAGCCGCTGATGCCGCACACCCACGCGCGCCGCCCTCGCACCACCGAGCCCGTGTCCACGGTTGGAGACGACACCGCCGTCGCCCGCTGCTTCCCCGGCTGCTGCAGCCTGCGGGAAGCGGCGTGAACGCGACGACGCAGCCGGCAGGACTGGAGGGACTGACAGCCTCCCAGGCAGGGGCGCTAGAGCGTTTCGCCCGGCTGAAGGTCGGGGCAGCGTTCCTGGAGCAGGGCATGGGCAAGAGCCGTGTCGCGGTCGAGCTGGCCAACAGCCGCTCCCACCGGCTGGATGCGGTGCTGTGGGTGGCGCCGTACTCGGTCCTGCCGGCGGTGGAGGAGCAGGCCGCGAAGTGGCACTGCGCGGTGCCGGTGCGCTTCCTCGGTTTCCAGACGCTGTCGCAGTCGGACCGCACCTATCTCGACGTCCTGGAGTGGGCGCGACGGCGGCGGGTGATGGTCATCGCGGACGAGTCGACGTTCATCAAGAACGCCGACTCCAAGCGCCACCAGCGGCTGGCTCAGATACGGAAGGACGCCGACTACGCGCTCGTCCTGACCGGCACCCCGCTCACACTCGATCTGTGGGACCTGAAGCGCCAGATGGACTGGCTGTCCCCGAAGATCCTCGACACCGACGACCGGGCCTTCCGCTACCGGTACTTCACCATGCACAAGAAGATCAACGACGAGGGTAGCGAGCGGATCTGGTTCGAGACCTACACGCCGAACGTCAGGCACCTGCGGTCGCTGATGGCGCCCTACATCTTCGAAGCGCGCCTCGATATCGGTGTGCCGGAGACCTCCCGGGAGCACGAGCACGGCGTCGGCGCGGAGACGCGGGCCGCGTACGAGGCAGAGCGCGACGACTTCCTGGAGGCCTGGGCCGCGTGGGGCGAGGACCTCGCCCTGTTCCGGATGCTGGGCAATTTGAAGCGGATCGCGGCGCTCGATCCGGTCAAGTGCCGGTCGGTGGCCGCCCGGGTGGCCGGCCAGCACACCCTGGTCTTCTGCCAGTACCGGGAGGAACAGCGGCGCATCGCTCGCCATCTGGACGACTACCTGCTGGTCAACGGCGACACCCCCGCAACGGAACGCAAGGAGATCTTCCGGCGCCACCGGCACGAGCGGGTGCCGCTGCTGCTCACCTACGGCACCGGGAGCTTCGGCCTCAACCTGCAGCACGTGGCGTCGTGCCACTTCGCGTCACTGCCGTTCGACTACGGAGAGGTCGAGCAAGCCCGAAGCCGTATTCGCCGGCTCGGCCAGACCCGCGCCCTGACCTACATCACACACGTCACCGACCTGGGCATCGACGTGCTGGTCGCGAAGAACCTGCGGAAGAAGGGGTGGCTGGCGGACCTGGTCCGGCACGAGATCGACCCACGCGGCACCATCTGACTAATTCGCAACGAAAAGTTGCAACTTAGTTCCTGCGGACGTACGGTTGCCCCACGGGCCGTCCCCTGGCGCCGGCTCATAGCCGTCCCGGCCGCGGCCCGCTCGCGAGGAGCCAGGGGACAACACGCAGGAGAAGAGGCACACAAATGAACGTGTGGGAGGCCACACAGCGACGCCTGGAGCGCATCTTCCGCGACTTCGACAACATCGTCCTCGCGTTCTCCGGCGGCAAGGACTCCGGCGTGATGGTCAACGCGACGCTGGACTTCATGCGCGCGCACGGCATCACCCGGAAGATCACCGTGCTGCACCTCGACTACGAGGGCCAGTACGCCGCCACCACCGACTACGTGACCGAGGTGATGACGTCCAATCGGGACCTCATCGACCCGGTGTGGATCTGCCTTCCCTTCGCCGCGGCCTGCGAGGTCTCCATGTACCAGAGCTACTGGAAGCCCTGGAACCCGGAGGAGCGCGACATCTGGGTGCGCGACCTGCCCGACGCCCCCGGCGTCATCCACACGGGCAACGTCCCCGAGGACTTCCCCGAATACGACGGCGTGTGGGACTACACCGTGCAGGAGAAGATCGGCGCGTGGCTGCACCGCCGCTCCGGCGCCGAACGCACCGCCGTCCTCGTCGGGATCCGCACCCAGGAGTCGATGCACCGGCACGCGGCCCTCTACCGTCAGGACCGCACCGACGCGTCCATGCTGGAGGGGCTGAACTGGACCAGCCGCAAGGGGCGCGGGGTGTACAACGTGTACCCGATCTTCGACTGGGTGACCGAGGACATCTGGACGGCGAACGCGCGGTTCGGCTGGTCGTACAACACGCTGTACGACCTCTTCCACCTCGCCGGCGTCTCGATCCACGACATGCGCGTCGCCTCACCGTTCCGCGGCGAGGGCCAGGAAGCACTCAAGCTCTACCGGGTCATCGAGCCGGAGACATGGGCCAAGCTCGTCGGCCGGGTCAACGGGGCGAACTTCGCCGCCATCTACGGCGGCACCGCCGCGATGGGCGCCAAGGACATCAAGCTGCCCGAAGGCCACACCTGGAAGACGTACGCGAACTTCCTGCTGGACATGATCGAGGACGAGGAGATCAAGCAGGGCTACCTGCGGAAGCTCAAGTCCTCCATGCGGTACTGGACCGTCAAGGGCGGAGCCCTCCCCGAGGAGTCCGCCGAAGAGCTGCGGGGGGATGCCCCGGAGGGCACCGAGTTCCTGGGCGAGCCCAAGGACAACCGCAAGCGCCGCGGACCGTATGAGGTCATCCGGTTCCGGCACTACCCGGACGACATTCCCGCCGTCTCCGACCTCTCCCTCATCCCCACCTACAAGCGGCTGGTCATCACCATCCTGCGCTGCGATCACGCCTGCAAGTACATGGGCTTCGGGCAGACCAAGCGCGAAGTCACCAAGCGCAGCCAGGCCGTCGAGAAGTACCGGGAGATCCTGTGATGACCACCACCGCCCGCTCCGGGAAGTTCGTCAGCCCGGTCTACGACGTCCGGGCCGTCCCACTGGAGAAGGTCCGCGGGAATCTGTACAACCCCAACTCTGTGGCACCGCCGGAGCTGGACCTACTGGAGGTCTCCATCTGGGAGGACGGCATCACGCAGCCCGTCGTCGCGGTGCACGACGCCGGCGTATACGAGGTGGTGGACGGCTACCACCGCTACCTCACCGTCCGCGACGTCCAGCGCATCCGCGACCGCGAGGACGGCATGCTCCCCGTCGTCGTCCTGGAGGGCAAGTCTCTCGCCGAGCGCATGGCCTCCACGATCCGGCACAACCGGGCCCGCGGCGTCCACGACGACGAGCTGATGGCGCAGATCGTCGGCGAACTCGCCGACTCCGGCATGCGCGACGACTGGATCCGCCGACAGCTCGGCATGAGCCAGGACGAAGTCAGCCGGCTCAGGGCCATCGTCGGCGTGCAGAAGGTCAAGAAACTCACCGCCCGCCGCCCGGCCGACACAGAGGACGATGCCGCTCCGTCCACCGCCCCCGAAGTCGCCGTGCAGCAGAAGCTGTTCGCTCCCGGCGGCTGGCGCAGCCCGGTCTACGGCGTCCAAGCTGTCCCCCTGGATCTGGTGCGGGCGAACGCCTACAACCCCAACGTGGTCAAGCCGCGGGAGATGCGCCTGCTGGAGATCTCCGTCTGGGAGGACGGGCTCACCCAGCCCGTCGTCGTGTACTTCGACGAGGAGACCGGCGCGTACGAGGTGGTGGACGGCTACCACCGCTACCTCACCGTCCGCGACGTCCAGCGCATCCGCGACCGCGAGGAGGGCATGCTCCCCGTCGTCGTCCTCCCCGAAGCCGATCTCCCGCACCGCATGGCCTCCACCATCAGGCACAACCGCGCCCGCGGCGCCCACGACATCCGCCGGATGTCGAGCATCGTCCGCAGCGCCGCCGCCGGTTACACCGCAGCGACCGGCGAGACCATCGAGGGCAAGAGCGACGCATGGATGATGAAGAACTTCGGCATGGGCGCCGAGGAGCTCCTCAACATGAAGGACCCCAAGCCGCTGGCTTCTGCCTACAGCGACCGCGAGTTCTCCGAGGTCCCCGATGCCGCTGTCTGAGCCCGCGAAGGTCCCGTTCGGGGTCTCGCTCAGCCCCGCGGCCGTGCGGGTCCTGGCCGTTCACGAGCCGTCCCCCGACACCCTGCTGGAAGCCGTCCTGGAACAGATCGCGAGCGGCCAGCCACCTGCCGAGGCTCCCCCGGTCCCCTACACCGGCCTCGTCGACCCGGAGCTGCTCCAGCGTGCCCGGCACGCCGTAGCGGAGCAAGGCGCCGACCTGACCGAAGCGATCGAACAGATCCTGCGGCAGCAGCCCGCCGTGCTTCCCCCGGCCCACATAGCCCGTCTGCTGGGCGTGACGAAGTCGAGCGTCACCCGGGCCCTGGCCAACAACGAAAATGCCCCCGGACGCGCGAATCCGGACTCGGACGGCAAGCCGCTCTACGACGCGCGCGCCGTCTGTGCGTGGTGGCCGACCCGCCGCCACCGCGGCCGGCCCTGGCCTCGCTCGGAGGACGCCAGCTAGGGAGGCAGCAACCTGCCGATGAGGGATGCGGGCGAGGCGCCCGGTCGCTGGTGCGGTCACTCAGCGGGCGCGCCGCCGCCGCACGGCCGGCCGGCACCTACACACGCATCCTCGCGCTCGACCTCGTCGCCCAGGCCAAAATGCAGCTCAAGCAGGGCAACCTCGAGCACGCATGCGGCACATGGAGCCGCGCGCTCGACCACATGGACGGCGTGCACTCCGCCCGGACCTCCAAAGCACTGAGCGGGATCCGCCGCGACCTGACCGCCTACCGCTCCCGCGGCGTCCGCTGCGCGCAGGAACTCGACGACCGCGCCGCCACCCTGCTGCACCCCTGACCCGGCCGACGCGGTGCACCAGCGATCCGGGGATCGCGACGGCGGCGGCAAGGCAGCTTTCTGGGGGCGACCCCGGCCAGGCTGTCGAGGGCGAACCGCCCAGCCGGAGGTCTGCAGGCTGCATGATGCCGCGACCGTTCCCAAGCCGCACGCCTCGGCGGACCCCTCTTGGACGGACTGTTTCAGGTGGCACCCTCATGCGGACCCCTACGGCGTAAGCCAACCCAGGGCGGAATCAGGACAGTTCGCCACCGGAGGCCCGATTCCCACACCCAGTGCTGTACGTATCTCGTACAGTCTTTGGTGTACGGGATACGTACAGCACTTCGGAAGGGGAGACCTGTGGAGCACAAGCTCACCACCACCGAGGACGGCCAGAACGAACTCACGATCCGCTGGAGCAAGGAGGACGACCCGATGGGCTTCCTCTACGGCTGGGTCGCTCGCGGCTACCTCGATACGTTCCTGCGCACGTTCCCCAAACCCGGCGAGAGCACGCCGTCCGACGCCGACGACGCCTACCACATGGCCGTCGGGCTCAACTGGCTCGCGGAGCACACCGACCGGCGCCTGGAGCGGATGCTGCTGCTGCTGCGCGACCAGTACAAGGTCTCCTGGGGCACCCTGGCCGCTGCGCTGGACGCACCCCGATCCACCGCGAAGTCCCGCTACGCCTCCGTCGCCCGGCAGTACGCGGAGCACGGCGACTACGTGGACGAGACCGGCATGCACTCCGGGCCGCCCGCCGAAGTGAAGAAGCTGGTCGCCGACCGCCTCAGCTCCCGCGAGACCCAGGACAAGATCGCCGAGAAGGCCGTCCGCGACCTCAAGGCCGACGGGCGCGTCGCAGACCGCCGCAACCCCGACCGGCAGGGGACCGCCGTGAAGCCCGCGCTCGGTCAGTGGGTCATCGACTGGGACGGCGAAGGCGAGCTGCTGACCCCCGGCGAAGACATCGTCCCGATCGACTGAAGCGGCGGCGGCCAACTCACTGCCAGGCGACTGGCCGCCCCCGCCCTCCACCCGCCTTCACCAGACAGGAGAACACCATCATGAACCACGACCCCGGCTCCGTCTTCGCGGCCGTCTTCGTCACCCTGTTCATCGGGCACAGCGTCGGGGACCACTGGGTGCAGTCTTCGTGCCAGGCCGCCCGCAAGGGAGGCTCCGGATGGAGCGGGCGCCTCGCGTGCGCCCGGCACGTTGCCGGGCTCACTGTCACCAAGGTCCTCGTCCTGGCCGCCGTGGTCTTCACTCTCGACCTGCCGGTCACCGCCGCCGGGCTCGCGCTCGGCTTCGGCCTGGACGCCGCCTCGCACTACTGGGCCGACCGCCGCACGACCCTCGCCCGGCTGGCCACGCTCGTGCGGAAGGACGAGTTCTACAGTCTCGGCACCCCGGCGCACCCGGCCGCGCCCGCCACCGCCGACGGATCGTACGCACCGACCCTCGGAACCGGTGCTTACGCGCTCGATCAGAGCTGGCACATCCTGTGGCTCGGGATCGCGGCACTCATCATCGCCGCCCTCTGAACCCGACCTGCACCTGCGTGTCCCCCGTCGGGTCGCCGGCGGGGGACACGCATGTCCGCGTACGCCGCGTCCGTACGAACGAGTCCGCGTGGCGCTGCTGTCTTCCCTGTTGAGACCCGGCGGAGGCGGGTGCCGTCGTACGGTCAACCTCGTGCGCGTGACCGAGCGGTGACGCGGAATCAGAGCGTGTGGAGGGTGTCCGTGGTCAATGCCCGGTTGTATCCGCTGTGGCGAGCGCTCGCAGCGAGCGACGATCTGCCCGAGGAGGCATTACCGACGGTGGTGGAGGCCCTGTGCTCGCGGGCGCAGCGGACCCTGCCGTACGCCGTGGACGACCGGGAGGAGGGCTGGCGCGGCAACGCGCTCAAGGAGGCCCTGCCCGCTCTGTTGGGACGGGTGACGGATCCGGGGCTGCGCGAGCGGCTGCTGCGGCAGGCTACGGCGCAGCAGGTGGCTGAGCTGGCGGCGATCGGCGTCGTGACGGCCGGCGATGTGCCGACGGTGCGGAACGTGCACCGGATCCGGCCGGAGTTCATCGCGGCTCTCGCATTCCACCCGCAGCACGTCGATGCGGCGATCGGACTGCTGGAGCACCTGCACGAGACCGAGCTGGAGAGGGTGGTCAGCCCGTGGCGGCTGGTCTTCCACAACTACCGGGAGCAGGCCCCGAGCTCCGCTCCGCCGGTGCCGGAAGCCGTGTTCGACGCCGTCCTTCGCCAGGCCCTGGCCCCCCTGGCCGCGGCGCTCGCCCATCCCGACCGGCACGAGGGGTGGCTGCCGCGGACGTCGCATCTCGGCACCTGGCAGATGCAGTTCTCCATCAGCGTCTGGCGCATCCTGGAGCAGCGCCCCGAGCGGTGGCCGCGGCTGGTGCGCGACCCCGAGGCGGGGCGGGCGGTACAGCATCTGCTGCTCGAGCACGCGGAACCCGCCTCCCTCGATGAGGAGTTGCTGGAGGCGTGCGCCGGGGCCGTGTGCTGCCCCGAGTTGGCCGACCTGCCCAAGCCGAGCGTCACCGGCCGGGAGCGGCTGCGCGTCATCGCGCGCCGCGTGCGCCGGCATCCGCGGCTGCGGGACGTCGCCGGGACCGGGCTGGCCGCGGCGGTCGAGGCGTGCGTACGGCGGGGCAGACTCCTGGGCAGCGTCGGCACCGGCCGGGCGGACGTGCTGTCGCTGGTGGAGGATCTGGTGGAGGTGTCGTCGAGCCCGCAGCATCTGGCGCGGGCCTGCGCCCTGCTGGCCGGTCTTCCGGCGCCGACGGTCGTCGACGAGCCCCCTATGGGTGTCAAGGTCGTCTTCGACGAACTGCCGCCGCGCCGGCTGCTGGAGGGCAAACAGGAGCACCGTCGCGCCGAGGCGCTGACGCATCTCGCGGCGAACGCCTGCACGCCGGCGGACGCGGTGACCGAGGCGCTGAGGGCGCTGCTACCGGTGGAGCTGTCATGGATCCTGCACCGGGAGGAGACCACCGGCCCGCTCCGCCAGGCCGCCGCGGACCTCCTGCCCGACGAGGGAGAGACCGGCGGGGTGCTGCGCCTGTTGAGCGACGACGAACTCGACGCCTGCCCCGACCCGGGCGCCGTGCTCCAGTCCTGGCTGGACGCACCCGCCGCCGCGGACGCGCTGACGCGAGACCGGATCGAGCGCACTGTGCTCATCTCCCGGCATCACACGATGGAGCACCTGCGACAGCTCCCCGCCGACACCGTCCTGACGCACGCGCCCACCGACGTCGCCCTGCCGATCCTGACCCGCTTCTGCGGCTCCGACCCAGACCGCTGGGCCACGCTGCTCACCGCCCTGACCTTCGGTCACCTCGACGTCCCCGCGTTCGGGGAAATCCTCGACGCCCTGGAAGCGAAGTCGCCGGCCTGAACCGGGCGACGGGTGGGCGATGGGCGGTGCGCACGGCAGGTCGGCGGCCGCGTCATGTCCCGGGCGAGCAGCCGTCCGTACGGCCGTTGCTGTGCTTCTCGGCGGTACGCTGACGCGCGATGGCGCCCCGGACTCCGCCATCGGCCACCGGGGACGCCGTCGTCGTGTTTTCAGGTCCGAGGCCGGGCCGTCTACTCGGGGCTGTTCCAGCCGGCGTGTTCCGCTCCGGGGACCACGCCGTACTCGGCGGTGGTGATAGCGGTCGGTGCCCATCCTGCTGCGACGAACTTCCGCGCCGTCTCTTCCGGCAGCCAGTCCTCGCCGCGGTCCGGGTCGGCCATCCATGAGGCCAGTCCGTCGGCGGTGTCGAAGACGGGGCTGAGCGGCGAGCCCTCCGTGACCGTCTCCCACAACTGCCATCCCTCTCCGGCCGGCGGGCCGTACGGCTCCCACGCGTCAGCGTCCGCTCGCTGACCGGGGTAGGTCTCCAGGGATCCGTGGCCCTCGCAGGGCTGGCAGCTCACGTCGACGCCGGTGATCTCCAGCAGCTTCCGCATGACCACGTCCCCCGGATCCCTCCCGAACGGCTCTCCGGCGAGCTCCTCCGGAGCGACGTTCATGAGCTTGGCGAAGAACTCCACAGCGTCGGGAGAGGGCCGGTCGATGTGGAAGCGGCCGGGCCCGGACTGCGGGTCGTCCGGGACGGGGTAGACGAAGTGGCCGTGGGGGCGGGGGAACTGGACCAGCCAGGGGTGCATCGGCTTGCCGCGCTCCTGGTCACGGACATCGTCCGCGAGCATGCCCATCAGGTACGAGAACTTCTGGAGCCACCACCCGAAGTGGGTCTGGCCGCTGCCGTTACAGGCGTCGCACTTCTCACCCCGGAGGCGATCCGGCCGCAGATACCCCTCCCACACCTTCCCCGGCGGCCAGTCGAAGTCGAGGGCCACGCGCCGTACTTCACGGGACATAGTCAGACCTCCAGGGTCGTCGTCGCGGACTCCGTGGACGCCCAGGTCGTGGTGAACGTGGCGCAGCGGCAGCCGGGGCGCCGGCAGGGGCCGAGCTGGCCGCCGGGGTAGACGTGCCAGGCCAGCATCTCGTCGCACCCGGGAGTTTCGCACGGAGTGAGGAGGGTCGCGCCGCTGGTCTTGTACGCGGTGCGCCCGGCCGTGCACAGCGACTCGGCGTCGTCCCACGGGCCGGTGATCGCGGCGTTGGTCTCGTCGATATCGAGGATGATGCCGCGCGTCATGCAGGCGTTCTCCATCTCCTCTCCGAGGGGAGTGATCCCGAGTCCGGCGGCGCGGCGGAGGTGGATGGCCATGGCGAGGGCGGTGTCTTGGACGAGGTGTTTCTCCGTGGACTCGTCGACGAGCTGTTCGATCTGCTCCCGGATCTCGACGGGGCCGGGAACGAGGTCGGTGCCTGGTTCGACGTGAGGTTGGAGACGGGCGCGTACGCGGTTGGCCAGCGGCCATGGTGCGCCCGTGTCGTTCTGCTTCCTGTTCGCGGCGGGCTTCCACACGCTCCAGTGGGTGTCGAGGAGGATGCCCTCGTCGTAGGGGAGCGCGGCGTGTTCAATGGTCTGCTCTGTGCTGGTGGGGTTCGTGCAGATGGTGCGGAGGAGGTGGCAGCGCAGCGCCATCGTGGTGTTTACGACCTGGCCCAGGGAGGGCGTGGTGTCGTGCCGCGGAGCGGTCCCGATGATGTCCGTCAAAGCTCCCATGATCCGCTGAACGGAGAGTGGGTCCTGCCCGGCCGCGTACGGGGCCGGCATCTTGTCCAGCTTCTTCCAAACCAGGGTGGCCAGCGGCCACTTCGGCGCGTCGGGCACGGGGATCAGTGCCCGCTCGCCCTCGGCGAGGGCGGCACGTGAGGGCTCGTCCAGGTTCGGCACGTCCCGCTCGGCGGCGGCCGTGATGATGTCGGCCGCCGCGGCGGCCGACACCTGTGCCGGGGTGAACGCCACGAACGGGGCGGTCTGCTGCTGGGCGTCGGCGAGTTGCTTCTTCAGGCTCTCCACCGTGCCGTCGAGCTGGTGGGCTCGGGCAGCGTGCTCCTGGCTCCGCTCCTGTAAGGCCCGATAGGTCTTCGTACGGACGATGCGCAACATGCTGGTCTCCTGGAGGTCGATGCGGGTGGTGCCGGTCAGGCCGTCTCGCGTGATCTCCTCGCTGGAGTCGCGTGGCAGCTTCGGTGTCGGCGTCCTGGAAAGCGATGGTGATGTGGCCGCGCGCCTGTCACCGCTCCTGCCGGTTGGTGGGTTACGCGAGGCCGCGGGCCGCGATGTCCAGGAGAATGTCGGTCGTCTCCTGTTCGCAGCGTGCGCACCACCAGTGGGACTGGGGGCTTCGCCGGAGGTACGGCCTGCGGGTTGGGTTGCCGCAGCGGTCACAGTCCGGGCCTGAATCAGTGAAGAGGCCGGAGGGTGTCGAGTGTCCGAGGAGTCGTAGCGTCAGATAGCTGGCGCCGGGCATGGCGAAGATCAGCGTGGCGCATCCTGCGAGGACGCGGGCAGTTGACGGTTCGCCGGGCAGTACGACGGCCGCCATGGCCGACAGTCCGACCGCTCCGGAAGCCCCCATCGCGATCAAGAAGTTACGCATCGCGGCTTCCCTCCAGTTTCGTCACGGTCGGCACGGAATCGTCGTTCATGCGGACCGGCCGGTAGTCGTCACCGAGCTCCACCGTGTCGCTGCACTGACGGCAGAGTTCAGGCATCGCCTGCTCTGCTTGTTCGATCGCGAGTTCTGCGATCTTCTCGGGATCGGTCTCGTCGGTCTCAACGGTGACGGCGATGTTCGCGGCGGTCGTGAGCGGCACGACGTATCGCATTGGCATGCTCCTTGTGTTGGTCGCAGCCGTACTGCGGTCTTGATCTTGAGTTGGTTCAGAAGTAGGCGACAGAGTTCCGAGAGCGGTGTGGCGTCTCGGTGGGCTTTCCCACTCGTGGGTCGCCGAGCAGGAGCTCCCCTTCGAGGGCGTAGCGGTCGCCGTGCTTCGTGATTCCGGTGATCTTGGCGACGGCGAGGACTTCGCCGTCGGTGGTGATGATCTGCGCTTCTTCTTGGGCGAGTGCGCGGTCGGCGTTGAACTTCCAGATGCCGCGGCCGGCTTGCCATGCCTGGGTCTCTGTCATTCCGGGGTGCCATCCGATGGTGCGTCGGCCGAGGCTGTCGTCCGGGTCTGCTGGGCGTTCGCGACCGAGTTGGATCTGGAGCACTCCCAACCTCCTAACTTATTGACTTGTTCTAAAGTTAACTCAGGGAGGTCAACTATGCAACAAGTTAAGAAGTTGAATCGGCTTCACGGACACGCCTTCACCATGGCCGCCAGCGCTCGACACCGACGTACACGGCGTCGACGACGGTCGCCTTGGCCTCTCGTACGCATGCGGCGTGGCCGGCTTCGGCTTCACGGACGCGGCTCTACCCGTCACAATGGGGAACCTGCGAGGAGTGGAGGAGCGGCCGTGACTGTTCAACCTGAGCGTTCTGCACGGCCTGGTGCCCCAAGGCCCGTGCCGGCGATCCCGGATACCCCCGACGCCGTCGCCGCGGCCCTGACCAGCGCAGATCGCGCACGTTTCCGGCGCGAGGTGCTGGCGACGCACGCCGACGAGATCCCTGCGGTGGTACGCAAGGGGTGGGTGAAAGCGATGCTCGATGGTGTTCCGGGAGCGGACGTGAGCAGGGCGAACGCCGCGGCTGGCCGTGAGTTGGTGTCGCTGGATGAGCTGGTGGCGCGGCTTGAGCAGGGTGGCGAGTGAGCAACGCTCCCCGTCGGGACGGCAGTTGGATCGTCCAGGTCGAAAAGGCCGCAGCCGCGGCGATTCTTGAGTGGCCGCCGGAGCTGGCGACAGCGATCACCCGGTACTTCCGGTCCTTCGCGTTGGAGGCCGGTGACGCGTACGCGAGGGGCAGGAAGCTGCCGGGCGATCCGCTGGATGAGAGCGGGCTCCGCTTCAGCCGCGTCGTCGACCGTCCGACCCGGGACGACGAGTCGATCCTCTTCGAGTACGTGGTCGTCCCGGCCGAACGGGCCATCCGCGTCACGATCGTGGTCTGGTATAGCTGAGCTTGGGCCCGCGCCGGGGCTGCTCGCGGCGGCCTTCAGGTGAGCGCGGGCGCGTCGTGCGCGATGAACTCGCCGTTCGAAGTGACGAGTCGGAGCTTGGGGAACGCCTTCGGCTTCTCCTGCCCGGGTACCTGGGGCCACTGGTCTGCCGACAGTCCGTACGACGGGGGCTCCCACGAAGACCGGTGCTTGATCAGTTCCATGGCTTTGCGGTACTTCGCTTCCCAGTTCCAGTGGAAGAACAGCGGCAGCAGGCCGCCGGTGTTCGGGATCGGTTCGGGTGCACGGTCCTTGCTGCGGTCGGCGCGCTCCAGGATCGGCTTCATGTAGGCGCGGCAGCGGGGCCGTGAGCAGAAGCCCCAGTCGGTCATCCAGCCGGTGTGCGGGTCGAATTCGGCGAAGCCGATGCTGGTGGAGCGGCCGCAGAGGCGGTCGACGCGGACCATGGGGGCTTGGCAGCCCTGCGGGCCGGCGTGCCAGTCGTGTTCGTAGCGGGGTGCGTCGTCGGCGATCATTTCCCAGCGCTGCTTGTTGCTCAGGTTGAGGTTCTCGCGGGTGCGTGCCCACACGCCGGGGGCGGCGGGGTCGTGCCGTCGGGGGTCGCGCAGGGTGCTCCAGGCGAGGCCGAGGATGAGGTCGCGGGTGCCGGAGGGCATGCGGTGCTCGCTGTAGACGCGGGCGGCGAGTTGGTCGTAGCGGAGCATGCCGTCACGGTCGTCGGCGGATGTCACAGCCCCTCCTCGTCTGCGGTGATTCCGGTCTCGCTGAAGAGGGCGTCGTCGTGGTTGACTCCTGTGGGCCACAGGCCGACGCCGTCGCGTTCGTCGATGACGACGCAGCCGCCCTCGGTGAGGAAGTGGGAGAACCAGGCGAAGGGCCGGTCCTCCCTGTCGATGTCCCTGCCGACGTCGCGGGCGACGTCGATGGGCAGCGGGCTGAAGAGCCCGGTCGCCTTGGAGCCGGGGACGGTGTGGCCGTTGTCGTCGGCCACGGTGCCGAGGGTGCCGATGCGTACGGTCAGCCGCATGCACTCCATGCAGTAGCAGTGCGGCCGGACGCTGTTGCCGCGGTGACCGGTCACCGACCAGCGCGGCCAGTGGCTGGTGTGCGGGAGGTAACCGGCCTTCTTCTGGGCGCGGGCGAGGCGGGTGCAGGTGGGGCAGTTCTTCGGTATCGGCCCGTGGGCGGCGATCATCCGCTCGTACGCGGGACGGGTGTCGGGCATCCAGAAGTCGGCGACGTCGCCGTAGCCGGAGCAGCCCCAACTGGGCTTGCCGTTGTGGGTGAGCGGCAGCATCTCAGGCCCGTGGGACGCCTCCAGCGCGAGCGGCAGCAGCGCCTCGGTATCGGTGTCGCCACCAACGGGCCAAGTGCCCTCTGGCAGGGCGGCGGTGATGCGGGCGGCCGCGACTTCGGCGTCCTGCTGGGTGCAGTAGGAGAAGCGAGCGGCGCGGTGGCCGCCGGGGGTGGAGATCAGCCAGGGCTGGACGGTGCCGCCTTCGTAGGCGGGGTGCTGCCGCAGCACGCGCTCGCCGCGCGGAGGGTAGGACCAGCCGGTGTGGACGACGAGTCCGCCGGGCTGGAGGTAGGCGATGCCTTCTTCGGCCTTCTCATCGCCGGGTACGGCGGGGGTGAAGGGGATCTGGTGTGATGCGGCCGGCGAGGCGGCGGTGCCGGGAGTCATGTGGCTGCCTCCATGTGTGGCTGCTCCTTGCGGCGGCGGCCGGCGCCGAACGCGCTGCCACCGAATACGGACCGGGGCGCGGTGCGCGGTTCTGGCGGGACGGCGGACGCGTCGCCCTTTCGTGCTCGCAGGAGGCGATGGACGGCGACGGTGCGCCAGCCGAGGCGGGCGGAGCGCTTGATGGGTGTAGCCCCGGTGGCCTCCGCCGTGTTGGAGCCGCCCGGGCGTGAACCGCGCTGGCGTGTCCCACCTGCCTGAACGGAGTGGGCGGCGGTCATGTCGGGTCCTCAACGGGCTCCGGGGTCATCACGGACCGCTCGCCGCGGGCGTCGACGACTACCAGCGAGCGCCCCGTCTCAGCGGCGTCGAATACCGCGAACGCGATGTCCTGGTTGCAGTCGTCCGCGAAGGAGACAGGGTTTTCGATGGCGTACCGCACCGCGTCGCGGGTGCTCGCGTACTTCGCGGGGCGCAGGCCGGCCTCGGTGGCGGCCTGGTCCAGGGCGGCTTCGCTGACGTCATCGGCGAGGCCGGCGCGGAGGGCCGCGCGGATGAGGGCGGCCTGATAACGGGCCGGGTTGGCGCGCTCGCTGACCTTCTGCATGACCGGCATGCACCCCTTAACTTAGTGGCTAGCCACTAAGTTACCACGCCCGCTTCCTGATGGCTAGCCACTTATGGGAGGATGTATCGCATGCCGAGGAAGCCGACCAGCCAGCACAAGGACCCGCAGCTCAACGTCCGCCCGCCGGCGGAACTCAAGGCCCAGGCCGTGGCCGCGCTCGGCGAACGGGACCGGGAGGTGCGCGCGTTCATCGTGGCCTGCCTGGCAGCGCTCGTTGCCGATCCCGATCGCTTCCTGGCGCAGCTCTCCGGCCACTGGCCCGAGAAGAAGCCCTACGGCAAACCGCGCCGCTCTCCTGCACAGGAGACGCCGGAGGGCGACCCGGCGACCACTGACAAGGGACCGGAGAGCCTGCGGCCGGAAGCCGCCCGACATCCCGAGCCCTGCCGTCGTACGGGCGGCACATCCGTGGCGTAGCCGGCCCGCACCGTCGTGTACGGCCGCTGCCTGGGGCGGGTTACGCCGGCGGGCCGGGGCGGCGCTGCGGGCGGCGGGCGCCGGTACGGCGGTTGAGGCGTTTTCGGCACTGCCAGCACAGCCAGCCGTCCGGGACGGCGGCCGGGGTGGTGTTGTGGCAGCCGGTCTGTGCGCACTGCCGGAGGGTGCGCGGCCCGTCGTGGATGGTCGGCCCGTCTCCGGGGGCGGGCTCGTAGCCCTCGGGTTTGCGGGCGACGATGAAGTCGGAGTGCCGCAGGGGGTGGAAGTCCTCCCACTCCGGGCGGCAGAACGCTGCGGTGTGGTCGTCGTGGGCGGGGCAGCGCTGCCGCAGCCAACGGGCGGCCGCGGGGAAGTCGAGCGTCGTCAGCGACCACACCCACATTTTGCCGTTGCTCGCCGAGAGGATCATCTGGCCTCGACGTCCGGGCAGGTGGGGCAGATCGAGGAGCTCCCACCGGCCCTCGCCGGTCACGAACACCGGGTTCGGGCAGCGCGCGCCGTCCTCGCGGGCGGCGGTGCACTGCAGGTCCTCCAGCGGGCCGGGGCCCAGCCGCAGCGATCCGGTGTAGTGCACGGTGTGCCGCACCCGCTCCGGCGCCGTCGGCCCCGGCCGTCGTGACGGCTTCCCTTCATCGCCGTCGCGTTCCTGGTCGTCGCCGGGCGCCGGGGGGAGGGTGGGGACGAAGCCGCTGTCGATGCGTTTGCGCATCCGTACCGCCAGGACCGCGACGACGTCGCCCAACTCGGGCGGCAGGTCGGCGTGTTCGAGGGCGGGGCACATCGCTGGATGCGGCACCCGGCAGTACCGCGGCGCCCGTGGATCCACCCCCGGATACGCCACGCCGCGGCTGATGTGCCACTGGTAGCGCTCCGGGATTTGCGCGGCTGGCAGCTCCGGGCTGAGCGGGATCCGCCGTGCGTCGTACCGGTCGTACCACTCCACCGGCGTGCCGCAGTACGCGCACTCTCCCCGCGCCTGCTTCCGCAGCAGGCGCGACTGGTTGGTGCGGTGGACCTCCATCACCACGCCCCGCCGCCTTCCACCACCTCGTCCGGCCCGTACTCCCGCGGCGCGCTCACGGCACATCTCTGGGGTCGGCCGCGCATACGGGGCAGCATGCGGCGCGCGCCGGGTCGAAGCGGCGACGCCCGCAGCCGCACCACGGCCAGCCCGCGCACGCCGGGCACTGCTCGTACGGTTCGGCCACCGGCACCCCGCAGGCCCCGTCGCGGCCGGTGCACTCCCGCATCGGCGGCCGGTAGTCCACTGCCTCGGCGTACCGGCGCTCCCACGGACCCGACCCGGCCCGCTCGTCGACGTCGCCGCTCGGGCCGGGCTCGGCATCGTCCTCACCGCGGTCCCCGCGGCGGCCGGCGCGCGGTGCTTCACCGTGGTCGAAGCGGGTGCGTGTCGGCCGGCACACCGGGCACGGCCGGTTGGGATCATCTGGGATGAAGCCGTCCTCACACCGCCCCTGACATTCCGTCGGCACAACGAGCCAGCCCAGCACATCGTCCGGCCCGTACCCCTCCTGACGGTCCGTGGCCTTCTTCTCCAGCGGCAGATGCGCCCACTTCCCCCACCAGCGCCGCTCGATCCGCTCGACCAACTGCACGCCGGTGCGGTCCTGCAACTCCCACCGCATCTGCTCCATCGCCCGGGCCGGCACCTGCCCGCCGCAGGCCCGCAGCAGCTTCTCCGGCACCGCCGCCAGCACCACCGTCAGCGGATCCGACGAGGTGTGCGCCGTACGGCACCGGCCGCACAGACCGCGCGTCCCCGCATCCGGATACACCACCCGCTCCGGCGCCCACTCCACCCCGCCCGCCTCCACCTCCGGCGGCGGCAGGCTCCCTCCGCAGTGGCGGCAGACCCGGCGGCACGACCGACATTCCCCACCGCCGCGGACCGTCGCCCCACCGCACGTCGGGCACGCCCGACGGCACGGCGTGCACAGGTGGTCCTCGGGATGCGGCACCGACAGGTAGGCGTTCTTCCCCTGGCAGCGCACGCACTTGCGGGTGTCGATGTCCACCGGGGTCGGCAGCACCGGCCGCCCCGGGCAGGTCTCGCACCGCACCTCGGCCGGCTCGGTGAACTGGCGCCGACTCAGCATCACACCCCCACGATCTGCGGAGAGGCACACCGTCGCGTCGCACCGCACCCTGCGGGCACCGCCGGCGAGGAACACGGCCCCGGGCCGGTGCGGCCCTGGAGGCTCATGCCGCGCTCCCCTCGTAGTGCGCCGCGACCACGTCAGCGTAGCGACCGACCACGTCCTGGTAGACCGCGCTCGCGGCCGACACCCGGTCCCGGTACACGCCCGAACCCTGGTCTGCACCGGGGGCGTACAGCGCCCGGGCCGCTTCTTCGGCACGGTCCGCAGCCCCGGCGTCGACCGTGCGAATCACCGCCAACTGCTGCGCCACGACGTCCGGGATGCCCGTCCGCTCGCGGCGGACCACGGCGGTGAGCCGGCCCGGCGTGCGTACGGCGGCGCCGACCGCGCGCGGGCCCCGGTCCTCGCGCGAAGCCTCGCTCAGCCCGCTCCCGCCGGCCTGAAGCGAGCCTGCTCGGCCTTCGGCGGCCGCCAGTTCCTCAGCCCGGTGCCAGGCGCACAGCCCGCGGGCCACCGCCTCCCTGCCACAGCCCCCACCGGCCGTGCACATCTCCTTCCGGCCACCGGAAGCCCGCTCAGAACGCTCCTCCTCTCGGAGCGCCCGCAGACGGTCCTCCAGCAACAGCGCTGCCGTGTTCCGACGGGCTGTGCGGGCATCCGCGTCCGCGGCCGCCTCGGCCTCCTCCCGCGAGGCATACAGGTGCGCCGCGCGCAGAACCGCCGCCCGCACCTGACCGGCCTCCCGCTCCGCCGCCGCGCCACGCGCGAGATGCTCCATCGCCTCCCGCCGCACCGCCCGGGCCACACCGTCTGCCGCCAGCCGCGCCGCCAGGGCCAGCCCGTCCTCGGTGACACCGCGGCCGCGCTCCACGGCAACG
>NZ_LJGW01000186.1:7346-15630 GCF_001751255.1 Streptomyces nanshensis | reverse complement strand
CGGCCTTTGCCGTGCCCGCCGGGCCGGAGTCGTCGGCGGGTCGCCGCGCGGCCGCCGGGGCAACCCGGTGAAACCCCGTGAAGGCGCCGTGAAACCGCCGGGGACCAGAGTCTCCTTCGTGACCGCTCGATCCCGGTCACGAGGGAGCGACGATGAGCAAGCACGCAGTCCAGGCGTCCGGTCTGGTGAAGACCTTCGGCGGGTTCCGCGCCGTCGACGGCATCGATCTAGAAGTGCGCCGCGGAGAGATCTTCGGCGTCCTCGGACCCAACGGAGCCGGCAAGACCACGGTCCTGCGGATGCTCGCCACGTTGCTGTCGGTGGACGAGGGCCACGCGGAGATCTTCGGCGTCGACGTCCGCCGGGAGCCGCACCGCGTCCGGCAGTTGATCGGCGTCACCGGGCAGTACGCCTCCGTCGACGAGAACCTCACCGCCCGCGAGAACCTCTGGCTCTTCGGCCGGCTCCAGGGCGTACCCGCGAAGCAGGCGCGCGCCACCGCGGAGCGCCTGCTCGGTCAGTTCGCTCTCGAAGAGGCCGCCGACAAGGCGATCTCGAAGTTCTCCGGCGGTATGCGGCGCCGGCTCGACCTCGCCGCCAGCCTGATCAGCCGCCCGCCGCTGATCTTTCTCGACGAGCCGACCACGGGGCTCGATCCGCGCACCCGCGGACAGATGTGGGACACGATCCGCGGCCTGGTGGCCGACGGCTGCACCGTCCTGCTGACCACGCAGTACCTGGACGAGGCCGACCAGCTCGCCGACCGTATCGCGGTCATCGACCGCGGCCGGAAGGTCGCGGAGGGCACCCCGGACGAGCTGAAGTCCTCGGTCGGCAACTCGACCCTGCAACTCCAACTGGCCGCGAACGCCGACCAGGCGCTCGCCGTCGACGTCGTACGACGCCTGCTGCACGAGGAGCCGGTGCTCACTCCGGAGTCCGGCCGGATGAACGTCGCCCTCGCCGAGGCCGACGGAGCAGCCGACGTCCTGGTCAGCCTGCGCCGGGCCGGCGTCTCGATCGCTTCGGTGAGCGTCGACAGGCCCACCCTCGACGAGGTCTTCCTCGCGATCACCGGTCACGACACCGGCCAGGACGCCGAGACGACCGACGAGTCCCGTACCGACGAGCCCGCCATGGAGACCGCACGATGACCACCACCGTCACCGCGCCCGGCCATCCCATCGGAGACCCGATGGACCTGGTCGCGCGCACCCGGAGGCACACGACCCTTCAGGAGACCGTCAGCCAGACCCTGAGCATGGCCTGGCGGGCGACGAAGAAGATGCGCCGCAACCCGGAGCAGTTCTTCGACGTGACGCTCCAACCGATCCTGTTCACCGCGATGTTCGCCTACATCTTCGGCGGCGCGATCTCCGGCGACGTGCAGAGCTATCTGCCGCTGATGATCCCCGGCATCCTCGCCCAGACGGTGCTGACCACCTGCATGGCCACCGGTGTGCAACTGCGCGAGGACATGGACAAGGGCGTCTTCGACCGGTTCAAGTCCCTGCCGATGGCCCGGATCGCGCCGCTGGCGGGGCCGATGGTCGCCGATCTGCTGCGGTACGCGATCGCGGCGGTACTCACCTTCACCATCGGCATACTGATCGGCTACCGGCCGGACGGCGGTGCCGTCGGCGTCCTCGCCGCGCTCCTGCTCGCCGTCGTCACCGGCTGGTCGCTGGCCTGGGCGTTCACCTGGGTCGGCACGATCGCCCGGAGCGCGCAGAGCGTGCAGGGGATCTCGATGATGATCCTTTTTCCGCTGACGTTCCTGTCCAACGCGTTCGTGCCGGTCGACTCGCTGCCCGGCTGGCTGGCCGCGTTCGTGAAGGTCAACCCGGTCTCGCATCTGGTCTCCGCGGCGCGCGACCTGGCCAACCGCGGCGCCGTCAGCGACCAGGTCTGGCTGACTCTGCTGGCCTGCGCCGTCGTGATCGCGGTCTTCGCGCCGCTGTCGGTACGCAGCTACAAGCGCCACCTGTGAGCCGGCGCCGGGGGTGTACCGCCCCGTCGTGACGTGTCGTGAGGCGTCGTGACGCGTCATGCGGCGCGCGACGTCCGTCACCCGAGCTGCCCGACGAACCTCCGGGTCTCCTCGCGCAGCTCGGGTCCGCGTCGTTCGCCGAACTCGGCCTTCAGCGCCGCGAGTCGGCCGGCGGACTTCTTCTCCGCGTACGGCGCGATCCACTCCCACGCCATCGTCGGCACCCACCGGTTGTAGGCGAAGCGGTCGGCGTACGCGAGCAGCCGGACGGCGTCGTCGGCCGGGAGCGCGTCCTGCAGCAGGCCCCAGGCGCCCATCGCGAACAGCACCATGCCGGCGACCGGATAGTCGAGCTGTTCGTACGCCGGGTCGAGCACCCGGGAGGTCCGCTCCCGGCACGTGCGGAACAGCGCGGTGGCGTACTCGCCGTGCTCCGGCACGGAGTAACGCGCGTACGCCGTCAGGGCGTTCGACTCGCAGACCAGCAGCCACGGTTCGAGACCGGTCGCGGGGACTCCCGGAAGCCGCAGATCGCGTACCTGGCCGACGGCGGTCCGGTAGTGCGCCAGGCCGGAGTCGTGGTCACCGGAGGCGAGGGCGAGTTCGGCCTGGCTCATGGCGATGACGAGCCGCCCGCCGAAGATGTGCTCGGACTCCTCGACGTCGTGCATCCGGGCCAGTTCGCTCCTGGCACGGTCGAGGTCGCCCTCGGTGATCGCGGCGAGGGTGAGCAGCGACCGGAGCTGAAGGATGTCGTCGCTCGCGCCGAGACGGAGGAGCACCGGCAGCGCGGCACGTGCGTGCGCGACCGCGGAGGGCACCCGGCCGAGCTGCATCTCCAGTTGGGAGAGCTGTGTGCGCAGGGTCGCCGCGGCCCACGGTCCGTCGCTCTCCCGCGAAAGGGTGAGCGCGCGCTCGGCAGCGGTCACGGCTCCCTCGGGGTTTCCGGTGTTCTCCAGCACATGGCTGTGCCACTGGAGCGCGACCCCGGCGACGTGCCGGTCGTCCGAGGCGGTGAACTCCTCGAGCCGGCGGGCGAATTCGTGCAGGCCGCCCGGTGCGTACTCCGTCATCACCCGCACCATCGCCGCCACCCGTGGTTCCTCGCCGGGGCCCAGCTTCCGCAGCAGCGTCCGGATCGGCTCGGCGTTCTCCTCGATCCCGATCAGTGCGTTGCTCAGCGTCACGACCAGTGCGATACGGGCCGTCTCCGCGATCTCCGGCGACGGACTCCAGGATTCGAGGGTGTCGGCGACCGCCCCGGCCAGGACGATCACGCGTCCGTGGCTGCCCAGGATCGACCAGTACATCCCGAGCGCGGCCAGCACGTGCACCACGGTCTCCGGGTCCGGCTCGGCGAGGGCCTGCCGGAGCACGTCGGCCAGGTTCATCTCCTCGGACCGCAGGGCGTCGACCACCTCGAACTGCTCGGGCCCGAACAGCCCGGGGACGTGCCCCGCGGCGTAGTCGACCGCCCAGTCACGGTGTGCCGCCAGGGCGGCTCCGTCCTCACCGACGTCGATCAGTTGCATCTTGGCGAACTCGCGTACGGTCTCCAGCATCCGGTAGCGCACGCCCGCGCCGGACTCGATGACCGTGAGCAGCGACTGGTTCACCAGGCTCTGTACGGCCTCCAGCGCGTCCGGACCGAGCATCCGCTCCGCGGCGTCGAGCGTGAAGCCGTCGTGGAAGACCGACAGCCAGCGCAGCGCGCGCTTCTCGGCGTCGTCGAGCAGATTCCACGACCAGTCGATCACCGCGAGCAGCGTCTGGTGCCGGCCCGGCGCGCTGCGGTCGCCGCCGCGCAGCAGAGCGAAGCGGTTCTCCAGGCGTCGCGCGATGTCCGGGACGGACATCACCCGGACCTTGGCCGCGGCCAGTTCGACCGCCAGCGGAAGACCGTCGAGATGGGCGACCATGTCCGCGACCGCGCCCTCGTCGAGGACGACGTCGGGGCGGGCCGCGACGGCACGCTGGGCGAACAGCTCGCGCGCGTCCCGGGCGTCGAGGGCGCCGAGCGGGTAGACGCGCTCCGCCGCGATCGCCAGGGGAGCCCGCGTCGTGGTCAGCACCCGCAGCTCGCGGGTCGTGGCGACCAGATAGGCCACGAGATCCGCCACGGCGGCCACTATGTGCTCGCAGTTGTCCAGGATCAGCAGGCTGGGCGCCCGGTCGAGGTGCTGGGCGATCCGCGCGCGGACGTCGGCGCGCTGCTCCGGCGTCAGCGCCCGCCTCCCGCTGACCGAGTCGCGGACCCCGAGCGCCGAGCCCACCTCGCCGACCAGGTCCGATGCGGCGGTCACGCCGACCAACTCGATGAAGTACACGACCGGTTGCGGGGCGTCGCGCCCGAGCACGTGGGCGAGCCGGGTCTTTCCGAGCCCTCCCGGGCCGAGAATCGAGACCACCCGCGAGGCCACCGTCGCGGCGCGCAGCCGGCGGATGTCGCCCGTGCGTCCGAGGAGTTCGGTCGCCTCGTAGCGCAGGCCGTCGCGCACCGGGCTGTCCCGGGAGAGCAGTTCGCGGTGGAGCCGCTGCAACTCGGGACCCGGGTCGGTGCCGAGCCGCTCGCGCAGGGCGGACCGGTAGCCCTCCAGGCGGTCCAGGGCCGCCGCGCCGCCGCGGACGGCCGCCAGGCTGCGCAGCAGATCGGCCAACAGGGCCTCGTCGTCGGGCCGTTCGGCGACGGCCTCCTCCAGCGCCGGCAGCGCCTCGTCGTGCGACCCGCTGCGGCTCGTCGACTGCGCCAGCACGGTACGGGCGGCCCGGAGGTCTCCGGCCGCCTCCCGTCGTACGTCGGCGAGTGGGCCGGTCACCTCGCCCGGGACCGTGAGGCCGCCGCCCAGCGCGAGTGCGGCGCGCGCGTGCTCGGCCGCCCGCGTGGGGTCGCTCGTCACGGCGGCCCTCGCCGCCGCGGTCTCCGACCGGACCACCAGCGCGTCGACCTGGTGAGGGCGGAGGCCGAGCCGGTATCCGTCGCCGTCGCGCACCACCGACTCCGGTCCGCACGCGGCTCGGGTACGGGAGACCAGGACCTGTAGCGCCTTGCCCGGGGCCGCGGGCTCGTGGTCGGCCCACACCGCTTCGATCAGCCGCTCGGCGCGTACCACGGTGCCGGACGCGAGCGCTGCGAGCAGGGCTTGAGGGCGCTCGCCGACGACGGGTTCGCCCTGCCAGCGCACCCCGTCGAGCAACGTCAGGACGATCGGCACGCAGCCAGTCTAAAAGCCCACAGAAGACGTGTGCCGGGCCTGGCGGCGGCGGGGAGCGGGGGCTGCGGGGTCCGCGGATGCGTGAGCGACCGGGGACCGTCGGACGTCCCGCCCGTCGCCTGCGGACACCTGCGGACGGGGTCGCCGGCGCACGGGCCGACGGCACACGGCCCGCCTCCCCGTCGGACGGGGGAGGCGGGCCGTGGCCTGTGCGGTGTGCGGTGGGCGTACGGGGGCGAAGTGCCCCCGCGCCGGCGTCAGTTGCGTCCGGCGTACTTCTTGCTGATCTCGTCGAAGACGTTCTTCGCCGTCGGCCCCAGGCGCGGTCCCGCGAGCCATGTCGCCGGCTGCGGGCCGATCGAGTTGACCGACACCAGCTCCGGGTCGCCGCCCGCGCCCTTCATGAACCAGCCGCCGCCGGAGGAGCCGCCCGTCATGGTGCAGCCGATCCGGTAGAGGGCGGGCTGCGAGTCGTCGATCGTCAGCTTGCCGGGCTTGTCGGTGCAGCTATACATCTTCGCGCCGTCGAAGGGCGGCGCCGCGGGATAGCCGTATGTGCTGAGCCCGGAGAAGCGATCGGCGTCCGGGGCATTGAAGTTGATCTTCACGGCGGCGCCGACGGTCTCCTCCAGCGACTTCCCGGCCGGACGCTCGGGACGTACGTGCAGCACGGCGAAGTCCTGCTGCGAGCCGCCGCCGCCCGAGGCCGCCCCGTTCCTGATCCAGTAGTCGCTGGTCTGCGCCCACTCGCCCCACCACTGTCCGTACGGGGCGACGTCCTGCGGCTGCGCGTTCTGCACCTGCGACGGCGACAGACCGCGGTTGTTGTACGCCGGGACGAACATGATGTTGCGCAGCCAGCCGCCGCTGCGTCCGGAGTGCACACAGTGCCCCGCGGTCGCGACGAGGTTGGACTTGCCGGGGTTGCGCGGGTCCTTCACGACCGTGCCCGAGCAGACCATCGGGCCCTTCGGGGTGTCCATGAAGACCTTGCCCGCGGGGGCCGCGTGCCGTGTGTACGGAGTGGCGACGCCGCGTGCCTTGACGGGGCGCGGCTCAGGGCCGGTGGCGCTCGCGCCGGAGGCGGCCTCGACGTTCTCGGGGACGCGCTTGCCGTTGTCCTCCGCCTTGTCCATACGGTCCGGCTTCCAGTGGTCCTTGATGTAGGGGTTGACGAACTTCGAGCCCTCACGGACCCATTGGTCGCGGTCCCAGTTCTTCCACTCGCCGTCGCGCCACTTGTCGAGGTCCTTCAGGGACGAGGGCAGGTCCTTGGGCAGGTCCTTCGGAATGCCCAGATCCTCGGTGGGCGACTGCGACGCGGACGGCCTGGCGTCCGCGTCCGTGTCGCCGCCGGACTGGCAGGCGGTCACGGTGAACGAGAGGGCCGCGAGGACGGTGACCGCCGCGGCGACCGTACGGCGGCGGTCGTGCCTGCGTATCGATGACATGGAGAGATCCCCCTGGGATGAAGAACGTGAGACCCCGGGCCGGACCGGGGAGCGCCGCCGGAACGGCCTGGGAAGGATATGACGGGCCGGGTGCCGGAGCGGTACGGGCGTACGTACGGACGGACGGGGCGCTCCGGGCGTACCGATGCGCCCCGTCCGTCAGGCGGACCTCCGCGAAGCCGCCGCCGTCCTGAAGGCCGTGCCGGACACGGCCCCGAACTCCCCGTCCGCCGCCGCTACTTCGCGGCGATGCTGTCGAAGACCCCCTTGGCCTCCTTGCCGATGCGCGGCCCGGAGAGCCAGCCGCCCTCGATCGGCCCGATCGACGTCACGGACAGCAGTTGCCGCCCGCTCGGACTGAGCCAGCCGCCGCCGGAGGATCCGCCCGTCATGGTGCAGCCGACGCGGTACATCGTGGGCTGCCGCGCGTCGAGCGTGAGCCGTCCCGGCTTGCCGGCGCAGCGGTACATCTTCGTGCCGTCGAAGGGCGGCGCCGCCGGGTAGCCGTGCGGCGTGAGGCTCGGAATCGCCTTCACCCGGGGCGTGTTGAAGTTGATCTTCGCCGCCTTGCCGACGGTCTCCTCCAGGGAGGGGCCGGACTTCCGGTCCTCGGGACGCACCTTCAGCATGGCGAAGTCCTGGGGCGCGCCCTTGCCGCCCGTCCGTGCGCCGTTGGCGATCCAATAGTCCGTCGTCCGCGCATAGCTCGCCCACCACACGCCGTCGGGCGCGACCTGCTTCCTCGGCGCCTTGGAGAGCTGGGCGTTGCTCAGACCCTTGGGGTTGTAGCGGGGCACGAAGACGACGTTGCGGAACCAGCCGCCGCTGCGGCCCGCGTGCACACAGTGCCCCGCCGTCGCCACGAGGTTGGACTTGCCCGGGTGCTGCGGGTCCGTCACCACGGTGCCGGAGCAGACCATCGCGCCCTGCGGGGTGTCCATGAACACCTTGCCCACCGGGGGGCTGGACTTGGTGTACGGCAGCTTCACCGGCTTCGCCGTCACCCGCGCCGGAGTGGGGTCGGTGACGCCCTCGTCCTCGCCGGTGCCGCCCTTGCCGCCGCTCTCACTGTCGTCGATCTCGTCGTCGTCGACCTTGCGGTCGTTCCCGTCGGCGTCCTTCATCCGGTCCGGGTCCCACAGATCGTCGATGATCGGGTTCACGAACTCCTTGGCGCGGCGCAGCCATTCGTCGCGGTCCCAGTTCTTCCACTCACCGTTGCGCCACTTGTCGAGGTCCTTCAGGGACGAGGGCAGGTCCTTGGGGAGGTCCTTGCGCAGGTCGTCCGGGATCTCCAGCTTCTGCTCGCCGCCCTGGCCGTCCGCGGACTGCGACGCCCGGGGCTTGCTGCCCGCGTCGTCGTCCTCCGGGCCGCACGCGGTGGCGGTCACCGCCAGCGCCGCGACGAGGGCAACTGCCGCGAACGCGGGACGTCGTCCCCCGGCACGTCTGGTGTTGGCTGACATGAATGAACTCCCCCTGAATGTCCTGGAACCTCTTGAATTGTCGCGGCCTGCCGCGGGCGGCGGGCCGGGCGCGCACGGGGCGGCCGCAGCGGGGCCGCCCCGGCGAAGCCAGGGAGAACTATGCCCCGTGGGGTGGGGGACGGGCCCGGCAGGGTCCACGGTTCC
>NZ_LJGW01000186.1:6876-7140 GCF_001751255.1 Streptomyces nanshensis | reverse complement strand
CCGGGCGACCTCGTACACGGCCGGCCCGGGACGGCCGTACCGCACGCGCCGCCGACGCCGTCCGCGGCCGGTCTCGTACCGGAGCAGGCGCAGAGCCCGGCGCGCGGTCCCGCTGCGGACGCCCCGGCAGGCGCCCGCACCCCGGCGGACGATCCGGTGCGCACCGCCGACGAGCGGACCGTGGGCAATCTGCTGTGCTGCTGGGTACGCGAGCGGGACGTCCCGCGCCCCGAGGACGGCGCCGCACTCCGCCTTCCGCTGCAC
>NZ_LJGW01000186.1:6427-6768 GCF_001751255.1 Streptomyces nanshensis | reverse complement strand
CGGGCCGGGGCGGCGGGGCGACTGCGGACGGGGCCCCAAGTGCGGGCCCGGGCACGGGAGTCGGCGACGCCGGGCGTACAGACGCCGCACCCCTCGTAGCCCCACGGCCGCATGCCGCACCGCCGACCTCCACGCCGCTGGACGCCGTGACCCTCGCCGCGCTGCTCGCCCGCGAGGCCGCGCACCTCGGCACGGGTGCCGGCGCCGCCGAGGCGGCCGATCTCGTCGCCCGCGTCGCCGACTCCGTACGCCGCACCGCGGACTTCCTCACCGAGCGCTGCGCCGCGCCTCAACCCCCGCCGGGCACGGGCCCGTTCCTGGAGTCGGAGCAGGCGCTCGTG
>NZ_LJGW01000186.1:0-6360 GCF_001751255.1 Streptomyces nanshensis | reverse complement strand
GGACGAGGAGTGCCGTGCGTACGCGCCCGAGCTGCGGGCGGCCTTCCCGCTGCACTGGATCGCCGCCCACGAGTCCGTCCTCGCCTGCGACTCCGCCTGGACGGAGCGCGGACGGCCCGTCCCCGCACCGCAGTTGGCCGCCCGCCTCGCCGGCGAGGCGCTCGTCTCCCGGCTGCCCGCCGGCACCGTGCCGCTGCCGCTGCACCCGTGGCAGGCCAAGCGGCTGGCCCACCGGCCCGCCGCGGCCCGGCTGTTCGCCGAGGGGCTGCTGCACGACCTGGGCGAGGCGGGAGGACTCTGGCATCCCACGTCCTCGGTCCGTACGGTCGCCAGGCCCGGCGGTCCCGCGATGCTCAAGCTCTCCCTCGGTCTGCCGATCACCAACTCCCGCCGGGACAACCTCCGTAAGGAGCTGCTGCGCGGTCTGGAGGTGCACCGGGTGCTGCGCTCCGGGCTCGGCGCGCAGTGGCGGGCCGCACACCCCGGCTTCGACATCGTCCGCGACCCAGCGTGGCTCGGTGTGAACGGCCCGGACGGACAGCCGCTTGAGGGCCTGGACACCGTCGTACGGCACAACCCCTTCGGCCCCTCGGACGACGCCGTCTGCCTGGCGGGGCTCACCGCCGAACAGCCGTGGCCCGGCGCCGAGTCCGGGGTGCTGCGCTCCCGGCTCGCGGCGGTGATCGAGGGGCTGGCCGCGCGGACGGAGCGGACCCTCACCACGGTGGCCACGGAGTGGTTCCTGCGCTATCTCGACGCCGTCGTGGAACCGGTGCTCTGGCTGGACGCGCACGCCGGGATCGCCCTGGAGGCCCACCAGCAGAACACGCTGGTGCTGCTCGACGAGGCGGGGTGGCCGGCCGGGGGACGTTACCGCGACAACCAGGGCTACTACTTCCGTGAGTCCCGCAGGGACGCGCTCCGACAGCGCCTGCCTGGTGGGCGGTTGGGCGAGGCGAGCGACTCCTTCGTGGACGACGCCGTGGTGGACGAGCGCTTCGCGTACTACCTGGGCATCAACAACGTCCTCGGTCTCATCGGGGCCTTCGGGGTACAACGCCTCGCCGACGAGCGGGTGTTGCTCGCCGCCGCCCGCCAGTTCCTGCGCAGAAGCGCGCGCGGACACGGGGACGCGCAGGGGTCGGGCACGGCGTACGGCTGCGGCGGCGGTCCCGTATCGGCGCTGCCCCGACTGCTGTTGGAGTCGCCGACGCTGCGCTGCAAGGCGAATCTGCTCACGCGGCTGCACGGCATGGACGAACTCGTGGGTTCCGTCGACACCCAGTCCGTCTACGTCACGATCGCCAACCCGCTGTGCCGGTGAGGGCCGTACCGGGGGCGAGAGGAGGCGCGTCCGCGTGAAGCCTCCTGAGCCGGGGGCCGCCGACCCGGCGGGCGGCCCGGCGCCTCTGCCTTCCGAGCTCCCTGCCGATCCGCCGACGGCGCCCGGGACTTGGGGCCCTGAGACGTCGCCGTCCGGACCGTCCGCGTCGCCCGACGCCGACGACACCCTCGATCTGCGCCTCTGCGACGTCCCCGCGGCCGGCTGGCTCCCCAGCGGGGCGGTAATCGATCATCTGGGCCCGGTCGAACCCTTCGCGCCCGAACTCCCCGCGCCCCGGCCCGATCTGCTCGACTCCGTCGCCGCCTGGCCTGCCGCGGAGACACCGGTGGGCACGCTGCGTCTCGTACCCGTACGCCCGCAGCGCGACGTGCGGCTGATCGCCGCCTGGATGAACGACCCCGCGGTGGCCGCTTTTTGGGAGCTGGACGGTCCGCAAGAGGTGACGGCCGCCCATCTGCGGTCCCGACTCGACGGCGACGGACGCAGCGTCCCCTGCCTCGGCGTCCTCGACGGCGTCCCGATGAGCTACTGGGAGATCTACCGCGCCGACCTCGACCCCCTCGCCCGCCACTTCCGCGCCCGTCCGCACGACACCGGGCTGCATCTGCTGATCGGCGGGGTGCCGGACCGCGGACGCGGTCTCGGTACGGCCCTGCTGCGGGCCGTCGCCGACCTCGTGCTCGACCGGCGGCCGCGCTGCGGACGGGTCCTGGCCGAGCCGGACGTACGCAACGTCGCCTCCGTCGCGGCGTTCCTGAGCGCCGGGTTCCGGCTGTCGGCCGAGGTCGATCTGCCCGGGAAGCGTGCCGCGCTCATGGTGCGGGACCGGGCGCTGCGCGAGGTGCTGTGACGGTACGGGCGCACGCGGACGGCGGTCCGCTCCCGTCCGCGCTCGCGCGCCCGGCCGTTGCGCCGCGTGCTCCGCCCCGGTCCCGTGCCGCCGCCCTGTCCCCGAACAAGGAGAACCGCCGTGCATCTGCCCGTCCGCGACGACTGCCACGACGATCCGCAGGACCCCGCCGCGTTGCGCATGCCGCCCGGCATGGACCGGGACACCTGGCGGCGGGCCGGCAGACGTCTTCTGGCCAAGATGATCGGCGAGTTCGCGTACGAGGGGATCATCCGTCCGCTGCCCGACCCTGACTCCGAGACCGACCCTGACTCCGAGACCGAACCGGACCCGGAGGCCGCCCCGGTCCCCGAGCCCCGTTCCGGACGCGCCGCCTACCGCCCGTACCGCCTCCGCGTCGCCGACGACCTCACCCTCCGCTTCCGCGCCCGGCGCGGCGCCTACGGCCACTGGAACATCGACCCCGCCTCCCTCACGCCCGCCGACGCCGACCCCTTCGGCTTCGTGCTCCGCGCGCACGACGCGCTCCTCGGTCTGACCGGCGACACCACCGGCCATCTCATCCGCGAACTCTCCGCGACACTGCTCGCCGACGTACGCCTCAGCGAGCGCGAACTGCCCGCCGCGCGCCTCGCGGACCTCGGATACGCCGAGTTGGAAGGCCATCAGAAGGGCCACCCCTGGCTCGTCGCGAACAAGGGCCGGCTGGGCTTCTCCGCCTCCGACGCCGTCCGCTGGGCGCCCGAGGCCCGCCGTGCGCAGCGCCTCCCCTGGATCGCCGTACGCAACGGGCTTGCCGCCTACCGCGGTGTGCCCACCCTCGCGGAGCCCTACCGCCTCTACGAACGCGAACTGGGCCCGGAGACGCTCCGCGAGTTCCGCCACGCGCTGCGCTCGCGCGGACTGCCCGCCGAGGACTATCTGCTGCTGCCCGTACACCCCTGGCAGTGGGACGAGACGATCGCGCCGCTGTTCGCGGACTGCCTCGCCAAGGGCGACATCGTCCCGCTCGGCACCGACGGCGATCTGCGTCTGCCCCAGCAGTCCGTGCGGACCTTCCTCAACACCAGCCGGCCCGAGCGGCACACGGTCAAGCTTCCGCTCTCGATCCTCAACACCCTTGTGTGGCGGGGCCTTCCGACGGAACGCACCCTCGCGGCGCCCGCCGTCACCCGGTGGATCCACGCCCTGCGCGACGGCGACGCCTTCCTGCGGGAGGAGTGCCGGGTCGTGCTGCTGGGCGAGGTCGCCTCCGTCACCGTCCGGCATCCGCTCTACGACCGGCTTCCGCAGGTCCCGTACCAGTACCGCGAACTGCTCGGCTGCATCTGGCGCGAACCGCTCGCCGGACAGTTGGACTCGGGGGAGCGGGCCCGTACCCTCGCCTCGCTCATCCACACCGACGCCCGTGAGCGCTCCGTCACCGCGGAGCTGGTCGAACGCTCCGGCCTGCCGCCGCGCGTGTGGCTGCGCCGGCTCTTCGCGGCGCTGCTGCCCCCGCTGCTGCACTTCCTCTACCGCTACGGCACGGTCTTCTCCCCGCACGGCGAGAACGCGGTCGTGATCTTCGACGAGGACGACGTGCCCGTGCGGCTGGCGGTCAAGGACTTCGTCGACGACGTCAACGTCAGCACCGAGCCCCTGCCCGAACTGGAGGACATGCCGCAGGAGGTGCGCGAGGTGCTGCTGAGAGAACCGCCGCACTTCCTCACGCAGTTCATCCACAGCGGGCTCTTCGTGGGCGTCTTCCGCTATCTGGCGCCGCTGTACGAGGAGCAACTGGGCGTGCCCGAACGGGAGTTCTGGGCGCTGCTGCGCGCCGAGACCGAGCGCCACCACGCCCGCTTCCCCGAGCTGAAGGAGCGCTTCGCCGCCTTCGACCTGCTCACGCCGCGCATCGCGCGCCTCTGTCTGAACCGCAACCGGCTGCACAGGGACGGCTACCGCGACCGCTCCGAGCGCCCGCACGCCGCCGTGCACGGCACGGTCGCCAACCCCCTGCACCAGGCGTGAGACCACCGGGAGCGGACGCGGTGTCAGAGGTGCCGCGTAGGGTGTCGGACCTATGAGCAAGCCCGCCCTCACCGATCTCCTGCACGCCGCCGTCACCGCCGTCGGCGGTACGGAACGGCCTGGTCAGGTGGCCATGGCCGAAGCCGTCGAGGAAGCCGTCGACGGCGGCACCCATCTGCTGATCCAGGCGGGCACCGGCACCGGCAAGTCCCTCGGCTATCTCGTTCCGGCGCTGGCGCACGGGGAGCCCGTCGTCATCGCGACGGCCACGCTCGCGCTGCAACGGCAGCTCGTCGAGCGCGATCTGCCCCGTACGGTCGAGGCGCTGCACCCGCTGCTGCGCCGCCGTGCCGCCTTCGCGATGCTCAAGGGCCGCTCCAACTACCTGTGTCTGCACCGCCTCCACGAGGGCGTGCCGCAGGAAGAGGAGGAGGGCCTCTTCGATCCTCCCCTGGCCTTCGGCATGGGGGACCCCACCTCGGCCGCCGCCCCCACCTCCCGCCTCGGCAAGGACCTGCTGCGGCTGCGCGACTGGTCGGACGAGACGGAGACGGGCGACCGGGACGATCTGAAGCCGGGCGTCTCCGACCGCGCCTGGGCCCAGGTGTCGGTCTCCTCGCGCGAGTGCCTGGGCGCCTCGAAGTGCGCGTACGGGCAGGAGTGCTTCGCCGAGGCGGCCCGTGAGCGGGCCAAGCTCTCCGAGGTGATCGTCACCAACCACGCGCTGCTCGCGATCGACGCCATCGAGGACGCCCCGGTGCTGCCCCGCCACGAGGTCCTCATCGTCGACGAGGCACACGAACTGGTCTCGCGCGTCACGAACGTGGCCACGGGCGAGCTGACGCCCGGCAGCGTCAACCGTGCCGTACGCCGCGCGGCGAAGCTGATCGACGAGAAGACCGCCGACCGGCTCCAGACGGCGTCCGAGAGCTTCGAGCGCCTGATGGAACTGGCCCTGCCCGGACGGCTGGAGACCGTCCCCGAGGATCTCGCGCACGCCCTGATGGCGCTGCGCGACGCCGCCCGCGAGGGCGTCACGTCCCTCGGCAACACCCGTGACAGATCCGTCCAGGACGAGGACGCGGTTCGCAAACAGGCCCTCGCCTCCTTGGAGAACGTGCACGACGTGGCCGAACGGGTCGTGCAGGGCTCCGAGTTCGACGTGATCTGGTACGAGCGGCACGACCGGTTCGGCGCCTCGCTGCGCGTCGCCCCGCTGTCGGTCTCGGGGCTGCTGCGCCACAAGCTCTTCACCGACCGCTCGGTGGTGCTCACCTCCGCCACGCTGAAGCTGGGCGGCGACTTCGACGGCGTCGGGGCCTCCCTGGGGCTCGCTCCCGAACGCGTCCTGGACGGCGACGTCCCCGGCGGTGAGGGCGGGGGCTCGGCGGAGGAGGAGATGCCGCAGTGGCGCGGCCTCGACGCCGGTTCGCCCTTCGACTACCGCAAGCAGGGAATCCTCTATGTGGCCGGGCACTTGGCGCCGCCCGGCCGTGAGCCGACCCGGCGGGACATGCTGGACGAGCTGGCCGAACTGGTCGGCGCGGCCGGCGGCCGTACGCTCGGCCTGTTCTCCTCGATGCGGGCCGCGCAGACGGCCGCGGAGGAGCTGCGCGGCAGGCTCGACGTGCCGATCCTGCTCCAGGGCGAGGAGACGCTCGGCGAACTGATCCGCCGCTTCGCGGAGGACGCCGCGACATGTCTCTTCGGCACGCTCTCGCTGTGGCAGGGCGTCGATGTCCCGGGCGCGAACTGCCAGTTGGTCGTGATGGACCGCATCCCCTTCCCGCGCCCGGACGATCCGCTGATGAGCGCCCGCCAGAAGGCCGTCGAGGAGCACGGCGGCAACGGCTTCATGGCGGTCGCGGCCACCCACGCGGCGCTGCTGATGGCGCAGGGCTCGGGACGGCTCGTACGGGCCTCGGGGGACCGGGGCGTCGTCGCGGTGCTCGACCCGCGGCTGGAGCGGGCGCGGTACGGGGGCTTCCTGCGGGCGTCGATGCCGGACTTCTGGTACACGACGGACCGCAATCAGGTCCGCCGCTCCCTCGCCGCCATCGACGCCGCCGCCATCGACGCAGCGCCCAAGGGCGCCGCGAAGGAGGGCGCCGCGAAGGAGCGCGCCGGGGCGTAGCCGCCCGGGAGTCGGCCG
>NZ_LJGW01000223.1 GCF_001751255.1 Streptomyces nanshensis | reverse complement strand
CTCCGACGGGGCGCCGCGGACCCCGCGCCCCCGCTCGCGGAGTCCGCCGCCGCGATCGAGGCCGCGTGGGCGACGCTGCCCGCCTGGTGCCGTGCCGAGGAGCCGCCCGACGCCTCGCGGTACGGCACGCTCTGCCACGGCGACTTCCATCTGGGCCAACTCGTACGGCATCCACGGGGGCCCGGCGGCGCCTGGCATCTCATCGACGTCGACGACCTGGGCCTCGGCGATCCCGCCTGGGACCTCGCACGCCCCGCCGCCTGGTACGCGACGGGCCTGCTGCCCGCCCCCGCCTGGCACACCTTCCTGCACGCCTACCAGAACGGCACGGGCACCGCCTCCCTCGACCCGTGGTCCCGGCTCGACGCCCCCGCGCGGACGCTGACCGTACAGACGGCCGCCCTCGCGGTCGCCAAGGCGCACACGGCCGGACGCGCCCTGGACGAGGCGGAGACGGCGTGCGCCGAGGCATGCGTCCGCCTCGCACGCTGACGTCCCGGTCCACGTCGGGCCCGGACAGCGGGACGAGACGCGCCGTAGTCTTGACCCGCAGTGACCGAGCGGTGAAATCACCGCCATGGAGAGGAACTTGACCATGCAGTGTCCCAAGTGCGGTGCGCCGATGCAGACGTTCAACCGCAACGGCGTCCAGATCGAGCAGTGCGGCGGCTGCCGGGGGATCTTCCTCGACTACGGCGAACTGGAGGCGCTCACACGGCTGGAGTCCCAGTGGGCCCCGCCCGCGGGACCGCCGCCGGCCGCCCCGTACGGACAGCAGGGCCACGCCCCCCAGGGCTACCCGCCCCCGCCGGCCTGGGGCGGCCAGCACCACGGCCACTACGGCCACCACGGCCGCAAGCGCGGCTTCGGTCACATGCTCTTCTCGTCATGAACCCGGCGCCCAGGGCCCGTTGAGCCCCACCGTCAGCCGACAGCCGGGCGCCGCCACACACAAGTGCCCCGACCGGAGAACCGGCCGGGGCACTTCGCGGTGCGCGGTACTGGGATTGAACCAGTGACCTCTTCCGTGTCAGGGAAGCGCTCTCCCGCTGAGCTAACCGCGCGGGCTGTTGCGTCACAGATCTTGTCACGCGCTGACCTGCAAGACAAATCCGCGGCGGTGCACGGCCGTCCGCCGCCGTCCTGGCTCGTAGTCACTCAGTTAGTCACTCAGCAGCAGCGTGACGTCGCCCCGTCCCGTGGCCACAGGCGGCTGAACGCCTGGGCGTTGGTCGCACCTGACGATGCCCCGCTCGGGAAGCACGTGCCCACTCCTTTGAACCATCGGGACGCTCACGAAACGAAGTGGCCGCTGCTGCCCATCAGCTGCTTGCCGGTGATCCACGGGAACGGATCAAAGCATCCTGGCGTGTACATACACGACGGGCTACTCAAGTCTGGATGATTCGCTCTACGGAGCCCACTTCGAAAGATCAAGACAGTGACGAAGCGTGCACGCACCCTGGTCGGCGAGATCGAACGAGATGCTCTCGACGACTCCGTCCCTCTGTCCAGCGTGCTGCGGAAGTGCATCGCGCTGGGCGGCGCGGTGAACTCTGACCAGCTACGGGAGTGGGCGGGGAAGGAACTCAGGGGATACGAGAGCGAGGATGAAGTTCCCAAGTACCGCATCGTCGGAGCACCGCTGAAGATCGATGCCTTCATCGGCCCACGCCAGATCACCGGGCAGCAAATCAGCCCCAATGACCTCCCCGCGTTCGCCAAGAAGCGCATCGGCGAAGAAGTCCGGTTGCGGATGGGTGTGAGGGAGCTCGAAGATTCCGCGAACGTCAAGCCGGAGAAGGCGTACGTGCAGTTGACTCCGGGCGGCGCTACAGACATCGCTAGGGCGATTGATCAGGCGAGTGGCGAACTTTTCCAGAAGATCACCGCCCTGTACTGGGTGGTGTCGAAAGCCAGCATCGTTGGCGTTCTCGATCAAGTACGGACAACGCTGACCGAACTAGTTGCTGAGCTTCGCGTCACGGTGAGCGACGAGGAGTCGGACCCATCCTCCGAGGCAATCGGGAATGCACTCCATGTCGCAGTGCACGGTTCCCCTAAGGCCCGTATCACTCTGACGACTGCACAGTCACACGGGAAGAGCATAATCAAGAACGCTGACGCCTCACCGGATGACAACGACGACGGTACCTTCTGGACTCGGAACAAGAAGGCCGCGTTTGTCGCCGGAGCCGTAGCGGTCCTCGCCGGTGTGGCCACCGTTCTCCGATTGTTCGTCTAAAGAGCACGAGGCTAGATCCACCGAAGCGGCGGATCAGGACAGGTTTCCCGCATGCGCGCGGACCGCGCCGCCCTAGCCGAGAAGTACGGCCCATGCAGTGGGTAGAACCTCCTGATCCGTAGCTCTAAATGAGTCGGTCGGCGACGGGTCGGACTAGCTGTATAGATGGCGGTGACGGTACCTGGTGGCTGCTGATCGTCAACTTGGTTGCTGTACTTCACTGCTGTACTGCAACGGCTCCGGAAGTTTCTTCGCTTCTATTGAAACATCAGAGTCAGCCCCAGCACTTGCAGCCCGTTGCCGCTACGGCGCCTGGGCATCCGCTATTGGGCTCGCACGCCCCGAGACCGCCTAGCGTCTTCGCCGACTGGGCATCAGGCCGTGGCGCCGCATGAGCAGTCATCAACTTAGCTATAGCCGGAACCCACTTCCACAGCTACGCTAAATAGTACGACCAGGGAGGGGGTCACATGGACGTAGAAAGCTCATTTATCGCTCCATTTGCGGGACATTGGAGAGCGCCAAAGACGCTTATTGCGAACATGCTAGGGGAGGCACTCATCGTGCTCGATTCCAGCGTCTTATTGAATCTCTATCGTGCTGCTCCTTCGGCAAGAGAAGAGATGTTGCAAGTCCTGCAAGCAATGAGAGAAAAGCTCTGGCTTCCTCATCAAGTGGCAGCTGAATTCCATCGGAATCGCGTAACCGCTGCGCGCGATCAAATCAACTTCTTCTCGTCCACAGTGACTTCTCTCGAGAAGGCAAAGGCGCAGGCCGTACAAGCTCTTGATGAATTCTCTAACCGATGCGCACTTGAAAAGAATGCGAAGGAGGAACTAAAGAGCACACTCGACATGGCATTTGATCTCTCGATTAGGCAGATCGGCGATTACGAGAATAAGTTTGATCTGTCGGTACGGCAAGTTCTTGACGACGATCCGATCCTGACTCGACTCTCTGAGATTTTCGATGGCAGAGTGGGTCCTGCCTTTTCCTCGGATACCTTGAAGGAGAATAGGAAAGAGGCTGAGAGAAGAATTCAGGAGAGAGTGCCGCCCGGTTACAAGGATGCAGCCAAAGGAGAGAATTCTCATGGCGACTATTTTTGGTGGGAGCAGACACTCCGAGAAGCAGAGTCTCGCGACCTGCCAGTTCTCATTGTGTCGAACGATCTCAAAGAGGACTGGATGACCAAGAGACTCGACTTTGTTATAGGTCCAAGAGAAGAACTAGTTGCAGAAATGGCTACACGCGTCGGAAAACCTCTGCACATCATGCACTTCGCTTCTTTCCTTGAGGCCGTGCGAGGGAGCGTGTCAACAAGAGTCAGCGAAAGCACTGTTCATCAGGCTGCGACCGCCAAGGCATGGAGCCCTCGCTATTCAATTCAAGGGAAAGGAAATGAAGAGACAAAGATGATGGTGATTCCGGAAGAATTCGCCGAGCCAATTCTGTCCGATATCAGAAATTACCTCCGTGTAACCCGGGAGGCCCTTCTCAAGAATCAGCAAGAACTCGATGAAGCTGACCCATCGGACGAAATGGAAATCGAGGCATTGCAGGAAGACGTCCGACGTGGACAGGCGGGCGTGGAAATCTTCATGGGTCAATTGAAGGATCTTGAGCTGGCGTTTGAGGAGGCGCACAGTGATGGGGAGTATCTAAATGTGCGAGTGCCAATGAGGTGGCATCGGGCTCTCCGTGACGCCGCTAGGAAAATCAAGAGGAGAGGTGCAATTGAGTAGGGGAATTCCTGTGTCCTTGCCTTAACGACTTCCTGAAGAGGGGGAGCAAAGGTCGGTGTAGCGGGTTTGGGCTGGAGCTGGGTTGGGGTGAGAGATCAGGGCCTCGTAAGCTTGCCGCGACTCGGGCAGCTCCTAGCCTGCCCGCAATAGCCCGAAGTGAGCCCCTGATCTTAGAGTCTCGCCCCAAGGTGGCTGCTTAAAGCCGTGNGCCCCAGCCACGATGAAGCCCTCTTCTTGTGTGGCTTGCACCGCGCGCGGGCCGGCGGCCGGGCCGGAGCGGGGCGGAGACAGGAGCGTCGGCCCGGCGGCAAGCCGGGCCGCGCGGCGAGCGGAGCGAGCCCTTGATGAAGTAGGGAAAGTCTTATCGCGCTGGTGCTCCTGGGGTGCGCCCCTCCGATGTCTGCACGGCTGGGCTTCGCCTGGTGCCTAGAGGTCGATGACTCGGAAGTCCGTGAGGTACACGAGAAGTTGGCCGGCGCGGACCCAGCGGATCAGAGGATCGTCGAAGGCGACACCTCCGACGTCGACGGCAACCGGCTGGGAGCCAGACGGCTGGAAGAGGGCTCCCCGCACTCCCGCCCGTTCCAGACGGCTGACGCGAAGCGCGATGTACTCGCGTCGAAGGTGCGGGCAGGCGCTCACCGATGCGTGGGCGCATGGCAGGCACAGCGGTGGATGGGCTGTCAGAACTCCAGAGTCGCCCGAACTGTCGGGGGCTTCTCCAAGCAACCAGAGGATGCCGTCCTGGTTGCGGTCGGCGGCCTTGCCACAGACCTGGCAGAGCAGTCGTTCCATGGCGTTGCGCTGTCGCAGAGCGTGCACCTTGCCGAACTCGGGCTTGCCCTTGCCGGGTTGGGAGGGCACGCGCGACCACAGGACGCCGTTCGAGTCCCGGTCGTAGGGACGTTCGTCGGCGAAGGCGAGTCGGCCCCGGCGGATCACCAGTTCGGACTTCGGTGCGCGTTCGCCGCTCCACTGGGTGATGTACGGGACGAGTTGAGGGCGCTTCGGCGATCCGGACACTGTCCGCTCCGTCGAGGGGTTCAGCATGCCGGCACCGCCTCCGCGGTCAGTCGAGCCGCGACGGTGCGCCCGCGAACAGTGCGGCTGACGTGCACAGCGGAAGTGAGTTGGCTGACGATGGCCAAGCCTCGGCCGTGCGTCCCGTTGCCGTAGGGCTTCGCCAGATGCGGCGCGCTCACGCTGTCGCCCCTGTCCGTGACCGAGATCGTCACGGTGTTCTCGTCAACGCAGGTCGTCACGCGGAAGTCGGGGCTCGTGGTGTGCGTGACGGCGTTGGTGCCCAGCTCGCTCACGATCAGCACCGCGTCCTGGACGCTCGGGCATCCGGCTAAGACGTCGCGAGTCCAGCGACGGGCGTGACCGACCTGATCCGCATGCTCCGGGAAGGTGCGGCGGTAGGTGGGCATGGCGTTCCTCCATGGCACTGACCAGCGGCTTCCCGGTCCTGTTATCCCAAGCGACTGGCCCGGAATTCCGGAGAGCCGTACAATAAGTACTAGCACCGTACTCGGTGTGTGAGTACTTTGAATACGGGGTCGCACTTTTGATGCGGGTCGTCCTGGACGGGTGTTCACACGTGGGAGGGGTGCCCGAGACGATCAGGAAGGAGATCGCTGCATGTTCGGGTTGATGGTCCGCTTCACCTGCAAGGACGAGGAAGCGGCAGCCAGGTTCGACGAGTTGGTCTCGCGGACCGGCGAGCAGATCAAGGCGAACGAGCCAGGGACTCTGATCTACACCGTGCACCGCGTGGAAGGGCGTCCGCTGGAGCGGATCTTCTACGAGCTGTACGCGGACAGGGACGCTTTCGAGGTGCACGAGTCGCAGGGCTACGTGATGGAGTTCCTCGCCGCGCGCGAGGAGTACCTGGCGTCCACCCAAGTTGACCGACTGGACTTCATGTCCGGCAAGGGCGTGACCGGGTGAGCCCTGACTACGAGAAGACCCTCGGCAAGAAGATCCAGTTCAACCGCAAGCGTCGCGGACTCTCCCAGAAAGAGTTCGCCGTCCTCCTGGACCGCTCCGAAGCCTGGGTATCGCAAGTGGAGCGGGGAGTTCGCCGCATCGACCGCATGACGGTCCTGGAGAAGGTCGCGGACGTCCTGGACTTGCCCGTCGCAGAGTTGGCTGCGGAGGCGCCGGTTGTCGCTTCGACGGTCATGGAGCCGCCGGGCGCCAGCCGACTTCGTCTCGCGCTGAGTGCCGCGCACTCGCTCAAGGCGATTCTCGGCGGACATGAACCGCCCGACCTGGATAAGCTCCGGGAAGACACTGAGCACGCATGGGCCCTGACGCATGAGGGCAACTACGCGGACCTGGCTGAGCTGTTGGAAGATCTCGTGCCGCAGGCGGAGTCCGCGGCACGTTCCGCTCCGGAGGGCGAACGTCCGGAGTTGTTCCGCCTGTTGGCGACCGTCTACCACACGTGCAGCGCGGCGCTCGCGAACATGGGCGAGCCGGAGGCGGCGTGGATTGCCGTGGACCGCTCCGTCGTGGCTGCTGAGCGCGCGAACGATCCGCTGTTGATGGCGGCCGGAGAGTTCCGGCTCTCGATCGTCTTCCTCGGGGCCTGGCGCTACGAACAGGCCGCACGGGCTTCCGGCAGTGCTGCTGACGCGCTGGAGCCGCTGGCGGCCACCGGCGAAGTCGAAGCGATCGCGCTTCGTGGTGCGCTCACCCTCCAGAGGGCGGTAGCGGCAGGCAAGGCCAACCAGGCAGATGACGCCTACGAGTTCATCCGTGCCGCACGTGAGATGGCCGAGACGGTAGGCCCCGGACGGAACGACTACAACACGGAGTTCGGGCCCGCGAACGTCGACCTCTACGAGGTCTCGGTCGCCGTCGAGTTGGGAGACGCCGGGGTCGCACTCCGCGCCGCTGATCGCGTGGACGCTACCGGGCTCTCCTCCGAGCGCCAGACGCGGTTCCACCTCGACGTTGCCCGGGCTCACGCTCAGCGTCGGCAGATCGCCGAATCCGTCGCCTCGATTCAGGCCGCACGGCGGCTGTCGCCCGGACTCGTCGGCGCCCTCCCCGCCGTGAAACAGCTCGTCGCGGATCTCACGACCATGAGTCAGCCGCCGTCCGACGAACTGAAGTCGCTGGCCACGGAGTTGGGCGTACTTTGAGTACGAGTGCCCGTGGTTGTGCCGTCCTTCCGGAGGGGCCTCACCCGGGAATGTTCGTCGCGGTGATCAACCCTCCGGCCGTAGGTGACTGCGGCCAACTCGCTCGCCCGCGACACCCGTTGCCGCCCCCCCCCGAATCCAGTGGACGGCGGTCCCCACACCCGGCACGGTGACTGCCATGGAACACGAGATCGACATCGCGCCCGGCGTCCGGCTCTGGGCGGAGGAGCGCGGTGATCCGGACGCCGCGGCGCTGCTGCTCGTCATGGGCGCCAACGCCTCCGGTCTGGCCTGGCCCGACAGCCTCGTCGACGCTCTCGCCCGTCACCACCGCGTCGTGCGCTACGACCACCGGGACACGGGGCGTTCGAGCTGGTCCTTCGACGACGAGCCGTACGCCCTGACCGATCTGGCCGCCGATGCCGTGGGCGTCCTCGACGCGCTCGGCGTCGAACGCGCCCATGTGGTCGGCATGTCCGTGGGCGGCATGCTCACGCAGCTTCTGTTGCTCGACCACCCGGACCGTACGGCGACGGCGACCTTCATCGGCACCACGCCCATGAGCGGCGGTCCGACGGACCCGCCCTTCGACCTGGACCCGGACGTGCTCGCCATGTGGGCGACGATGAACGAACCCCGGGACCGCGAAGCCGAACTGGACTGGCGTGTGGAGCACTGGCGTCTGCTCAACGGCGGCCGACTGCCTTTCGATCCCGGGGAGTTCCGGCGTATGGAAGAACGGATCATGGCGCACGCGGGGCGGCACGACAGCCCCAACGCGCATGCCAGGGCCGGGCAGGAGGGCTTCGACCGCGGCGCGGAACTCGCGGCGGTCACCACTCCCGCCCTCGTGATCGACTCGCCCGCCGACCCCCTCGCGGGCACCGCCTCCGCACGGCACCTCGCGTCGCTGCTCGGCAACGCCCGCCTGGTCACCGTCCCCGGCCTGGGGCACGCGCTGCCGGAAGCGGTCGTACCGCAGCTCGCGGAGGTGATCCTCGGCCACACGGCTCCGGATACGGCGGGGACGTCCGCCTCGGCGTAAGCGGCTCTGCTCGCGGGCCCGACTAGCGCCCGCCGCACCGCAGTTGGGCCCGTACGCACCAGGGGCCGTCTCCCCGAAGGAAAACGGCCCCTGGCCTGTGTGGACGATACTGGGATTGAACCAGTGACCTCTTCCGTGTCAGGGAAGCGCTCTCCCGCTGAGCTAATCGTCCGTGGAGGTGGAGACGGGATTTGAACCCGTGTAGACGGCTTTGCAGGCCGTTGCCTCGCCTCTCGGCCACTCCACCGTGCGGAAACCGTGAAGGCTTCCACTCAGAGCGGACGACGAGATTCGAACTCGCGACCCTCACCTTGGCAAGGTGATGCTCTACCAACTGAGCCACGTCCGCAGATGCCGTCCGGGTCGGCTACCGCTTCCCGGCGACGAGTTGAACTGTAGCGGATGAAGCGGCGAGTACAAATTCAGTTCGCCCTGCGTGACCGTCCGTACGGGCTCCCGAGCAGCGGCGCGGACGCTTCCGGGGCGTTCCCCGGCGTTCACGGGGACGCCACGGAGGTCGAGGAGACCGGCCGCCGGTCTCCTCCCGTACGCGCCCTCCCGTACACGGGATCGCCGCCCCGCCGATCATGGCCGGGACGGGTCGGCCACAGAGTCCGGCCACGGCACACGATCACGGCTCCCGTCACGCACCGCCCCACACCGCGACCCACAGCGCGGTCCGGACCCGGAAGAGGAACGAGAAGAGGAATGCGGGAAGGGGAAGGGGAACGGACCGAGACGGCACGCAGGGCGTCCGAGCCGCTCAAGGTAGCGTCGGAGATGCGGCACTCCCAGGTGCCGCCGGTCACGGCCGCAGCCACCAACCCGGCGACGGCCCCCGGCCATCGGCGGAAGCGGAAGGGGAGCCCTGTGAGGATCTGGCTCGACGGCGGACTCCGGGACGTCGACGACGCACACGTCTCCGTCCTGGACCACGGACTGACCGTCGGCGACGGGGTCTTCGAGACGCTGAAGGTCACCGACGGCAGGCCCTTCGCCCTCACCCGCCACATCGAGCGCCTCGCGCGCTCGGCCCGCGGCCTGGGCCTGCCCGAGCCCGACGCGGACGAGGTGCGGCGTGCCTGCACAGCCGTCACCGAGGCCGAACCGGTGCCGCTCGGCCGCCTCCGCGTCACCTACACCGGCGGCCTCGCACCCCTCGGCTCCGACCGCGGCGACTCGAAGCCCACCCTCGTCGTCGCCCTGAGCGAGGCGTCCCGCCGTCCCGACAGCACCGCCGCGGTCACCGTCCCGTGGACGCGCAACGAGCGCGGCGCCCTCGCCGGGCTGAAGACGACGTCGTACGGGGAGAACGTCCTCGCGCTCGCCCGCGCGCACGAACAGGACGCGAGCGAGGCCCTGTTCGCCAACACCCGCGGCCGGCTGTGCGAGGGCACCGGCACCAACGTCTTCGTCGTCCTCGACGGCGAACTGCACACGCCGCCGCTGGAGTCGGGCTGCCTCGCCGGGATCACCCGCGCCCTGGTCGCGGAGTGGGCGGGCGCACGCGAGAGCGACCTCCCGCTGGAGGTGCTGGAGCGCGCCGAGGAGGTCTTCCTCACCTCCTCGCTGCGCGACGTACAGGCCGTGCACCGCGTCGACGACCGCGAACTGCCAGGCGCGCCGGGCCCGGTGACCCTGAAGGCCATGAAGCTCTTCGCCGAGCGCTCCGCCGCCGACGTCGACCCGTGACCGGGACCCGTCGGGGCCCTGGGCGCTCCCGGCCGGTCCCCGGCTCCGTGGCGCGCGGCGGCCGCAGCCGGTAGAAAACGAGCGTGACCACGACGCTGCGCCCCACCGGACCCGACCAGTACGACGCCGACGGCGTCCGCTCCCGCTCGTACGACATCTGCGTCAACAGCCGTCCCGTCGGCCTGCTCCGGCTGACCGTCGACCCCGAGTACGGTCCCGTGACCGGCCGCGTCACCCAACTCGTCGTCGAGGAACGGGAACGGCGGCGCGGACGCGGCGCCGTCGCCGCCCTCGCCGGGGAGGAGGCGCTGCGCGACTGGGGCTGCCGGCGCGTGGAGATCAGCGTCCCGGCCGCCGCGCACGCGGCACTCGCACTGGCCGCCGGCCTCGGCTACACCGAGCGCAGCCGCAGCATGCTCAAGGACGTGGGGGAGGAGCCGCCGCTGCCCCCGGGCAGCGCCGTACGGCCCATGGACCAGGCCGAGTTCGAGGTCTGGCGCGAGGACGGGCAGCCGCGGCTGGCGCAGACGATGATCGAACGGGGCCTGTCCGCCGAGGAGGCCGCCCGCCGCGCCGCGGCGTCCTTCGCACGACTGCTGCCGGAGGGCGCCTCGACCCGCGGCGCCGCGCTGCGCGTCCTCGCGCACGAGGAAGCCGTCGTCGGACGGGTCTGGGTCGAACTCGAACGCAGCCCGCGCGAGGACTCCGACGCGTACGTCTACGAGGTCGAGGTCGAGGAGGAGAGCCGAGGCAGCGGCCACGGCCGCACCCTGATGCTCGTCGCCGAGCGCGAGGCCGCCGCGGCGGGGGCGCGCACGCTCGGGCTGCACGTGCTGAGCGCCAACACCCCGGCGGTGCGCCTGTATTCGTCGCTCGGCTACCGCGTGGCCGAACACCACTTCCACAAGCCGCTGCTCTGAGCCGCCGCCCGGTCCCCGGTCTCCGTTCCCCGGCCTCCGGCTTCCGGCTTCCGGCAGCACCGCCCGCGGCGTACGTCCCCGGCCTACGCGCTCTCGCCGAGCAGCCCGTCCACGATCTTTTCGATCCGCTCCCGCAGACCCTCCTGGCTCTTGCCGCCGTCCAGCCGCTCGCCGCCGACGACGTACGTCGGAGTGCCCTTGACGCCGATCGCCTTCCCCTCCGCCTGGTCGGCGTCGACGATCAGCAGATGGCGTCCGTCGATCAGCGCGCTCTCGAACTCCCCGGCGTCCAGGCCCAGTTCGCGCGCCACCTCCAGCAGCAGCTCCTCGCCCCGCTCGGCGAGCTCGGCGCTGCGCGCCAGCACGGCCGCCGCGTACGCGTCGCCTCTGCCCTGCGCGAACGCCTCCTCCGCGGCCTGCGCCGCCGCGTACGCGTGCTTGTGCTTCTCCAGCGGGAAATGCCGCAGCCGGATCTCCAGCCGCTCCCCGTACCGCTCGCGCAGTGCGTCCAGATCTCCCTGCGCACGGTGACAGTCGGAACATTGCAGCTCGCACCAGTAGTCGAGCACGGGGCGGTCGGAGTGGTCTTCCATGCGCACAGTGTCGCAGCCCTTCCGGAGGGCGATGACCCCGAGATCTCCCTGAATCCCGGGACCGGCATGGCCTCTCACGTGGGCGCGTAGCAAAATGGGAGACATGCTGACCACCACCGTCTGTGCCGCGCTCTCCGCGGCCGGCCTGGCCGTCGCCTTCCTGACGGCCTTCCGGCGGCGCTTCGCCGCCGCCACCCGCATCGCGGCCTTCGCCCTGGTCCCGGTGGGGCTGGCCATGAGCGGCCTCATCGGCCTCGCGGGGAAGATCGGTGCGGCGGTCGGCGGTTGGGCGGCGGACCTCGTACTGAAACCCACGGTCTGGGCGGGCTTCGCCGTCCTCGCCGTCGCCTTCGTGCTGTACGTGGTCGGACGCTTCGCGGGCAAGCGCGCCCGCCGCAAGGCCGTCGAGAGCGGGCCGCAGCCCCGCGCGACGGACGGGGCGCCGGGACGCGCCGTGGTCTCCGGTACGGCGAACGCCCCCGCGGTCGGCAGCGGTACGGCCTCACCGTCCGCCTCCACCGGCCAGGGGCGAAAACCCGCGCCGGGCAAGGATGCGAAGCCCTCCTCGGACGACGACTTCTCCGACATCGAGGCCATCCTCAAAAAGCACGGCATCTGACGCCGCCGCCAGCGCACAGCACCGCAGCCGCCTCCGGCCGCGACTACCACGTATCCCCGCGTTCTCGCGGGGACGACCCACGAACTCCACCGCGTCGTGGGCGTGTTGATCACTTCCGTGATGCGTGCTGCGTAATGATCACCGCGAGATGGACATGACGCCGAACCCTCCGGCCGAGCTCGCCGAGCCGCCCTCCGCGCCTGCCGCGACCGCCCCGCCCACCGTCACCGTCGCGGCACTGCCCGAGGCACGACTGACCGAGCAGAAGGGGTGTCTCTACGCCCTCTCCCAGCCCCCGTTGATGTTCTTCCTGGCGTTCATCGCGATCCTGCTGGCCATCACCGGCGCCCACGACCTCTTCCTGGGCTGACTCCTGGGCCGACTCCGGTCCCGCCCGCTGGAACGGGCGGGGGCGCTCAGCCCTGCGTGGCCTCCGTGGACTCCCGCTGCCGTGCGCGGTAAGCGGCGACATGCAGCCGGTTCCCGCACGTACGGCTATCGCAGTAGCGCCGCGAGCGGTTCCGCGACAGGTCCACGAAGGCCCGCAGGCAGTCGGGGGCGGCGCACCGGCGCAGCCGGTCGCGCTCCCCGGAGACGATGATGAAGGCGAGCGCCATGCCGCCGTCCGCGGCCAGGTGGTGGGCGACGGAGGCGCCGGGCGCGAAGTAGTGCACGTGCCAGTCGTAGCCGTCGTGATCGGTGAGCTGCGGAGTCGTGCCCGCCTCCGCGACCAGCGCGTTGACCAGCTCCGCGGCCTCACGGTCGTCGCCGGCGGCGAAGACCCGCGAGAAGCGCTCCCGCACCGACCGGACCGCGTTCAGGTCCTCCTCGGTGAGGGCGCCGACGTCGCTGAGGTCGTTGCGTTCCACGTACGAACCGAGGTCGGCCACCGTGACCAGCAGGTCGGCCCGGTCGCCGTCCGCCGCGGTGTTGAGCAGATCCACCACGTCGTCGAGCGCGCACCGGGTGTCGTGATTGATCTGCACGGTCGCTCCTCGGGTCGGCCCGGCGGGATTCCGGTGCGCCGAGACTAACGCGTGCATCACACGGCGACGCCGCCACCGCCGGAGCCCGGTGGAGCCGGGTCCGGGGCGACGGCGTCGCCGTGCGTGCCGTGCTGTGCCGAGGGAGGCGCAGCCGTCGCCCCGAGTCGGACGGCTGCGCGGGACCGGTGGGTCTCAGCTCTCCGCGAGGATGTGCGAGAGCTCTGTGTCGAGGTCGAAGTGGCGGTGCTCGGTGCCGGGTGGCACAGCCGCGTCGGTTCGCTTGAGGAAGGACTCCAGGGCCCGCGCCGGCGCCTCCAGCAGTGCCTCGCCCTCGGGGGAGCTGAGAGCGATGCAGACGACTCCCTGGCCGTGGCTCCGGGAGGGCCATACGCGGACGTCACCGGTGCCCGTGGGCCTGTGGAGACCCTCGGCGAGAAGATCGCGCGCGAAGACCCATTCGACGGTCTCCTCGGCGCCGGTGTGGAAGGTGGCGTGGACGGCATAGGGATCGGCCGTGTCGTACCGCAGCCCCGCGGGTACCGGCAGTGATGACTCGCTTGAAACAACGAGGCGCAGGTGCAGCTCGCAGCTGACCGTGGTGTTCATAAGCGCCAGGGCCTTTCGCTCAGTGTGCGCTCGGGGGTTCGCACGTCGGCGAAATCGACATGCCACGTACTCGTCGGTTGTAAACCCCTCTGACCGTTTTGCGAGTAATACAGCCCTTCATATGGCCTGTGGTGTTTTTGTAGCGTACGGCTATTCCGGTGACGGGGTGGAGTTCGGTTACGTTGGGCTCATGTGCGCAGAGCGTGACTACCGGCCCGTGGGTTCTCGGGCCCCGCGTTTCATCAAGGCGTCCCGTCCGCTGCACCTGAGCTGGCAGGTGGTGATCTTCCTTCTCGGGCTGGCGGTCGTCGCGGGCGGCGTCGTGCTGCTGCCGCTGCCGGGTCCGGGCTGGCTGGTGATCTTCGCCGGTATCGGGCTCTGGGCCACGGAGTTTCCCTGGGCACAGCGGGTGCTGCACTGGACGAAGCGGAAGGTGCTGGAGTGGACGCACTGGGTGAAGGAGCGGCGTGAGGAGCGGCGCCGGCGGAAGCAGGCGCAGCGCGTGCGCTAGCCCGCGGCCGCACCGGCGTTGGTCATGAGCACCGTCTGACATGCGGTAATCTCATGGGCGCAGCGGGCGATTAGCTCAGCGGAAGAGCGCTTCGTTCACACCGAAGAGGTCACTGGTTCGAACCCAGTATCGCCCACGCGTGATCCGGGGTTCCGGGCGAAAGCCCGGGGCCCCGGATTTTCTTGTGCCGGGCGGAGGTTCCGGTTCTCGGCGTGTGCTTTTCCCGAATGGCGGAGATACAGCCGGAATTCACTTCATCGGTAATTACTGGCGGATGCTTTACGGTCCGCGGCGCGGGCGATGTCGTGAAGTCGCGGCGGGGCCGGGGAATTCGGGGAGCGGGCGGAGGCGTACGGGCCGGGCGCGGTGTCAGGATGCGGGAGTGCTCACGGGCCGCGGGCCGAAGTGCGGTCCGTGGCGAGGAGTATGAGGAGTGCGCAGATGACCGCCGCCCGGCACCGTTTCGTCTTCCGCAGCGTCTGGCGTCTGAGCGCGCCGCCGGAAGCGGTGTACGAGGTGCTGGAGCGGGCCGGGGAGTATCCCCGCTGGTGGCCCCAAGTCCGCGAGGTGCGCGCGCTGGAGGAGTCCTCGGGGAGTGCGCGGATCCGTTCCGTACTGCCGCTCGATCTGCGGATCACCGGGAGGGCGGCGCGGCGTGATCCGGCCGCGGGCGTACTGGAGATGGAGATCACCGGGGACATGGAGGGCTGGGCGCGCTGGACCGTCACGGGTGACGGTGCGGGGGGCGGGCGCGGTGCCGTCGCCGTGTACGAGCAGCGGGTGGTGGTGCGCAGAGCGCTGCTGCGGCGGCTCGCGCTGCCCGCGCGGCCGCTCTTCCGCGCCAACCACGCGGCGATGATGTGTGCGGGCAGACGGGGCCTGGAGCGGTGGCTGGCAAGGGGTTTGGATGATGACTGAGCGGCACTGTATGGTTCTGCACGTGCCGCGAGCGGGCGATTAGCTCAGCGGGAGAGCGCTTCGTTCACACCGAAGAGGTCACTGGTTCGAACCCAGTATCGCCCACGCGTGATCCGGGGTTCCGGGCGAAAGCCCGGGGCCCCGGATTTTCTTGTGCCGGGCGGAGGTTCCGGTTCTCGGCGTGTGCTTTTCCCGAATGGCGGAGATACAGCCGGAATTCACTTCATCGGTAATTACTGGCGGATGCTTTACGGTCCGCGGCGCGGGCGATGTCGTGAAGTCGCGGCGGGGCCGGGGAATTCGGGGAGCGGGCGGAGGCGTACGGGCCGGGCGCGGTGTCAGGATGCGGGAGTGCTCACGGGCCGCGGGCCGAAGTGCGGTCCGTGGCGAGGAGTATGAGGAGTGCGCAGATGACCGCCGCCCGGCACCGTTTCGTCTTCCGCAGCGTCTGGCGTCTGAGCGCGCCGCCGGAAGCGGTGTACGAGGTGCTGGAGCGGGCCGGGGAGTATCCCCGCTGGTGGCCCCAAGTCCGCGAGGTGCGCGCGCTGGAGGAGTCCTCGGGGAGTGCGCGGATCCGTTCCGTACTGCCGCTCGATCTGCGGATCACCGGGAGGGCGGCGCGGCGTGATCCGGCCGCGGGCGTACTGGAGATGGAGATCACCGGGGACATGGAGGGCTGGGCGCGCTGGACCGTCACGGGTGACGGTGCGGGGGGCGGGCGCGGTGCCGTCGCCGTGTACGAGCAGCGGGTGGTGGTGCGCAGAGCGCTGCTGCGGCGGCTCGCGCTGCCCGCGCGGCCGCTCTTCCGCGCCAACCACGCGGCGATGATGTGTGCGGGCAGACGGGGCCTGGAGCGGTGGCTGGCAAGGGGTTTGGATGATGACTGAGCGGCACTGTATGGTTCTGCACGTGCCGCGAGCGGGCGATTAGCTCAGCGGAAGAGCGCTTCGTTCACACCGAAGAGGTCACTGGTTCGAACCCAGTATCGCCCACGCGTGATCCGGGGTTCCGGGCGAAAGCCCGGGGCCCCGGATTTTCTTGTGCCGGGCGGAGGTTCCGGTTCTCGGCGTGTGCTTTTCCCGAATGGCGGAGATACAGCCGGAATTCACTTCATCGGTAATTACTGGCGGATGCTTTACGGTCCGCGGCGCGGGCGATGTCGTGAAGTCGCGGCGGGGCCGGGGAATTCGGGGAGCGGGCGGAGGCGTACGGGCCGGGCGCGGTGTCAGGATGCGGGAGTGCTCACGGGCCGCGGGCCGAAGTGCGGTCCGTGGCGAGGAGTATGAGGAGTGCGCAGATGACCGCCGCCCGGCACCGTTTCGTCTTCCGCAGCGTCTGGCGTCTGAGCGCGCCGCCGGAAGCGGTGTACGAGGTGCTGGAGCGGGCCGGGGAGTATCCCCGCTGGTGGCCCCAAGTCCGCGAGGTGCGCGCGCTGGAGGAGTCCTCGGGGAGTGCGCGGATCCGTTCCGTACTGCCGCTCGATCTGCGGATCACCGGGAGGGCGGCGCGGCGTGATCCGGCCGCGGGCGTACTGGAGATGGAGATCACCGGGGACATGGAGGGCTGGGCGCGCTGGACCGTCACGGGTGACGGTGCGGGGGGCGGGCGCGGTGCCGTCGCCGTGTACGAGCAGCGGGTGGTGGTGCGCAGAGCGCTGCTGCGGCGGCTCGCGCTGCCCGCGCGGCCGCTCTTCCGCGCCAACCACGCGGCGATGATGTGTGCGGGCAGACGGGGCCTGGAGCGGTGGCTGGCAAGGGGTTTGGATGATGACTGAGCGGCACTGTATGGTTCTGCACGTGCCGCGAGCGGGCGATTAGCTCAGCGGGAGAGCGCTTCGTTCACACCGAAGAGGTCACTGGTTCGAACCCAGTATCGCCCACGTCCGCCGAAGCCCGGTCCGTCGTCAGAGGGACCGGGCTTTCGCATGTGTACGGGCGGGGATCAGGCCGCGGACGGCGGGCGCAGCGGCCAGATGTGGTCCGCGGAGCGGCGCGTGCCGCGGCTGAACCACGGCACCGGGGCGTCCCGTTCGGCGGCGAACCAGATCGCCTGGAGCGTGTGCAGTGCGGCGGGCGTGAGCCCCGTGAGACGCGGCGCGAAACGGCGGCCGAGCGCTCGCGCGAGCGCCAGTGCTGCGACAGCCTCCTCCTGGACGGTGCCGTCGCGGGGCGCGGACACCCCGTACGCGGCGCAGAGTTGGGCCGTACCGCGGCGCGAACCGCCGGCTGCGGCGGTGCGGTCCAGACGCCGGTCGAGGAGCACCGGGTCGAGGACGCACAGCGTCCGCACGCCGAGGCAGGCGGGGAGCGGAGTGTGCCGGTGGCGTCTCAACTCCCGGTCCAGCAGCGTCAGTACGTACGGCGCGTCCAGGACGACGAGGGGTGTGCCGGCGGCGTACGACGCCAGGGTGCGGGCGATGTCGGCGGCACTTCGGCCCTCCGCGGTGTCCGGGACCGCGCGCGGGACGTGTGTCTCCACCGGTGAGCGGGGCGTGTGCTGGACGGCGACGGCGGCGTCGCCGAGCCGGTCGCTCTCGGGGTCGGGACCGGAGACGTCCTGCGTGCCCCGCCCGGCCGGAGGCGGTGCCGCGGCCCGTACGGCCAGTGCCGCGAGCGGGCCCTCATACCACGGTGTCATGGCACCACTCCCGTCCGTCAGGGCGCCCGCGCTGCTGATACCGCACTCCGTGACCGGTCAATCACCGCCGGGGAGACGGGAGTACGGGCGGCCACCCGCGGTGACGTGCTGACAACCGCTTCGCGGTGCGGCCTGCGCGCTCGGTACGATTCACCCGGCGTCCGGCGTCCCGTCGGAGCCCCCAGGGAACGAGAGTCAGGAGAGACCGGTGACCGATGTCCGTGTGATCATCCAACGCGATTCCGAGCGGGAAGAGCGCGTGGTGACGACGGGCACGACGGCCGCGGCTCTCTTCGAGGGCGAGCGTTCGGTCGTGGCCGCGCGTGTGGCGGGAGAGCTGAAGGACCTGGCGTACGAACTGGCCGACGGCGACGCGGTCGAGCCGGTCGAACTGAGCAGCCAGGACGGCCTCGACATCCTCCGGCACTCCACCGCGCACGTCATGGCGCAGGCCGTGCAGGAGCTCTTTCCCGAGGCGAAGCTCGGCATCGGTCCGCCCATCCGCGACGGCTTCTACTACGACTTCGACGTCGAGGAGCCCTTCACCCCCGACGATCTCAAGCTCATCGAGAAGAAGATGCAGCAGATCCAGAAGCAGGGGCAGCGCTTCTCCCGCCGTGTCACCACCGACGAGGACGCCCGCGAGGAACTGGCGGACGAACCGTACAAGCTGGAGCTGATCGGGCTGAAGGGCTCGGCGGCGGACGCGGCCGAGGGCGCCTCCGCGGAGGTCGGCGCGGGCGAACTGACCATCTACGACAACCTGGACGCCAAGTCCGGCGACCTGTGCTGGAAGGACCTGTGCCGCGGCCCGCACCTGCCGACGACCCGGGCGATCCCCGCGTTCAAGCTGATGCGCAGCGCCGCCGCGTACTGGCGGGGCAGCGAGAAGAACAAGCAGCTCCAGCGCATCTACGGCACCGCGTGGCCGACCAAGGACGAGCTGAAGGCGCACCTGGAGTTCCTCGCCGAGGCCGAGAAGCGCGACCACCGCAAACTCGGCGCTGAACTCGACCTGTTCTCCATCCCGGAGGAGCTGGGCTCGGGGCTGGCCGTCTTCCACCCCAAGGGCGGCGTCGTACGCAAGGTGATGGAGGACTACTCGCGCCGGCGGCACGAGGAGGCGGACTACGAGTTCGTCAACACCCCGCACATCTCCAAGGAAGGGCTGTTCGAGACCTCGGGCCATCTGCCGAACTACGCGGAGTCGATGTTCCCGCCGCTGGAGTTCGAGGGGCAGAACTACCGCCTGAAGGCGATGAACTGCCCGATGCACAACCTGATCTTCAAGGCGCGCGGCCGCTCGTACCGTGAACTGCCGCTGCGGCTCTTCGAGTTCGGGACGGTCTACCGGTACGAGAAGTCCGGCGTCGTGCACGGCCTCACCCGCGCACGCGGCTTCACCCAGGACGACTCGCACATCTACTGCACCAAGGAGCAGATGGCCGACGAGCTGGACAACCTGCTCACCTTCGTCCTGAATCTGCTGCGCGACTACGGGCTGAACGACTTCTATCTGGAGCTGTCCACGCGGGAGGACGACAACCCGAAGTTCATCGGCGGGCCCGAGGAGTGGGAGGAGGCCACCGAGGCGCTGCGCACCGCGGCCGGGAAGCAGGGCCTGGAACTGGTGATGGACCCGGGCGGCGCCGCGTACTACGGGCCGAAGATCTCCGTACAGGCTAAGGACGCCATCGGCCGCACCTGGCAGATGTCCACGATCCAGGTCGACTTCCAGCAGCCCAAGCGCTTCGGACTCGAATACACCGCGGCGGACGGCTCCCGGCAGCAGCCGGTGATGATCCACCGCGCGCTCTTCGGGTCCATCGAGCGGTTCTTCGCGGTGCTGCTGGAGCACTACGCGGGTGCCTTCCCCGCGTGGCTCGCCCCGGTGCAGGCTGTGTGCATCCCGATCGGGGACACACACGTGCCGTATCTGGAGGAGTTCGCGGCGGAGGCACGGAAGAAGGGCCTGCGCATCGAGGTCGACTCCTCCTCGGACCGGATGCAGAAGAAGATCCGCAACGCACAGAAGTCCAAGGTCCCCTTCATGATCATCGCGGGGGACGAGGACGTCTCGGCGGGCGCGGTCTCCTTCCGCTACCGCGACGGGACGCAGCAGAACGGCGTACCGCAGAACCAGGCGGTCGAGGAACTGCTCCAGGCCGTACGGCAGTTCACGTAACGCCGCGGCCGCGGCGCAGCGGGTACGAGAGGCGGGGACGGGCCGCGGGGATCACCCTGGGGCCCGTCCCCGTTCCCGTGAAGTCCTATGCTGGCGAGCATGACGAGCGAGCCGGAACAGCAGATCGGAGTCGGGACGCCGGACGCGTTCCAGCGCCTGTGGACACCGCACCGCATGGCGTACATCCAGGGCGAGAACAAGCCCAGCGGCCCCGGAGCGGACGACGGCTGTCCCTTCTGCGTGATCCCGGCCAAGAGCGACGAGGACGGGCTGGTCCTCGCCCGCGGGGAGCACGTCTACGCGGTGCTCAACCTCTACCCGTACAACGGCGGCCACCTCATGGTCGTCCCCTTCCGGCACGTGGCCGACTACACGGGGCTGACGGACGAGGAGACCGTGGAGCTCGCGGAGTTCACCAAGCGTGCGATGAAGACGCTGCGCGCCGCCTCCGGGGCGCAGGGCTTCAACATCGGCATGAACCAGGGGGCGGTCGCGGGCGCGGGAATCGCCGCGCATCTCCACCAGCACCTCGTGCCGCGGTGGGGCGGCGACACCAACTTCATGCCGGTCGTCGGGCACACCCGGGTGCTGCCCCAACTGCTCGCGGAAACCCGGCAGATGCTCGCCGACGCCTGGCAGGACTAGCACTCTCGGGCTCGGGCCCGGCAGGCCGCCGGGTACGGGACGGACGCTCCCTCCCGTCCGGCCGGCGCCCCGCCCCGAGAGGGGGACGCCGCGAGACGTCAGGCGTCGTAGACGTCGGCCTTCTTCGGCTCGACGGCCGGTATCGAACCGCTGAGGGCGTTGGAACGGGCGCCGAACTGGTCGGTGTTGCAGCCGTTCTCCTCCAGGACGCGCAGCGCCGCCGCATGCACCACCCGCAGCACGGGCGTCGCGGCGCGCAGCGCGTCGTCGGCCATGAAGCGGTGCCGCCACGGCTTGTCCGCCCACGCGTGCCGCAGACCGAAGGGCTCCGGGAGGGTCATCTTGCCGCCGAGGAAGTCCAGCACCGGCGGGAACCAGGTGAGGGGGGCGCGGGCCGCGAGCCGTACGACCTCCTGGGTCTCCACCAGCGGCTGGTTCACGGTCTTGGTCTCCCAGAACTTCACGCCCTTGGAGACCGTCTTGGTCTTGGCCTTCGGCTTGTCGAAGAACAGGCCGTGCACGGGGCCGAGGGCGTGGCCGGTGACCTCGATGCGCAGCGTGTGGTGCAGCACCGTCACCGTGATCATCAGCGTGATCACCAACTGGCCGTCCCAGAGCACGAACTGGACGCCGAGATAGTGCCGGTTGCCGCTGCCGAACTGCTGCTCGTTGCAGATGCGCTGTATCTCGAAGTCCTTGATGCGGTAGCCCTCGACCTCCTGGCCCTCGGGGCGGGAGACCGACGAGGCGCCCTCGGCGATGGGCGAGACGATCCAGTGCCGTACGGACGGCTTGGGGAAGCCGCCCGTGTGCAGCGGGCTGCGCTCCAGCATCCGCAACTGGTCGTAGATGGCACGCACCACGTCCCAACTGCGGAACGGATTGATCTCCGACTCCGGGTCCTTGGGGACCAGTTCCTCGGCGAGCTGCCAGCTTCCCCAGCGGGTGCCCATGCCGAGTATCCCCTTGGGGCCCGCGTAGTAGACGAGGTTGCTGGCCTGCTCCGCGCGGAGCTTCGCCAGGCCCAGCCGGATCCGCTCGGCGCCCGCGTCGCCCGGGTCCTGCGGTACGGCCTCGGGGATCTTCGCGCCCAGACCGCCGCCGCCCAGGAGCTGTTCCCACTGGCCCCGCAGCATCTTCGCGGTGCGCTCGCATACCTGCTTCGCCCACAGCCAGCCGATGACGGGCGCGATGAGCATGCCCCGCAGGTAGTAGGCGAGCACGCCGTCGAAGGGCAGCTTGAGCATGAACAGCACGGCCAGGCCGCCCAGCGCGACCATGGCGGCCATGCCGAAGGCGCCCATGCGCTTGTCCTGCGCACCGGCGATCATGCGCCGCAACTGGAAGGCCAGCAGCCACAGCAGGGTGCCCGGCAGGAACAGCAGACCGAAGATCACCATGATGACGGTGAGCTTGGTGTCGCGGTCCTTGCGGATGCGCGTCGCCGCGAGGCAGTGCTCGACGACCGTCTGCGGCTCGATCCCGAAGGACTGGATGAGCGCGCCGCGCGCACCGCCGAGCAGCCGGACCTGCACGGCCCGGGAGAACGCCTCGCCGAGGTTGGGCTCGAACAGCGACAGCCGCGGAGGCTTCAGCGACGCGCCCTCGTTGGCCTTGAGGAACTTCTCGAACCCGCCGTCCCGGTACGCCGCCGAGGCCAGCGCCTGTGTCGCCGCCGTCTGCCCGCCCGAACCCGAGAGCGGCACCTGCGCGCCCGGGCTGAAGTCGGACGCGGCCTCGATCCCCTCGAAATCCTCGAACCCGGCCACTGAGCCCCCACTCCGTCAAGCATCGTCACGCACCGGCGTCGCCCGCCCGCCCGCGAGCGGTGCCGACCACGGCACATTCCCAACTCCCATGGCCGGCACACTTCTTCGCGCGTCGTACCCAGCGTAGCCGCAGTCAGCCGCCGTTCTGTGCGGCTTCGAGGATCTTGCCGGCGAGCGCCTGCGGCATCGGTTCATGGCAGGCGTACGCACGGGAGAAGCGGCCCGTGCCGTGCGAGAGCGAACGCAGTTCCACCGCGTACCGGCTGATCTCGATCTCCGGGATCTGCGCCCGTACGAGGGTGTGCCCGTCGGTGGCCTGCTCGGTGCCGGAGACCTTGCCGCGGCGTCCGGACAGGTCGCTCATCACCGAGCCGACGTACTCGTCCTCCACGTCCACCTGCAACTCCGCGACGGGCTCCAGCAGATGGATGCGCGCATGGGACGCGCACTCGCGCAGCGCGAGCGCACCGGCCGTCTGGAAGGCGGCGTCCGAGGAGTCCACGGAGTGCGCCTTGCCGTCGTGCAGCGTGACCCGGAAGTCGACCAGCGGATAGCCCGCGGCGACCCCCTTGGCGGCCTGCGCCCGTACGCCCTTCTCCACGGACGGGATGAACTGCCGCGGCACGGCGCCGCCGACGACCTTGTCGACGAACTCGATGCCCGAACCGGCGGGCAGCGGTTCCACGGTGATGTCGCAGATCGCGAACTGCCCGTGTCCGCCGGACTGTTTGACGTGCCGTCCGCGTCCCGACGCCGGCTCGGCGAAGGTCTCGCGGAGCGAGACGCGGTGCGTGACGGAGTCGACGTTGACGCCGTAGCGGCTGCGCAGCCGCTCCAGGGCCACGCCCGTGTGCGCCTCGCCCAGGCACCACAGGACGAGTTGACGGGTGTCGGGGTTCTGCTCCAGGCGCATCGTCGGGTCCTCGGCGACGAGCCGGGAGAGGCCGTGCGAGAGCTTGTCCTCGTCCGCCTTGGTGTGCGCCTCGATGGCGACGGGCAGCAGCGGGTCCGGCATCGTCCACGGCTGCATCAGCAGCGGGGCGTCCTTCGAGGAGAGGGTGTCGCCGGTCTCCGCACGGTTCAGCTTGGCCACGCACGCCAGATCGCCGGCGACGGCCTTCGGCAGCGGGCGCTGCTGCTTGCCGAAGGGGGCGGAGAGCGCGCCGATCCGCTCGTCGACGTCGTGGTCCTCGTGGCCGCGGTCCTCCAGGCCGTGCCCCGAGACGTGCACCGTCTCGTCGGGACGGAGCGTGCCGGAGAAGACACGGACGAGGGAGAGGCGGCCCACGTACGGGTCGGAGGTGGTCTTGACGACCTCGGCCGCCAGCGGCCCGTCCGGATCGCAGGTCAGCGCGGGACGCGGCGAGCCGTCGGGCGTGGTGACGGCGGGGATCTCCCGCTCCGGCGGCGCGGGGAAGCCGCCGGTGATCAACTCCAGCAGCTCCAGGGTGCCCAGGCCGTGCCGGGCGCCCTCCGCGGCGGGGGCCGCCGCCAGTACGGGGTGGAAGACGCCGCGGGCGACGGCCTTCTCCAGGTCCTTGACGAGCGTTCCGACGTCGCACTCCTCGCCGCCGAGATAGCGGTCCATGAGGGTCTCGTCCTCGCTCTCCGAGATGATCCCCTCGATGAGGCGGTCGCGGGCCTCCGCGATCTGCGGCAACTGCCCCTCGTCCGGGTCGCGTTCGGTACGGGTGCCCGAGGTGTAGTCGTAGACGCGCCGGGAGAGCAGACCGATCAGGCCCTCGACGGGCGCGTTCCCGTCGGCGCCCGGCTCGCCGCGCAGCGGCAGATACAGCGGGATGACGGCGTCCGGGTCGTCGCCGCCGAAGGCGCTCTGGCAGACCGCGACCATCTCGTCGAAGTCGGCGCGTGCGGCGTCGAGATGGGTCACCACGATCGCCCGCGGCATGCCGACCGCGGCACACTCCTCCCACACCAGGCGGGTGGCCCCGTCCACGCCGTCGGCGGCCGAGACGACGAAGAGGGCCGCGTCCGCTGCCCGCAGACCGGCCCTCAACTCCCCGACGAAATCCGCGTATCCGGGGGTGTCCAGCACGTTGATCCGTATGCCCTGCCACTCGACCGGCACCAGCGAGAGCTGTACCGACCGGTGCTGGCGGTGCTCGATCTCGTCGTAGTCCGAGAGAGTCCCGCCGTCCTCGACCCTGCCGGCTCTGGTCACCGCTCCGGAGGCCAGCGCGAGTGCTTCCACGAGGGTCGTCTTGCCCGAACCGCTGTGGCCGACCAGAACCACGTTCCGCAGTGAGGACGGATGGTCGGCCGCCGCCGCCCTGCCGGCGGCTCCGGGGTGTGTGCTCGCCTTGTCGCCCATGTGTCCCGCCTTCCGGTCGACACCTGCTGGGTCCGTCGCGAAAACCGCGGTACTTCGAGCTTTCCACCGTGCCCGGCACCCGTCCATACGTAGCGCAGGGCGGCGCCCACGGCCCTGGCGCAGGGCCTTCCCGCGCCTGGCTACCATGGGCCCGCCGGTGGCTCCACCCGCCGCCGTGCCCGCCCTCGATCACCGGGACGACCATGCTGAACAAGTACGCGCGTGCGTTCTTCACGCGTGTCCTCACCCCCTTCGCGACGCTGCTGCTGCGCCATGGAGTGAGCCCCGATACGGTCACCCTGATCGGCACCGGGGGGGTGGTGGCCGGAGCGCTGGTCTTCTACCCGCTCGGCCAGTTCTTCTGGGGCACCGTCGTCATCACGCTGTTCGTCTTCTCCGACCTCGTCGACGGCAACATGGCGCGGCAGCTCGGGCGTTCCAGCCGCTGGGGCGCCTTCCTCGACTCCACGCTCGACCGCGTCGCCGACGCGGCCGTCTTCGGCGGCATCGCGCTGTGGTACGCGGGCGGCGGCGACAGCGTGCTGATGTGCGGCGTGACGATCTTCTGTCTCGCCAGCGGTCAGGTCGTCTCCTACACCAAGGCGCGCGGCGAGAGCATCGGGCTGCCGGTGAACGTCAACGGCCTGGTGGAGCGCGCCGAACGGCTCGTCATCACGCTCGTCCTCGCCGGGTTCTCCGGCTTCACGATCTTCGGCGTCCCGTACATCGGCGTACTGCTGCCCGTCGCGCTGTGGGCGGTGGCGATCGGCAGCCTCGTCACGCTCGGGCAGCGGGTGGTGACCGTACGCCGCGAGGCGGCCGAAGCGGAGGGGACGGCGTGAGCACCACCGTCCGCGAGGCGCTGACCGATTCGCTGTACGGGCTGGGCTGGGCCGGCGTCCGCAGGCTTCCGGCGCCGGCCGCCGCCGCGCTGGGCAAGCGGATCGCGGACGCCGCCTGGGAGCGGCAGGGGCGCGGCGTACGGCAGTTGGAGGTGAACCTGGCGCGTGTGGTGCCGGAGGCGTCGCGGGAGCGCGTCAGACAGCTCTCACGGGACGGCATGCGCTCGTATCTGCGGTACTGGATGGAGTCGTTCCGGCTGCCGGCGTGGAGCGAGCGTGACATCCGGGAGAGCGTGCACATCCACGATCTGCACCGGCTGACCGACGGCATCGCCTCCGACCGCGGCGTGATCCTCGCCCTGCCGCATCTGGCCAACTGGGATCTGGCCGGCGCGTATGTGACCACTGCGCTGAAGACGCCGTTCAGCACCGTCGTCGAACGCCTCAAACCGGAGTCGCTCTTCGACCGCTTCGTCGCCTACCGCGAGGGGCTGGGCATGGAGGTCCTGCCGCACTCCGGCGGCAGCGCCTTCGGCACGCTGGCCCGGCGGCTGCGCGACGGCGGACTGGTCTGCCTGGTCGCCGACCGCGACCTGTCCGCTTCGGGCGTCGGCGTACGGTTCTTCGGCGAGCGGACGAGGATGCCCGCCGGGCCCGCGCTGCTCGCCCAGCAGACCGGGGCGCTGCTGCTGCCGGTGACGCTCTGGTACGAGGGGGCGCCGCGGATGGAGGGCCGGGTGCACGCGCCGGTCGAGGTTCCGGCGGAGGGCACGCGGGCGGAGCGGACGGCGGCGATGACGCAGCGCGTCGCGGACGTCTTCGCCGAGGGCATCGCCGAACACCCCGGGGACTGGCACATGTTGCAGCGGCTGTGGCTGTCGGACTTCCCGCCGCAGCGGGCGGGGGAGCGGACGGGACCGGATACGGAGGCGGCGGGAGCGGAGACGGACGCGGCGGCGGAACCGGAGGCGGCCGCGGAACCGGAAGCTCCGGGACCGGGTACTGGCGGACCGGGCGCCGCGAGCGGACGTCCGGCGTCCGGGGAGGAGCGGGAGACATGAGGATCGGGATCGTCTGCCCGTACTCCTGGGACGTGCCGGGCGGCGTCCAGTTCCACGTGCGCGACCTGGCGGAGCATCTCGACGGCCTCGGCCACGAGGTGTCCGTACTGGCGCCGTCCGACGACGAGACCCCGCTGCCCCCGTACGTCGTCTCCGCGGGCCGCGCCGTGCCCGTCCCGTACAACGGGTCCGTCGCCCGTCTGAACTTCGGCTTCCTCTCCGCGGCCCGCGTACGGCGCTGGGTCCACGAGGGCCGCTTCGACGTGCTGCACATCCACGAACCCGCCACGCCCTCGCTCGCCCTGCTCACCTGCTGGGCCGCGCAGGGCCCGATCGTGGCGACCTTCCACACCTCCAACCCCCGCTCGCGCGCGATGATCGCGGCGTACCCGATCCTCCAGCCCGCGCTGGAGAAGATCAGCGCCCGCATCGCGGTGAGCGAGTACGCGCGCCGCACCCTCGTCGAGCACCTCGGGGGCGACGCGGTCGTCATCCCCAACGGCGTCGACGTCGACTTCTTCGCCCGCGCCGAGCCCAAGGCCGAGTGGCAGGGCGGCACGATCGGCTTCATCGGGCGGATCGACGAGCCGCGCAAGGGACTCCCCGTGCTGATGAAGGCCCTGCCGCGCATCCTCGAATCCCTGCCGGAGACGCGGCTGTTGGTCGCGGGCCGCGGCGACGAGGAGGAGGCCGTCGAGGACCTGCCCCCGCACGTACGGGAGCGGGTGGAGTTCCTCGGCATGGTCAGCGACGAGGACAAGGCGCGGCTGCTGCGCAGCGTCGATCTGTACGTCGCGCCCAACACCGGGGGCGAGTCCTTCGGGATCATCCTCGTCGAGGCGATGTCCGCGGGCGCCCCCGTGCTCGCCAGCGATCTGGACGCCTTCGCGCAGGTCCTGGACGGCGGGCAGGCCGGCGACCTCTTCCCGCGCGAGGACGCCGGCGCCCTGGCCGACGCCGCCGTACGACTGCTCTCCAGCCGCGAGGAGCGGGAGCGGCTGCGGGAGTACGGGCGCCGCCATGTGCGCCGGTTCGACTGGTCCACGGTCGGCGCGGACGTGCTCGCCGTCTACGAGACCGTCACGGACGGTGCCGCCGCCGTCGCGCCCGACGAACGCATCGGGCTGCGGGCGCGGTTCGGACTGGCCCGTGACTGACCGGCCGGCGCGGACGGGCCCGGCGTCGCCGTGCGGCCGCTGAAAGCTGAAGAACGAGGGAGAGCGCGGAAGCGATGCCCACCATGACGACACTGATCCTGCTCGCCGTCGCCGTGCTCCTGATCGGCGTCTATCTGAGCTGGACGGCCGGACGTCTCGACCGGCTGCACGCCCGCATCGACGCCGCGCGGGCCGCCCTCGACGCGCAGCTCCTGCGACGGGCGTCCATCGCACAGGAGTTGGCCACCGCGGGCGTCCTCGATCCGGCCGCCTCGATGGTCCTCTACCAGGCCGCGCACGACGCCCGGCAGGCCCCGGAGGAGCAGCGCGAGGTCGCCGAGAGCGAGCTGAGCCAGGCGCTGCGCGCGGTGTTCGGCGAGAGCGCGCAGGTCGAGGCCGTACGCGCGGCACCGGGCGGCGAGGACGCGGCGGTCGAACTCGCGGCCTCCGTACGGCGGGTGCCGATGGCACGCCGCTTCCACAACGACGCCGTACGGGCGGCACGCGCCCTGCGGCGGCACCGCACCGTCCGCTGGCTGCGGCTGGCCGGTTACGCGCCGTTCCCGCTGGCCTTCGAGATGGACGACGAGCCGCCGCCGGCGCTGGCCGACCGGGGCAACGGGGCGCCGCAGTAGTCCGGCAGTCCGACTCGGGCGCCTCAACAGCGGTTCGGGGCGGGGGAGTTGGCTGCCCCGGTGGCCCGGCGCCGCCCGCCCCCGGGACCCTTCAAGCAGTCCACCGAGGGTCGATTGGCCCTTTTCCCAGGCCACCCCGTTCGAGGAGGGTGTACGCAACGGACCTACCATGGTCCAGTCGTACTTTTACCGTCGAGTGAGGTCATACGTGTCCACCCCGTCTTCCGTGCCCTCCGCCCCCTCCGGCGGTTCCGCCCCCTCCGCCCAGGCTCCCGCCACCGGTACCGCGCGGGTCAAGCGCGGCATGGCCGAGCAGCTCAAGGGCGGCGTGATCATGGACGTCGTGACGCCGGAGCAGGCGAAGATCGCCGAGGACGCCGGCGCCGTCGCCGTCATGGCCCTCGAACGGGTCCCCGCCGACATCCGCAAGGACGGCGGCGTCGCGCGGATGTCCGACCCGGACATGATCGAGGGGATCATCGAGGCCGTCGCGATCCCGGTCATGGCCAAGTCCCGCATCGGCCACTTCGTCGAGGCGCAGCTCCTCCAGGCCCTCGGCGTGGACTACATCGACGAGTCCGAGGTCCTCACCCCGGCCGACGAGGTCAACCACAGCGACAAGTTCGCCTTCACCACGCCCTTCGTCTGCGGTGCCACCAACCTCGGCGAGGCGCTGCGGCGCATCTCCGAGGGCGCCGCCATGATCCGTTCCAAGGGCGAGGCCGGCACGGGCAACGTCGTCGAGGCCGTACGCCACATGCGGCAGATCAACAACGACATCGGCCGTCTGAAGTCGCTGGACGGCCACGAGCTGTACGCCGCCGCCAAGGACCTGCGCGCACCGTACGAGTTGGTCCGCGAGGTCGCCGAACTGGGCAAGCTGCCCGTCGTGCTGTTCTCCGCGGGCGGCGTCGCCACGCCGGCGGACGCCGCGCTGATGCGTCAACTCGGCGCCGAGGGCGTCTTCGTGGGCTCCGGGATCTTCAAGTCCGGCGACCCTGCCAAGCGTGCCGCCGCCATCGTCAAGGCCACCACCTTCTACGACGACCCGAAGATCGTCGCCGACGCCTCCCGGGGTCTGGGCGAGGCCATGGTCGGCATCAACTGCGACACCCTGCCCGAGGGAGAGCGCTACGCCTCCCGCGGCTGGTGACGGCGCACACGCCGCGACCGGGGACGGCGGCGCACGCACGCCGTCCCCGCGCCCGTTCCCGCACCTCTCCCCGTCCCCGGGCGTGAAGAGCAGTACGTCTCACCCGCATGAGAGGCACGAGCCCGTGAGCACTGTGAGCACCGTGAGCAGCACTCCCGTGATCGGCGTCCTGGCCCTCCAGGGCGATGTACGCGAGCACTTCGCCGCGCTCGCCGCGGCGGGCGCCGAGACGCGCACCGTACGGCGCCCCGAGGAGCTGGCCGAGGTCGCCGGACTGGTCATCCCCGGCGGCGAGTCCACGACGATCTCCAAACTGGCCCTCGCCTTCGGCCTGATGGAGCCGCTGCGCGCCCGCGTACGCGCCGGACTGCCGGTGTACGGCTCGTGCGCGGGCATGATCATGCTGGCCGACAAGATCCTCGACCCGCGCGCGGGCCAGGAGACCGTCGGCGGCATCGACATGATCGTGCGCCGCAACGCCTTCGGGCGGCAGAACGAGTCCTTCGAGGCGCCGCTGGAGGTGCGCGGCGTCGAAGGCGGCCCGGTCGAGGGCGTGTTCATCAGGGCGCCGTGGGTCGAGTCGGCGGGCGCACGCGCCGAGACGCTCGCCTCGTACGACGGGCACCCCGTCGCGGTGCGCCAGGACGCGCTGCTGGCCACGTCGTTCCACCCCGAACTCACCGGCGACCACCGGGTGCACGCGCTCTTCGTCGACATGGTGCGCGACGCCGCCGTGTGACCGCGCACGGCGGCCGTGGAGGGGCGGGACGCGGGGCGGTCGGTCCGCTGCGCGGCTGACTGTAGGATCTCCGCGTCTGTTCATGTCGGTGACGTCGAAGGAGCGAGGCTGTGTCCGGCCACTCTAAGTGGGCAACCACCAAGCACAAGAAGGCCGTGATCGATGCCAAGCGCGGCAAACTCTTCGCCAAGCTGATCAAGAACATCGAGGTCGCGGCCCGTACGGGAGGCGCCGACCCGGAGGGGAACCCGACCCTCTTCGACGCCATCCAGAAGGCGAAGAAGTCGTCCGTTCCCAACAAGAACATCGACAGCGCGGTCAAGCGCGGCGCCGGACTCGAAGCAGGCGGCGCCGACTACGAGACGATCATGTACGAGGGCTACGGGCCCAACGGCGTCGCGGTGCTCATCGAGTGCCTCACCGACAACCGCAACCGCGCCGCCTCCGACGTACGCGTCGCGATGACCCGCAACGGCGGCTCCATGGCCGACCCGGGCTCGGTCTCCTACCTCTTCAACCGCAAGGGCGTCGTGATCGTCCCCAAGGGCGACGACGGCCTCTCCGAGGACGACGTGCTGGCGGCGGTCCTGGAGGCCGGCGCCGAGGAAGTCAACGACCTGGGTGAGAACTTCGAGGTCATCAGCGAGGCCACCGACCTGGTCGCCGTGCGCACGGCGCTGGTCGACTCGGGCATCGACTACGAGTCGGCCGACAACAGCTTCCTGCCCAGCGTGCAGGTGCCGCTGGAGGAGGACGGGGCCCGCAAGATCTTCAAGCTGATCGACGCGCTCGAGGACAGCGACGACGTGCAGAACGTCTTCGCCAACTTCGACGTCACGGACGAGGTCATGGAGAAGGTCGACGCCTGAGCCCCGGACGCGGGCGGGCGCTCGGCCGCGGCCCGTGTGATGTGGGCCGCCGGACGCTCCGTTCCCGTCCTGCCCGCAGTCAACGGTCCCGTCACCGGTCCCGCCGTCGGACCTGCTGCCGGAGCCCGCTTCAACGGCCTTCCGCGCACGGGCAGTTCACCGCGTCCGTTCCGGTACGTCCCTGCGGAGCCGACGCGGCAGGAATGTCGTGGCGGGAATGTCGGTCCCTGCCGATAGCGTGCGGAAGCACAGCCGGAATCCGCGGGCGGGCAGCCGCACGCGGCCGTCCGGCGTGCGGTCGTGGTCAGTCATGGCGAAGCGCGGCCGGTGTGGCCGGTCGTGGGCGTGAACGAGGAGGACGGGCGTGCGTGTGCTCGGAGTCGACCCGGGGCTGACCCGCTGCGGCCTCGGCGTCGTCGAGGGCGTCCCGGGCAGAGCGCTGACGATGTGCGCCGCCGGTGTCGTACGCACCCCGGCGGACGTGGCCGTCGCCGAGCGTCTGGTGCTCATCGAGCGCGGCATAGAGGAGTGGCTGGACCGCCACCGTCCCGAAGCGGTCGCCGTGGAGCGGGTGTTCAGCCAGCACAACGTCCGTACGGTGATGGGCACGGCACAGGCGAGCGCCGTCGCGATGCTCTGCGCCGCGCGGCGCGGCCTCCCCGTCGAACTGCACACGCCGAGCGAGGTGAAGGCCGCCGTCACGGGCACCGGCAGGGCCGAGAAGGGCCAGGTCGGCACGATGGTCACACGGCTGCTGCGGCTCGACGCCCCGCCCCGTCCGGCCGACGCCGCCGACGCGCTGGCCCTGGCCATCTGCCACATCTGGCGCGCGCCCGTACAGCAGCGCCTCAACCGCCTGCAGCAGGCCCGCACCGAGCAGGCCAAGCGTGCCGAGCAGACCCGTCAGACCGCCGTACGCAACGCCTCGGCCGCCTCGGCCACTTCGGCCGGATCCTCAACCGGCCCCCGTACAGGGGCGGACGGCGCCGCACGGGCCGAGCGCGGCACCGGCACCACCTCCGGGAGCGCCGGGCGCGACGCGAAAGGCACTCCGCACGGATCTCCGAAAGGCACCGCCCGATGATCGCCTTCGTCTCCGGCACCGTCGCCGCGCTCGCCCCCGACAGCGCCGTACTCGAAGTCGGCGGTGTGGGCATGGCGGTGCAGTGCACGCCGGGCACGCTCGCGCAGTTGCGCGTCGGGCGGCACGCGAAGCTCGCCACCTCCCTCGTCGTACGGGAGGATTCGCTGACGCTGTACGGCTTCGACGACGAAGACGCCCGGCAGACCTTCGAGTTGCTCCAGACCGCGAGCGGAGTCGGGCCGCGCCTGGCCCAGTCGATGCTGGCCGTGCACTCGCCGGACGCGCTGCGGGCGGCCGTCTCCAGCGGCGACGAGAAGGCGCTGACGGCCGTGTCCGGCATCGGCAAGAAGGGCGCGCAGAAGCTGCTGCTGGAGCTGAAGGACCGCCTCGGCGAGCCCGTCTCGGGCGCGGCGGCCCAGGTGCCGGGCCAGGCGGCGGGCGGCGCCGGCGAGGGCTGGCGCGGCCAACTGCACGCCGCGCTCGTCGGGTTGGGCTATGCCACGCGGGAGGCGGACGAGGCCGTCGCGGCCGTCGCCCCGCAGGCTGAGGCCGCCGCGTCCGCCGGCACGGAGCCGCCCGTACCGCAGTTGCTGCGCGCGGCCCTCCAGACGCTGAACAGGGCGCGGTGACGGGCCGGTTGACGAGCACGGTGACGTACGCGGTACGGCGGGCACGCCGCACACCCCACGGGCGGAGGCAGACGCCATGAGCAGCAGCGACGAGTACGGGACCGCCGAGGGCCCCGGCGCTCAGGGTGCGGACGCGGCGGAGGCCGCGTACGGAGCCGACCGCCTCGTCGGCCCCGAGGCCGAGAGCGACGAGAGCGCACTCGAAGCGGCCCTGCGCCCCAAGGAACTGAGCGAGTTCATCGGCCAGTCGAAGGTCCGCGAACAGCTCGACCTCGTCCTCAAGGCCGCCCGCCAGCGCCAGGGCACCGCCGACCACGTGCTGCTCTCGGGCGCCCCCGGCCTCGGCAAGACCACCCTCTCCATGATCATCGCCGCCGAGATGGGCGCCCCGATCCGCATCACCTCGGGCCCGGCGATCCAGCACGCCGGCGATCTCGCCGCGATCCTCTCCTCGCTCCAGGAGGGCGAGATCCTCTTCCTCGACGAGATCCACCGGATGTCGCGCCCCGCCGAGGAGATGCTCTACATGGCGATGGAGGACTTCCGCGTCGACGTCATCGTCGGCAAGGGCCCCGGCGCCACCGCGATCCCGCTGGAGCTGCCGCCGTTCACGCTCGTCGGCGCCACCACACGCGCCGGGCTGCTGCCGCCGCCGCTGCGCGACCGCTTCGGCTTCACCGCGCACATGGAGTTCTACGAGCCCGCCGAGCTGGAGCTGGTCGTCCACCGCTCCGCCCGGCTGCTCGACGTCCGTACGGATGCGGCGGGCGCGAGCGAGATCGCCGGGCGCTCCCGGGGCACGCCCCGCATCGCCAACCGTCTGCTGCGCCGCGTACGCGACTACGCGCAGGTCAAGGGCGACGGCGTGATCGACCGCGAGACCGCCTCCCGCGCCCTGGGCGTCTACGAGGTGGACGAACGGGGCCTGGACCGGCTGGACCGCGCCGTCCTCGGCGCCCTGGTGAAGCTCTTCGGCGGCGGCCCGGTCGGCCTGTCCACGCTCGCCGTCGCGGTGGGGGAGGAGCGCGAGACCGTCGAGGAGGTGGCCGAGCCCTTCCTCGTACGGGAGGGACTGCTCGCCCGCACCCCGCGCGGCCGCGTCGCGACCCCGGCGGCCTGGGACCATCTCGGCCTGGCCCGGCCGCAGTCCCAGCAGCCCCCGCACCCCTCGTCGGCACCGGGCCAGCAGGGCCTGTTCGGCGAGTGAGGCGGACCACGGAGGGCAGCCAGGAACCCCGGTGCTCCGCTTGACGTTGTTCCATTGGCGAGGGCTCCCTTAGACTCCGCCGACGCCGTCCCTTTCACGGGCGGCACGCCCACCCCGAAATCCAGGCCGCTGAGACGCGGTCGTGCGAAGGACTTTCTCCCGCCGTGAATATCGTTACTCTCCTCCCCTTCATCGTGCTCATCGGGGCCATGTTCCTCATGACGCGGTCCGCCAAGAACAAGCAGCGTCAGGCAGCGAAGATGCGCGACGCGATGTCCCCGGGCACCGGTGTCCGGACGATCGGGGGCATGTACGCCACCGTCAAGGAGATCCGCGACGACACGGTCCTCCTTGAGGTTGCTCCCGGCACGCACGCCCTCTACGCCAAGAACGCCGTCGGCGCGGTGCTCGAGGAGGAGGAGTACGAGCGGATCGTCAACGGCGCGCCCGCCGACCTCGAGGTCGGCGACACCGTCGTGCCGGACGACGCCTCCTCCCTCACCTCGGACGACGACGCCGCCGTGGGCTCCAAGGTGGACTTCGAGAAGTCCTCCGACGAGGACGGCGACGACAGCGGTGCCGACGGCGACGCCCGTCGCGCGGCGGCCGACGCGAAGTCCGAGCAGGCCGAGGGCGACGACCAGCCCGAGGACGCCAAGCGGAAGGGCACCGACTCCGAGTAAGGTCGGCGCCGCCGGGCCGGCGACCGGGCCCGGCGGCGGAGCACGTCCGCAGACCATTTGTGCGCCGCGTGGCGGCCCCACTCCACTCCTGGGCCGGCACGGGCCGCTGGGACAGGAGAGACGAGAAGGTGGCAGCACCGAAGAAAGGCCGCAGGAGCCCGGGCGCCCACGGGAAACCATGGCGCTCGCTGATGTTGATCCTGCTGGCCCTGGTGGGGCTGACCGGGGGGATGTTCATCTCCGGTCACAGCACGCCCCGGCTGGGCATCGACCTCGCGGGCGGTACGAGCATCACGCTCGAGGCCAAGAACCAGCCGGGGAAGCCCGACGCGATCAACCCGACCAACATGAGCACCGCCGTGGGCATCATCGAGCGGCGGGTCAACGGTCTGGGCGTCTCCGAGGCCGAGGTCCAGACCCAGGGCGACCGGCACATCATCGCCAACATCCCCCGCGGCACGAACGAGAAGCAGGCCCGTGAGCAGGTCGGTACGACCGCCAAGCTGGCCTTCCGCCCGGTGCTGACGTACGCGCCGACCACGCCGCAGCCCAAGCAGCCGCAGCAGTCGCCGTCCAAGTCCCCCTCGCAGTCCGGCAGTCCGCAGGGCGGCAAGCAGGACCAGGGCGGCAAGGCCGACCAGTCCGGCTCCCAGGGCGACCAGGGCAGGGCCGTCACCGACGGGCTCAAGGCGCAGAACGCCCAGGCGCACAACGCCACGAGCGGCACCGCACGGGCCCAGCAGGCCGCCGCGCCCGCCGACGACAAGCCCACCCCGAAGCCGGACAAGACCACGAAGCCGCCGGCCACGCCGCCGCAGCAGCAGCAACCGCCCGGCGTCTCCGCGGAGTTGGCGAAGAAGCTCCAGAAGCTGGACTGCAACGGCAAGCAGGCCAAGGCCAAGGTCAGCGAGCAGGCGTCCGCCGCCAAGTCGAGCGAACCGGTCCTCGCGTGCGACGCCAAGCAGAAGATCAAGTACGTGCTGGGCCCGGTCGGCGTCGAGGGCAAGAACGTCACCGACGCCAAGGCCCAGTTCGACCAGCAGCGCGGTCAGTGGATCGTCACGATGTCCTTCGACGGCAAGGGCTCGGACGACTTCGGCGACACCACCGGCAAGCTGTCGAAGAAGCAGCAGCCGCAGAACCAGTTCGCGATCGCGCTGGACGGCGAGGTCGTCTCCGCCCCGTCCGTGAGCCAGCGGCTCAGCTCCAACGCCGAGATCTCCGGCAGCTTCACGCAAGAGTCCGCCGAGGAGCTGGGCAACATCCTCTCCTACGGCGCCCTGCCGCTGACCTTCGAGGAGTCGGACGTCACGACGGTGACCCCGGCGCTGGGCAGCGAGCAGCTCCAGGCGGGCCTGATCGCGGGCGCCATCGGGCTCGCGCTGGTCGTGGTCTATCTGGTCGCGTACTACCGGGGGCTGTCCTTCATCGCGATCCTCAGCCTCCTGGTCTCCGCGGTCCTGACGTACACGATCATGTCGCTGCTCGGCCCGGCGATCGGCTTCGCGCTGAACCTCCCGGCCGTATGCGGTGCGATCGTGGCCATCGGCATCACGGCGGACTCGTTCATCGTCTACTTCGAACGCATCCGGGACGAGATCCGCGAGGGCCGTACGCTGCGGCCCGCCGTCGAACGGGGCTGGCCGCGTGCGCGGCGCACGATCCTCGTCTCCGACTTCGTCTCGTTCCTCGCCGCCGCGGTGCTCTTCATCGTCACGGTGGGCAAGGTCCAGGGCTTCGCGTTCACGCTGGGCCTGACCACGCTCCTGGACATCGTCGTCGTCTTCTTCTTCACCAAGCCGCTGATGACGGTGCTCGCCCGTACGAGGTTCTTCTCCAGCGGCCACCCGTGGTCCGGTCTCGACCCGAGCAGGCTCGGGGCCAAACCCCCGCTGCGCCGGGGCCGTCGTGGGCCGTCCGTCAGCACCGAACCGAAGGAGGCATGAGATGTCGCGACTCGGCAACATCGGTGCTCGGCTCTACCGCGGTGAGGTCGGCTACGACTTCATCGGCAAGCGCAAGCTCTGGTACAGCGTCTCCATCCTGATCACGATCACCGCGATCGTGGGACTGGCGGTACGCGGTCTCAACATGGGCATCGAGTTCGAGGGCGGCGCCGTCCTCACCACGCCCAAGACCAGCGCCACCGTCCAGGAGACGACGGAGATCGCGGAGAAGCGCTCCGGCCACCAGGCGATCGTCCAGCAGCTCGGCAGCGGCGGCATGCGCGTCCAGATCGCCGGCCTGAACACGGCGAAGTCGACGGAGGTCAAGGAGACCCTCGCCGAGGACCTCAAGGTCGACCCCAACAAGGTCGACACCCAGCTCGTCGGCCCCAGTTGGGGTGAGCAGATCGCCAACAAGGCCTGGCTGGGCCTGGGGATCTTCATGGTCCTCGTGGTGATCTATCTGGCGATCGCCTTCGAGTGGCGCATGGCGCTCGCCGCGCTCATCGCGCTGATCCACGACCTCACGATCACCGTCGGCGTCTATTCGCTCGTCGGGTTCGAAGTGACGCCGGGCACGGTGATCGGTCTGCTGACGATCCTCGGTTATTCGCTCTACGACACCGTCGTCGTCTTCGACAGCCTCCGAGAGAGCAGCCGCAACGTCACCAAGCAGACCCGCTGGACCTACAGCGAGATCGCCAACCGCAGCATCAACTCCACGCTGGTGCGCTCGATCAACACCACCGTCGTGGCGCTGATGCCAGTCGCCGGACTGCTCTTCATCGGCGGCGGCGTGCTCGGCGGCGGCATGCTCAACGACATCGCCCTCTCGCTCTTCGTCGGCCTCGCGGCGGGCGCGTACTCCTCGATCTTCATCGCGACGCCGCTCGTCGCGGACTTCAAGGAGCGCGAGCCCCAGATGAAGGCCCTCGCCCGGCGCGTACGTGCCAAGCGGCTGAAGAACGAGGAGCGCGACGGCCCGGAGGAGCGGGACGAGGACGCCGACCCTGACGGCATCCCTGGCCCCGGGCACGGCAGCGTCCAGACCCCGGACGAGGGCGATCCCGCGCCCGCCGGCGCCGGAGTCGTCGGCCAGCGCGCACAGCGCCGCCAGCCCTCCTCCCGCAGCCGCACCCGCAACCGGCCGTCCGGAAAGCGCAGGTGAACGACGTGACCAGCAGCATGAGCGAGTCCGAGGCCACCGTCCCGGACGCCGTACGGGAGATGCTTCTCGGACGCATCCGGGACGTCGCCGACTACCCGGTGCCGGGCGTGATGTTCAAGGACATCACGCCGCTGCTCGCCGACCCCGAGGCGTTCACCGTCCTCACGGACACCCTCGCGGGCATCTGCGCCCAGCGCCGTGCCACCAAGGTCGTCGGGCTGGAGGCGCGCGGCTTCATCCTGGGCGCCCCGGTCGCGGTGCGCGCGGGTCTCGGCTTCATCCCCGTACGCAAGGCCGGGAAGCTGCCCGGCGCGACGCTCGCGCAGTCCTACGAGCTGGAGTACGGCACCGCCGAGATCGAGGTGCACGCCGAGGACCTCACCTCCGAGGACCGCGTGCTCGTCGTCGACGACGTGCTGGCCACCGGCGGCACGGCCGAGGCGTCGCTCCAGCTCGTACGGCGGGCCGGGGCGCATGTCGCCGGGATCGCCGTTCTGATGGAGCTGGGTTTCCTCGGCGGCCGGGACCGGCTGAAGCCCGCGCTGCGCGACGCCCCCTTGGATGCGTTGGTCACGGTCTGACCACGAGCTGACCCCACGAGGCGGCCACCCGGTACGTTCTCCCCAGGAGACGCGGGTGGCCGCCTCGTGCCGTACCGCTGCCGCCCGCAGACCGGCCCCGGGCAGGGCGGCCACAGGGGCCGATACCATGGCAGTCCGACCTGCGGTCGAACGAGGAGTGCTTTTGCCGGACGAGGCCCAGCCGCACACCGCGACACAGCGCCATGACGCCGAGCCCGGCGGGCCCGGCGCCTCCGGTGCGGCCGCGGGCGGACCGCCTCC
>NZ_LJGW01000170.1 GCF_001751255.1 Streptomyces nanshensis | reverse complement strand
CTCTGTCCGGTCTCGAAGGGCGCCGGCGCCGCGAGCGGTGCGGCGGACTCGGACGCCCCGGCGGCGGTGCCGTCGTCGTGGTGGTGCTCGGTCACGGGTGCGTCACTCCTGCGGCTCGGGACGGGATCTCGGGGCGGGACACGGACGGAGCCAGGGCGGCGGGCACGGGGGCGGGTGCGGGCACGGCCGCGCGTCCGCGAGCCCGAACTGCCCGGCCCCGTACGGCGGTTGGCAGCGGACATGTACGGGGCGCGGCGAGGCCGCCCCACCGCGCCGTCCTGCGGCGGAGACTCACGCGGCTCCCTCCCGGTCGTCGCGACCGTCGCGCCCTTCACGGGCTTCACGGGCCTCCCGGTCCTCGCGGCCGGACGCCATCCCCTCGGCGTCCAGCACCGCCGTACCGACGACGAGGTCCGCTCCCCCGAACTCCTCGTCGTCCAGCTCCTCCCCGTCGTCCACCGCGAAGAGGAGCCGGCGCTCGCCCTGCCGGTAGGCCGTGCCCACCGGCGGGCTGGCGGCGTGCACCGCCAGCAGCGAGACCAGATAGGGCAGTTCGGGATCGCGGCGCCGGGCGTCGGCCAGCAGGCCGGACAAGCGGCGCGGCGCGTCGGCGGGCAGATCCAGCAGCTCCATGGCCGATTCGAGCTGCTCCTCGCTGAATCTGCTGTCGTCGGGGGTGGCGATCAGATCCGGCTCCGGCATCTCCGCTCCGAGGTGCTCGCGCGGCGCGGGCGGGGTGAGCAGCATCTCCGTCAGATCACCGAGACGTACGGCGCCGGGGGTGCGCAGCCCGGCGCCGCGCGCGAAGAAGGCGTCGGTGACGGCCGCCGCGCGCTCCACCGGCAACGGCAGCAGCGGCGCGAGGAGTTGGCCGTACAGATCGAGCCCGGCGCGGGCGGCGGGCGGTGCGAACGCCTGCCGGTCCTGCTCGGCGCGGAAGAGCGGACCGGCCGCGAGCAGCCGCGACTGGAGCTGGGTGTGGCGGCGGATGCAGTCCTTGACGATGTCGACCAGTTCGGCCGCGCGGCGCTTGTGGTCCGGGCCGCGCTCGGCGGCCGCGTCGTCGCGGGCGCGGCGGATGTTGGTGAGGATGGCGTTCTCATGCCGGTACCGCTCGGCGACGTGTTCCAGGGCCTCGGTGATCATGTCGGGCACGGTGCTCAGCCAGTCGACCGCGCGCACGTCGCGCCGGGTGGCCTCCAGGGTGCGGCGCAGCGTCTCGGCGTACTGCACCGTGCGGTAACGGGCCTGCTCGGCGGCGAGTTGGGCGTCGGCGAGGCGGCCGCGGCTGATGAGCACCTCCAGCTTGACCTCCGCCGCGATCTGGGCGCTGGTGACGTCCGTGTCGAGGGCGCCGACCAGGACGTTGACGGCCTCGTCGGTCGTACGGAGATAGACGCTGCCACCGGGACCGGGGACCTCCTCGATGAGCTTGAAGTCGTAGTCGCGGCGCACATAGGAGCCCTCCGGCCCGAACGTGCCGTACACGGCGCGGAATCCGCGGTCGACGCTGCCGACGTTCAGCAGGCTCTCCAGCACCCAGCGGGCCACGCGCTCGTGTTCGGCGGCCGGGCGGTCCGGGGCCTGCGCGGCGACGCGGGGCAGCAGCCGCGCCACGACGTCCTCGTGGTCGGCGCCGGTGTCGAAGTCCATCTGAAGGGTGACCAGATCGATGGCGCTGAGGGCCACCTCCGCCATCGCGTACGTGCTGTACTCCCCCGCGAGGTTGGCCTTGCGGACGTCCAGGTCGTGCAGCGGCGCCGTGCAGGCCAGGGCGCGGAGACGGCGCGCGAGGCCCTCGTCGGCCGCGGGGCCGGGTGCCGGGGAGGGGAGGATCGGCGGGGCGTGCTCAGTCACGACGGACACACTATGCGGTGGCGGTGACAGCGCCCGAATCGGCCCCGTATGTCGCTTACGTCACCAGCGCGTTGCCGGTGCTCGCCGCCGACTGTGCGCCCTCTGACGGCAGTTCACGCGGCGCGGCGCGGCGGCGCCCCGTCAGCTCCTGGACAGGCATGAACGGGCCTGGACGCGCCCGGCCCGTACGGGACTTCGCCCCGCCGCCGCGAGTCGCACCGTCTCCCGGCAGCCGCCGTCTCAGCGCCCGGCGTCCGCCCCCGCCTCCGGGCTGAGCCGCCCGCGTACGGCGCTCTGCACCCCGGCCTCCTCGGCGGGGTCGGCGGCGAGCCTGCGCAGCCGTTCCACGACGCGTTCGTCGCCGGTCGCCGCGTACTCCGCGGCCAGCGCGNCTCGTCCCCGGTCGCGGCGGACTCCGCGGCGAGCGCGCGAGTCGTCTCCTCGCAGTCCCACAGGCATTCCACGGCGAAGCCCGCCGCGAAAGAGGGGTCCGTCAGGGCGAGCGCTCCGGCCGCGCGGCCGCGCAACTGCGAGGAGGCCGTCTCCCGGTAGATGTGCCGCAGCACCGGCGCCGCGCACTCGACGCCGAGGCGGCCCACGCCGTCCACCAGCGGCCACAGCCCGTCGGCGTCCGGGCCCTCCGTACGTACGGTGCGGCGCAGCGCGCCGAGCACGGCGGAGGCGTCCTGGGCGCCGCCGCAGCACGCGAGCATCTCGGCGGCCACGCTCCGCAGCCCCGCGGGCA
>NZ_LJGW01000167.1:242-5223 GCF_001751255.1 Streptomyces nanshensis | reverse complement strand
GGGGTCACAGGCTCACCGCGAGCCTGTGACCCCGCCCTTCTCGCGTCTCGCGTCTCGCGTCTTGCGGCGCGGGCCGACTGCCGTGCTCAGCCGCCGAGTTGGACGACGACGGCGTCGTCGAACGCCTTGAGGTCGTCCGGCTTGCGGCTGGTGACGAGCGTGTACGTGCCCTCGTCCACGACGACCTCCTCGTCGACCCAGTGGGCGCCCGCGTTGCGCAGATCGGTCTCCAGGCTGGGCCACGAGGTGAGCGTGCGGTCGCGTACGACGTCCGCCTCGATCAGCGTCCACGGCGCGTGGCAGATCGCGGCGACGAGCTTGCCGGACTCGCAGAAGTCCTTCACCAGACGTACGGCGTCGTCGTCCAGCCGCAGCGCGTCCGGATTCGCCACACCGCCGGGCAGCAGCAGGGCGTCGTACTCCTCGGCCGCCGCCTCGTCCACGGTCTGGTCCACCTGGAAGGTGTCGGCCTTGTCGAGGTGGTCGAACGCCTGGATACGGCCCGCCGTCGTGGAGACCAGACGCGGCGTGTGCCCGGCGTCCTTCACGGCCTTCCACGGTTCCGTCAGCTCGACCTGCTCGACCCCCTCGGGGGCCATGAGAAAGGCGATGCGCATGCTGGCCACTTCCTTCCGTGCCGCGCACGTTCTCTGCGTGCCGCGCACGGCGTTACGGGGTTCCTCGCTCTCACGGGGCGGGTCCCCAACGCCGCGCCCCCTATGCGGGGGCGCCGTACGGGAAGGCGGGCAGGCGGGCTCGGGCAGGCGGGCCCGGGCAGGGTCAGGCGGTGCGGTCCGCCTCGTCGAGCGCGCGGTGCACCGTCGAGAGCAGAACGGCCCCCGCGGTGACGCTCACGGCGCCGAGGATGAACGGCACGTGCGCGTTGTAGTGCTCGACGAGCTTGCCCGCGGCGAAGGGTGCGAGGCCGCCGCCGATGAAGCGGACGAAGCCGTACGTCGCGGAGGCGACCGGACGCGGCACCGGCGCGATGCTCATCACCGCGGTCGTCACGAGGGTGTTGTTGACGCCGATGAAGGCACCGGCGACGATCACCGCCCCGATCACGGCCCAGCGCTCGTCCGGGAAGAGCCCGATCACGAGCAGGTCGGCGGCCATGAAGAGCAGATTGCCGTAGAGGGTGCGCGGGGTGCCGAACCAGCCGCGCAGCGCGGGCGCACCGAAGACCGCGAAGATCGCGACGAGCAGGCCCCATGCGAAGAAGACCCAGCCCAGTTCGATCGCGGAGAGGTGCATCAGGAACGGTGCGTAGCCGAGCATCGTGAAGAAGCCCCAGTTGTACAGGAGCCCGGTGACGCTGGTGGTCGCGAGCGCGCGGTGGCGCAGCGCGGCGAGGGGTTCGACGAGCGACTCGGGACGCTCGGCGGCCTTCGAGGGCGGCAGCAGTATCACGGTGGCGACCAGTGCGACGGCCATCAGAACGGCGACGCCGAAGAACGGCCCGCGCCAGCTCACATGTCCGAGCAGCCCGCCGAGCAGCGGCCCGGTGGCGATGCCGACGCCGAGCGCCGTCTCGTACAGCACGATCGCGCCCGCGAAGCCGCCGCTGGCGGAGCCGACGATGACGGCGAGGGACGTCGCGATGAACAGGGCGTTCCCCAGGCCCCATCCGGCACGGAAGCCGATGATGCCGTCGATGCTTCCGGTGGTGCCCGCGAGCGCGGAGAAGACGACGATGAGCACGAGGCCGAAGACCAGCGTCCGCTTGGGCCCGAGCCGGCTGGAGACCCAGCCGGTGACGAGCATGGCGACGGCCGTGACCACCAGATAGCTGGTGAAGAGCAGCGTGACCTGGCTCGGGGTGGCGTCGAGCTGGCTGGAGAGCGCGGGGAGGATCGGGTCGACGAGCCCGATGCCCATGAAGGAGATGACGCACGCGAAGGCGACCGCCCAGACCGCCTTCGGCTGACGGAAGGGGCTCTCCTTGCGGGCGTGCGGGGTGTGCTGCGGTGCGGAGGTGTGCGGTGCGTCGGACGACGAGGCGGAGCCGGTGCTGCCGGCGCCGGCCTCCGGTCCGGTGGGCGCCTCGGGCGTCGTGGTCTCCGGCCCGTTCATGTCAGGGGCGTCCCTTCGGTTCGGTGCGTGGCTGTTCTCGGGGGATCCGGCTTCGACTGGGCGGCGCTGCGCGGGAGAAGTCCGTGTAGGCCACAAGGGAAAACATATCGATGGTTAGTACAACTACACAAATGACAGGTGTCACGAACCGGGCTCCGTCGAGGGGGCGGGTGTTTACGGTGGGGCCGGTGTGTGGCAAGGACTGAAATCGTTTTCGTGAAGATCGTCGTCAGCGACCTGCGATTTCCGTGCCGGGACAGTGGTCCATTGACGACTGATTTTCCGCTTCCTGCTGCCATTTGCCGATCTGTGCTCTGTGCCTGGTGTGGGAAAACCAGGGTTCGTTGACGTGCCACGGTCAGACTTGTACCGTCCCGCAACGAAATCGATTGCTCTCACTGCCCACAGGCAGCCCCAACGCCGGGTGAGTGGTTGGGAGTTACGGGGTTCCGTGCCAGCAGGGACGTGTATCTACGCGCGTCTCTGTCCCCCACCTGGAAGGGAAAGTCCCAATGAGCTTTACCACCAAGATCAGACGGAAGACGGTCATCCGCAGCGCCACGGCCCTGGCCGCCGGCGTGCTCGTCGCGGGCGGTCTGGCGGTGCAGGCCAGCGCCGGCGAGAGCGACGGCAAGGACAACCGTGCCAACGCGGAGATCCTCGACACGAAGTGCGCCGTCCCGGGGGACTACGACCCCGCGATCATCAACACGGTGCACGACGTCGCGACCCAGCGCGGTGTCAACGACAAGGTGATGCTCGCCGCCTTCGAGGCCGGCTGGGTCGAGTCCCACATGAACAACCTCAACTGTGGCGACCGCGACTCGCTCGGCGTCTTCCAGCAGCGTCCCAGCGCCGGCTGGGGCACGCCCGAGCAGATCCTCGACCCGGTCTACGCCACCAACGCGTTCCTCGACCAGGCCATCCCCAACGACGCGAACGACCCGAGCATGACCGCCGGTCAGCTCGCGCAGAGCGTGCAGCGCTCCGCCTTCCCCGACCGCTACGACGAGAGCGAGGGCAAGGCCCGCGAGATGATCGACGCGGCCGGCTGACGTTTCCCTCCGGGGACTCCGTCACGGGGACACGACGCGGCCCTGACCAGGCCGTGCACGGAATGCGAGGGAGTGGGACCCGCGGCCGAGGCCGCGGGTCCTGAGAACGGAACGCGGCGAGCGGCCGTCCTGTCGGCGTCCTGATCCACGTCCTGATCGGGTGCGCAGGCCGAGGCCCGTTTCACGGCGGACGGCATCGGATCCACCGGTGCCGTCGGCCGTCTCCGTCGCCTCCCGTACCGGATCAGACGTCCTCGTCCATGCGGATCGCGGCGCGCAGATTCTCGTGCGCGCTGTGCGATCCGCCTTCGTGCTGTTCGAGCAACACCGCCGCGATCGCGTCCAGTTTGCGCTGGAGGGCGTGCTCCGCGCGGCGTTCGGTGTTCTTGAGCAGCGCCAGCAGCAGCAGGCTCACCGCCGCCATCATGTCGCCCACGAAGATCATCCAGGCCACCGGCACCGCCACCGCGTGGACGGCGACGAACGCCGCGATCAGCAGCACGCAGAAGACGTAGAAGACCGGTGACCCGGTGACGTTCGAGGCCGTCTCGGCGAGACGTTCGAAGCGGCCGCGCTCGTCGCCGCCGCGCTCGGCAGGGTGCTGAAGCGTCATCGTCCTCCGTTCTCCACGCGCGTTCTCCACGCGCCGTCCGTTCTCAACGTGCCGTCGCGCACCGGCTGTTCGCGTTCGGGCCGGCGTGATCGGCCGGACGGGCGGACGACCGGACGGCGGCCACACGACCGGCTGCACGACCGGGTTCGTACGGGGCGGGTACCCGCAGGTCCGCCGTCACTCTTCCGACGGCGGTCCTCCCGTAACTCCATGCGGCGGACGGGCAGTTCGGGGCGCTACTGGCCCACGCGTCCGTCGATGCGTTCGCGCAGAAGGTCGGCGTGGCCGTTGTGGCGCGCGTACTCCTCGATCATGTGCACCAACACCTCCCGCAGGGAGATCTGTTCACCGCGGATGGTGCCCCTCACGTCGAGATCGGGGGCCTCCCGTACGAAGCGCTCCGCGAAGGCCACCTCTCCGCGCCAGGTCTCCCATGCCTCGGAGACGACCTCCGGGTCCGGCAGTGCGCCGTCGAAGTCACGGTCGCGGTCGTTCTCGGTGCGGTAGAGGCGCGGCACGTCCTGCCCGGCCAACACCCGCCGGAACCAGGCGTGTTCGACTCCGGCCATGTGGCGCACCAGACCGAGCAGCGACATGTTGGACGGCGGTACGGAGCGCCGGGCCAGCGCCTCGGGGCCCAGACCGGAGCACTTCATCTCCAGAGTGCGGCGCTGGTCGGCCAAGTAGGCGGTGAGGGTGGCCGGTTCGTCCTCGCAGCCGCCCTGGGAGCGGGGGTCGTCGTCCGGGTGTACGAACATGTCCGACCACGCGAAGCGGCGCTCGGGGAAGTTCTCGCGGACATCCTCGTGGTCGTCGCTGTCTCTGTGGCTGTCGCTGTGTGCGGGGTGGCGTTCGTCTCGGGGGGTCGGTTCCGCGGTGTTCGTCATGCGGTCGAGCATCCGGGGCGGGGGTGCCGTACGCCACGCAATTTCCGGGGCGGGCGTCGCCACGGGGAGCCGGTGCCACGGGGAGCCGGACCGGGGTACGGGTGGGTCGGCGCTTTTCGCCGGTGGCGGAACGGACGCCGTCGCCCTTCCCGTACGGCGTCGCGCTTCTAATCTGAAGTGGTGAGCACCCATGCGTCCGACCGAGCCCGCGTCCTGGAGCTGCGCCCGGCCCCGGCTCCGGCCCCGCCCCCACCGGGGGCGCCGGGGAGGGAGCCGCTGTGGCGGCACGTCATGGGCGGGGTCCTGCGGGGCGAGCGCCGCGCACAGCAGCGCACCCTCAAGGACGTGGCCGA
>NZ_LJGW01000167.1:0-228 GCF_001751255.1 Streptomyces nanshensis | reverse complement strand
GCGGCCCGTATCTCGATGCCCTACCTCTCCGAGGTCGAACGCGGACGCAAAGAAGCCTCGTCGGAGGTCCTCGCCGCGGCGGCCGAGGCGCTGGGGCTGGGACTGACCGACGTACTGGCCCTGGTCCAGGGCGAGTTGGCCCGCGTCCGCCGTGCGCGTGCGGGTGCCGGTGCCGGTGCGCGCACCGGCGTGCGCGGGGTGCGGGAGCGCGGGGCCTCGCCCGTACCG
>NZ_LJGW01000172.1 GCF_001751255.1 Streptomyces nanshensis | reverse complement strand
AGGGCCCCCGATTCCCCCCGGGGGCCCTCCAGCCGGGAACGCCGCGTCCTGTCTCCGCGGCCGCCCCGGCCACCGGCATGCGCGGCCGCCCGGCGGCGGGGCCCCGTAGCGGGGTGCGGGCGGAGCAGGGAGCTGACGAGGCGAGTGGAGAGTGAGGAGATCATGGCGCTGACCGCGTCCGCCCGTGCGTTGACGGAGGTGCTGGAGCAGCAGCGGCAGCAGGGCACGACGGCGCTGGCCGCGTTCGTTCCGGCCGGGTTCCCGGACCTGGGCGGCTGCGTGGCGCTGGCGCGGCAGGCCGTCTCCGCCGGTGCGGAGGTGATCGAGCTGGGGGTCCCCGACAGGCGGCCGATGCTGGACGGGCCGGTCATCTCCCGGGCCTACCGGCATGCACTCCGGCAGGGCACCGACCTGCTGGAGGTGATGACGGCGGTCCGCGGCGTCGCGCAGGAGGCGCCGGTCGTGGTGCTGTCGTACTACGCGTCGGTGCTGCTGTACGGGCCGGAGCGGTTCGTGCAGGACCTCGCCCGGGCCGGGGCCGCCGGGATGATGATCCCGGACCTGCCAGGCGACGAAGCCGAATCGCTGCAGGCCGCCGCCCGCTGCTACGGACTGCTCACGCCGCAGTTCGCCGCGCGGCGCGCCAGCGACCTGCGGCTGGCTCAAGTCGCCCAGACGGCGAGCGGCTTCGCGTACGTACCGGCGGCGGATGCCGTCTCCGGCTACCGCGGCGACCTCGTCCTGCCGGATCTGCGCCGGTTCTGCACGCGCGTGCGGGCCGCCGGTGCGGACACGCTGGCCTGCGGAATCGGCCTGTCCACTCCCGAACGGGCCGCGATGGTCGCACCGCTGGCCGAACTCGTCGTCGCCGGCAGCACGGTCCTCGAACCGCTGCTGGAGCGGCCGGACGCCGACGGCGCCGACGAAGCCGCCCGGCGCGTGGCCGCGTTCGCTGCCGCCCTGTCCCCCAGCCCCGCCGCGGAAGTGAGCGCGCCGCGGCGGCCGGTGGAGAGCCCGGAGGACGGCCCGGAGCTCTCCCACAGCGTCCGGGCCGGCCAGCACGTGGGCGATGGCCCGGCCCGGACGCTCCCGACAGAGCCGGAGCCGGGGCCGGAGCCTGGCGAGCCGCCGACCGGCCCGTGAGCGCGAACGACTGAACGAACGTGGGGGAATCGTGACCGTGCACCACATCAGCCGCCGCTGCCACCGGGACCGGCCGGCCAGCAGGCGGGCGCTGCGGCGCTCCTGGGGCAGATGATGGCCGTCCTGGTACTGGCCGGCTGCCCGGGCGCGCCCGGAGCGACGACGACGATGCTCGCGCTGCACGCGGCGTGGCCGCTGTCGGCGCAGCGCACCTTGATCGGCGCGGAGTGCGACCCGGACGGCATCTCCCTCCTCCCGCCCGCCCCCATCGAGCCTGACGGGCCCCCGCGGGGCCTGGGCCATCTGGCGGTGCCGGGGCGGCGCGGCGCGCACGCGCTGCACGAGGCGTTCTGGCGGCAGTTGGTCTTCACCGACGGGGCCAGTGCGCCCGGCCGCGGCCCGTACGGTCGTCGGGCGCTGCTGCCCGGGTTCACCGATCCTCCGGTGGAGGCCGCCCAGTTCGCCCGCGTGTGGAAGGTCCTGGCCGGCGAGTTCGCGGGAATCGGCGCGCACGGGCACGACGTGCTCGTCGATGTGGGCCGCAGCGCCGCTGCCGGGCCGGGTGCGTTGCTGGCGCAGCGGGCGGATGCGGTGGTGCTCGTCGCCCGTACGACGATCCCTTCGATGCGGGCGGCCACCGTGCAACTGCGGGCGCTGGCAGACCGGTTCGGGGCGCAGGGCCTGGGCTTGGTGCTCATCGAGGAGCAGCACCGGGCGGAGCAGGTGATGGGCGTGCTGGAGCGGGCCGGTCTGCGGGTTCCGCTGGTGGGGACGCTGCCGTATGTGCCGCGGCAGGCTCTGAGCCTTGCTTCGGGCCGCGAGGGCGGTCTTGAGCGCGGCGAGTTGGTGAAGGCGGCCCGGTCGGTCGCCGAACGGCTGGCGCAGCAGATCAACTATCCCGCGCCCGTACAGGCCGGCCCGGACGCAGAGTCCGGCGGCGCGCGTGTACGGGGCGGGCTGCGGAAGCTCCTCGCCCGGCGCCGCGCTCGCACCTCTGCGCATGCCGCGGCGGATCAGCGGCTGCCGCGGCCGGCCGTCGAGGCCCGCCCGCAGATCGAGCAGCAGTCGCCGCGTGCTGTGCCCGAATCCGGGCAAGCCGGTGGCGGGCGCCGGGTGGGCAGTGTCCGGCTTCTGGACCGGGCGCTGCGGACCCTGGCCGGGCACTGCGTGCAGCAGCGGCAGCGGCTTCCGGTGCTGCGCGGGGCGCGGGTGACCGCCCACACCGTGCAGATCCTGCCGGACGCGTCCGGGCCCGGTCCGTACCCGTTCACCGAGTGGGCTCCGGAGGGCTGGTGGAGCCTGCCGCCGTCCGCCGCGCTCCTGGAGGAGGAGCCGGCGGCCCGCCTGGCCGTCCCGTACCCGGGGCTGGTCACCCTCGGCTCCGGCCCGGAGGGCGACCATCTGCTGGCCGAGCTGCACCGGCTGCGGGCGCTGCTGCTGCACGGGGACGGAGAGCAGGCACGGTCGATCGCGCGGGCGGTCGCGTTGGAAGCCGCGACCTCCCCCACCTGCCAGGGGCTGGAGATCCTCACGGTCGGGCTCGGGGAGGATCTGCCGCGGCTGGTGCCCCACGCCCGGCTGCGCTGCCTGCCGAGCGTCCGCGCCGCGGCCGGCGCCATCGGGGAAGTCCTCCTGGCCGGACACCAGCAAGCCCCGCCCTCGACGCCGCCGGCGCCGCAGGGTGTGCCGGGGCTGCTGATCTGCTCCGCGCATGCCACGGCGGGCGACGCCGCCGAGCTCGCCGACGCGCTG
>NZ_LJGW01000195.1:13885-25442 GCF_001751255.1 Streptomyces nanshensis | reverse complement strand
CGTCGGCGGGGCGCATTCCCCGCCGACGGGCCCGGTCTGTGCTCGGCTCGGCTCCGTTCCGTTCCGTCCGCTCAGCGCAGCGGAATCCCCGCCCCGCGCTGCGACTCGGGCCGCGGCCCGAAGATGCGGCGGTCGCTCTCGGCGATGCGCACGTCGTTGATGCTCGCCTCGCGGCGCGACATCAGACCCCGTGCGTCGAACTCCCACAGCTCGTTGCCGTACGAGCGCCACCACTGGCCCTCGGCGTCATGGCACTCGTACTGGAAGCGCACGGCGATCCGGTTGCCCTCGAAGGTCCACAGATCCTTGCGCAGCGCGTACTCCAGCTCGCGCTGCCACTTCCTCGTCAGCAGGTCCACGATCTCCGCGCGCCCGGTGACGAAGACGTCGCGGTTACGCCAGACCGAGTCCACGGTGTAGGCGAGCGAGACCTTGCGCGGATCGCGCGTGTTCCACGCGTCCTCGGCGGCCTGCACCTTCTGACGTGCGGTCTCCAGGGTGAACGGGGGGAGGGGCGGGCGGGTGTCCATGGCCGGGGTGCCTTTCTCGCGATGTCGGAAGCGCCGGGTCCGGGGCCCGTACCGGCTCGGCCTCAGACCGCCACGACGGTCACCGCGCTGTCCAGACCCCTGAACGTCCCACTCTCCCCGGTGGACGGCTGCGCCTCACGGCACCGCGTACTCCTCGTCCCGTACGTCCGTGATGAACATCCGGCCCGGGGAGTGGGTGATCGCGAAGGGCGGACGGGAGGAGACCACCGCGGCCTGCGGGGTCACGCCGCACGCCCAGAAGACGGGGACGTCGCCGGGCCGCAGCTCGGTGGGGTCGCCGAAGTCGGGCTCGTCGAGGTTCCGTATGCCGATGCGGGCGGGGTCGCCGGTGTGCACGGGGGCGCCGTGGACGGCGGGCATACGGCCCGTCACCCGTACCGCCGTCTCCACCGACTCCTCCGGTACGGGCCGCATCGAGACGACCATCGGCCCGTGCATCCCGCCCGCCGGACGGCAGGGGACGTCCGTGACGTACATGGCGACGTTGCGGCTCTGTTCGATGTGGCGCAGCGGGACGCCGGCACCGGCGAGCGCCCACTCGAAGGTGAAGCTGCATCCGATGAGGAAGGTGACGAGGTCCTTCCGCCACAGGGACGTCACCTCGGAGGGCTCGTCGGCCAGTTCGCCGTGCTCCCAGACGCGGTAGGCGGGCAGATCGGTGCGCAGGTCGGCGTCCGGGGCGAGCACCGTGGAGACGGCGCCGGCGTCGGTGACGTCGAGGACGGGGCACGGCTTGGGGTTGCGCTGGCAGAAGAGCAGCACGTCGTAGGCCCAGTCGCGCGGTACGGAGATGAGGTTGGCCTGGGTGCTGCCGGGGGCGACGCCCGCGGTGGGGGCGCGGTCGCCGGCGCGGACGGCGGCCCGTGCCGCGGCGGCGCTCGCGGGGCTCCCGGCGGGATCCGCGGTTCCGGCCCAACCGGCGCCGCGGGGCGGGCTGTTCATGGCATCGGCCTTTCGTCGCAGGTCGGACGTGACGGAGGGAGTGGGTCGAGTCGATGGTCCGGCCGCTCGCCGCGGCCGGCGCTCAGACCAGCGTCCGGCCCCGTGTCTCCGGCAGCCCGAACAGCGCGATGATCGCGAGCCCGTAACCGGCGGCGCCGAAGACGAGGGCACCGCTCACGCCCCAGCTATTGGCGAGGAAGCCGACGAGCGTGGGGAAGAACGCGCCGACGGCCCGCCCGGTGTTGTAGACGAAGCCCTGGCCCGTACCGCGTACGGCCGTCGGATACAGCTCGCTCAGGAACGAGCCGAACCCGCTGAAGATCGCCGACATGCAGAAGCCCAGCGGGAAACCGAGCAGCAGCACAAGGGTGTTGGAGCCGGTCGGCACATTCGTGTACGCGACGACGGAGAGCGCGGAGAGCACCGCGAACACGGCGACGTTGCGCTTCCTGCCGAGCTTGTCGGTGAGGTAGCCGCCCGTGAGGTAGCCGATGAAGGCGCCGCTGATGAGGAACGTCAGGAAGCCGCCGGTGCCCACGACCGTCAGTCCGCGGTCGGTCTTCAGATAGCTGGGCACCCACGTCGCGAGCGTGTAGTAGCCGCCCTGCACACCGGTGGAGAGCAGAACGCCGAAGAGCGTGGTGCGCCGCAGCTCCGGGGCGAAGATCGCCGAGAACGACCCCTTGTCGCGGCTGCTCCTGCGCTGCTCGGCGGCCTGCGGCGCGTCCTCGACGTTGCGCCGTACGTACAGGATGAGCAGGGCGGGCAGGGCGCCCGTCCAGAACAGCACACGCCAGGCGACCGTCTCGTCGAAGAGCTGGAAGACGGCGGTGTAGACGACGACGGCCAGTCCCCAGCCGACGGCCCACGAACTCTGGATGACCCCGAGGGTGCGCCCGCGGTTCTTCGCCGAGGCGTACTCGGCGACGAGGATCGCGCCGACCGCCCACTCGCCGCCGAAGCCCAGCCCCTGGAGACCGCGGAAGACCAGCAGGGTCTCGTAGTTGGGGGCGAAGCCGCAGAGCAGCGTGAAGACGGCGTACATGACGACGGTGAGGATCAGCGTCCGGACGCGTCCGATCCGGTCGGCCAGGATGCCCGCGAGGGCGCCGCCGACGGCGGAGACGACGAGCGTGACCGTGGTGAGCAGCCCGGTCTGGCCCGTGTCGAGGCTGAAGTACGCGCCGATGGCGACCATGCCGAGCGGCAGCGTGAAGAAGTCGTAGGAGTCGAGGGCGTAGCCGCCGAACGACCCCGCGAACGCGCGCCGTCCGGGGGCGCCCAGCTCGCGGAACCAGGCGAAGGGGCCGTCGGCGCCGTCACCGGACGGGGCGGGGGACCGGCCGGAGCCGGTGCCGGAGCCGGGATCGGTGCCGGGGCCGCCGTCCTTCGGGGCACTCGGTACGGGACTGCTGTTCATGTGCACCTCGCAGAGGGTGAGGACGCCGCCGGTGCTGCGGGCAGGCGGGCCGCGGGGCGATGCCGGGCCGATGTCCGGGACAACGTAGAGGATCGTTGAACGATCCTTCAAGGGGTTCGTAGCGTCGTATGCGCGAAGCCGGCCGCCGGCGGTATACGCGCTGTACGCGAAGGGCACCGGCGCACACCCCACCGGGCACACACGAGACCACCGCACCGGGCGGGTCCGCCGGGTGCGGTGGTGAGGGGCGAGGCGTCTGCGGATGTACGGGGCCGGGTGCGCGCCGACGCGGCGTCAACTCACCGTCGCCGTACGGCCGTTGACGGCCGAGCGCACCGCGGGGAAGGCACGCGCGACGAAGTCGTCCCGGCAGTTCAGCCGATGGGCTCCGGCATCGGCACCACGCGGTAGGCGAGCTCGATCTCCCGTCCCGTCGCGGGGTCGCCGATCCGTACGCGCCAGTGCCCGGCGAACTGGTCGACGCCCGGCAGCATCGGGATCGTCCCGGAGATCAGCACGGTGCCGGGCTCCAGTTCGCCCCGCTCGCGCAGCACGTCGATCCAGTGCGCCGGGGCGAGCAGTTCGGCGCAGGTGCCGTCCTGGATCAGCCGCTCCTCGCCGCCGCCCGCACGGTCGTCACCGTCACCGCCGCCGTCGCCGACCCAGGCCCGCAGTGTGAGCGCGTCGAGCCGCTCGGCGACGTCGTCGAGCCGCCAGGCGCTCGTGGCGAGCACGTCCGGGGCGGCGTTCTTGCTCCAGGCCACGCCGTACGTCTCCAGCTCGCGGTCGGTGTGGTCGCACGCGGCGGTCAGCAGCACGTCCCCGGTGTCGTCGACGACGAGCGCCCACTCGGCCTCGCCGGAGGTCTTGCCGTGCTGCGCGTGGACGGTCCCGGTCTGCTGCGCGAGGTAGGGCGAGACGGGGTAGAGCGCCGGTGTCGTGGACGGCGCGGGCACGCCCAGCTCCGCCAACTCCGCGACGTGCGCGGCCACATCCTCCTGCCTGCGGCCCGCGTACCCGGCGTTGAGCAGGCGCCGCACGGTCGCGGTGCGCCGGGTGCCGTCGGGGAGCGTGAAGGCGAGGCCGGTCATGGGTTTCCTCCAGGTAGGGCTTCCGGTTCCCCGTGTTCCGCCGGGGTAAATTCCGCGCACCGAGGGTTGCGCATACGAGCTGTATACAGCAAGTATGCCCCCGTACCAAAAGCGACCCCACCGTGAGGAACCCCGTGGACCACAACACGTCGCACCAGGCGGCAGCGGAGGAACCCCGCCCGCAGCGCGGCCCGGGCGATCCGGGCGGCGACGGCACCGACGCCGGCAACGGCACCGGCGGCTCCGGCACCGGCGGCTCCGGCACCGGCCCGGGCACGGGCGGCACCGGCGGCGCGAGCCCCGCCCACCGCAAGGACCTGGTGAAGGCCTTCACCGCGAGCCTCACCGGCACCTCGCTGGAGTGGTACGACTTCGCCGTCTACTCCGCGGCGTCCGCCCTCGTCTTCGGCAAGCTCTTCTTCCCTTCCGGCGATCCCCTGACCGGCACCCTGCTCGCCTTCTCCACCTACGCGGTCGGCTATGTCTCGCGTCCCCTCGGCGGCTTCGTCTTCGGACGCCTCGGCGATGTCATCGGCCGTAAGCGCGTCCTCGTCGCGACGCTCGTGCTCGTCGGCGTCGCCACGTTCCTGATCGGCTGTCTCCCCACGCACGCGGTCGCGGGTCCCGTGGCCCCCGTGCTGCTCGTCCTGCTGCGCTTCGCGCAGGGCGTCGGCGTGGGCGGCGAGTGGGGCGGCGCCGTGCTGCTGACCAGCGAGTTCGGCGATACCAGGCAGCGCGGGTTCTGGGCGTCCGCGGCGCAGGTCGGGCCGCCCGTCGGCAACCTCATGGCGAACGGCGCGCTGGCCGCGCTCGGCGCGATGCTCAGCGAGGAGCAGTTCCTCTCCTTCGGCTGGCGCATCGCGTTCCTGCTCTCCGGCGTTCTGGTCGCCTTCGGGCTCTGGATCCGTACGCACCTGGAGGAGACCCCGGTCTTCAAGGCCGTCGAGGCGGGCGGCGAACGTCCCGAGGCCCCCGTGCGCGAGGTGTTCGCGCAGCAGCGCAGGCCGCTGGTCGCCGCGATCCTCTCCCGCGTCGCACCGGACGTGCTGTACGCGATGTTCACCGTCTTCGTTCTGACGTACGTGACCGAGGAGTTGGGCATGCCGCGCGGAGAGGCGCTGACGGCCGTGCTCGTCGGATCCGGCTTGCAGATCTTCCTCATACCGCTCGCCGGCGCCCTCTCCGACCGCTGGAACCGGCGGCGGCTGTATCTGTGGGCCGCGGTGGCCGCCGGCGTCTGGCCGTTCGTCTTCTTCCCGCTCGCCGAGAGCCGTTCGTGGCTGCTGATCGTGCTGGGCGTCATCGGCGCGCTCGTCATCCACTCGATGCTCTACGGTCCCCAAGCCGCCTTCGTGGCCGAGCAGTTCAGCCCGAGGCTGCGCTACACCGGCTCGTCGCTCGCGTACACGCTGGCCGGGGTGATCGGCGGAGCCGTCGCCCCGCTGATCTTCACCGCGCTGCTCGGTGAGTTCGGCACCTGGCTGCCGCTCGCGGGGTACATCGTGCTCACCGCCGTGCTTACGGTGACGGGTGTGCTGCTGGGACGGGACGCGGACCACGCGGAGGACGAGGAGTACACCGAACTGCTCGCCGACGGCCGCCGCGGCGGTCACGCGGGCGGCGCGGACTCCTCGTCGTACGCCGTGAAGTCGCCCTGACGGCAGGCTCGTTCGCCCGCTCGGCCCGACCGGTGCCACCGGCACCGGCGGCCACCCACTCGCGAGAAGGAGACAGGCAGTGACGACGCTCCGCACGGCGCTGTGCCAGTTCACCGCCGGCACGGACCCCGAGGAGAACCTGCGCGCCATCGACGGCCTGGCCGCCCGCGCGGCGGACGAGGGCGCACGGCTCGCGGTCTTCCCCGAGGCCGCGATGGCCCGCTTCGGCATCCCGCTGAAGCCGGTCGCGCAGCCCCTGGACGGGCCGTGGGCCGAGGGCGTGCGGGAGATCGCGCGCCGCCGCGAACTCACCGTCGTGGCGGGGATGTTCACGCCGTCCTCCGACGGCCGCGTCAGCAACACCCTGCTGGCGACGGGCCCGGACGTGGAGGCGGCGTACGACAAGATCCACCTCTACGACGCCTTCGGCTTCGCGGAGTCGGACACCGTGGCGCCGGGCGGGGAGGTCGTCACGGTCGACGTCGACGGCGTCCGCGTCGGTCTGGCCACCTGCTACGACGTCCGCTTCCCCGAACTGTTCCGTGCGCACGCCGACAAGGGCGCCGTGCTGTCCGTACTGCCCGCGTCCTGGGGCGCCGGGCCCGCGAAGCTCGACCACTGGACGCTGCTGACCCGGGCGCGCGCGCTGGACGCCACGCTCTGGGTGGCGGCGGTCGGCCAGGCGCCTCCCGGCCCGGACCCGGACATCGGGCAGCCGACGAAGGCGCCCACGGGCATCGGGCACAGCGTGCTCGTCGGCCCGGACGGGCGGGTACGCGAAGAGGCCGGTGCGGCGCCCGAGTTGATCGTGGCGGACGTGGACACCGAGGAGGTCGCGAAGGTACGCCGGGCGGTGGCGGTCCTGGACAACCGCAGGCTCTGACGCGGAGTGCCGGCGCCGGTGCCCGTGCCGGGCGGCTCGTACGGGGCGGCCCGGCACGGCACCGGCTCAGCCCTCGGCGAGCACCCGCCGGGTCGCCGCGATGTGCTCGTCGATCGCGGCGCAGGCGAGGTCCGCGCGCTCGGCGGCCAGCGCCGTGACGATGTGCCGGTGCTCGGCGCAGACCTCGTCCTGCCGCCCGGCGGAACGGTAGAGCGCGGTGACGCCGGCGCGGACCTGGCGGCTGCGCAGCGCCTCGTACTGCTTCGTCATCAGCCGGTTGCCCGCGGCGTCGATCAGCGCGGAGTGGAAGCGGTGGTCGGCCTCGATGAACTCCTTGGCCTTCTCGCCGCCGCGCAGCTTCTCCTGCTCCTGGAGGATCCCGTCCATCTCGGCGACGGGCGCGGTGCCGGCCTCGACCGTGCGGCGGGCGGCGTAGCGCTCCAACAGGGCGCGCATCTCCATCAGTTCGCCGATCTCACGGCCGGAGAGCGGTGCGATGTAGGCGCCGCGCTTGGGCACGAGACTGACCAGCTCCTCGGCGGCGAGCAGCAGCAGCGCCTCGCGGATCGGCGTACGGGAGATGCCGACGCGGTCGGCGATCATCTGCTCGGAGAGGAACTCGCCCTGCATGGCGGGGTCGGTGAGGACCTCCTCCTTGAGGAACGTGTACGCCTTCTCGCGTCCGGATTTCACAGCCAGCCTCCCGCCGGCGTCGGCGGTGCGGGGCACCGTGAGCGGTCCCGGCCGGGGACCGCCCGGGAGCGCCTGCCGTACCGACGTCCGCCCTGGTCATCCTGCATACAGTCGGTATACAGATTACGCGTCATCGCGCGCCTGTCCACCCGCGGACGTCCTTCGGGTGGCGGGCGGCGCGGACTGGCGTGGTGTCCCCGTAGTGCACCGGCGGCTTCCTAGTGTCGCCCCTGACGGACCCGCTCCGCCCCGCGCCCCGGCCGTGACCGGAACGCCCCCTGTGTGACGGGCCGTCGTCCTCCGACGGCGCTCCCCTCGTCCGCTGCCGCGACGCCGGGGCGCTGGCCGTCTCTCGCGGGGCCCCGGCGCAGGCCGCGGCCCAGAACAGGTGGGTGTCGATGAACCGCTTCTCAACTCCGGGCCGTTCCCCGGGACTTCACGCCGGTCCGTCCTCCCCGGACTCCGCGCGGACGCCCGCGCGAGGGCGCCGTCCGTGGCGCCGGGTGCGCGGTGCCGTCCTGCTGGCGGTGCTCCTCGTACTGGGCGCACCGGGCACCGCCGGGCTCGCCTCCGCCGAGACCCGTCCGTCCCCCGCGGTGCCCTCGCCCCGTACCGGTACCGAGGGCGCCGGAGCGCGCCACGCGTCCCTGTACGTCGCCGACTACGCGGGCAACGACGTCCTTGAGCGGCGCCTGCCGAGGGGACCGCAGGCGACCGTGCCGACGACGGATCTGACGCGTCCCACCTATCTCGCGCTCGACCGCTCCCGCGCGCTGTACGTGGCCGACACCGGAGACAACAGGATCGTGAAGGTCTCCGCGGACGGGCGGCAGACGACCGTGCCGACGCAGGACCTGCAACGTCCGCTCGGGCTCGCCCTGAGCAGGGCCGGTGACCTCTATATCGCGGACAGCTTCAACGACCGCGTGGTGAAGGTCTCCGCGGACGGGCAGCAGACCACGGTGCCGACGCGGGGCCTTCTCCACCCCGAGGGGCTGGCGCTCGACGAGACCCGCAAGCGGCTGTACGTCGCCGACTTCGTCAACGACCGCGTGGTACGGGTGCCCGTGGGCGGCAGCGGCGGCGGGCAGCGGACCGTGCGGACCTCGGGGCTGTCCCAGCCGACGGGCCTGGCCCTGGACGCCCGCGCCCAGCGGCTCTACGTCTCCGACTCCGGCAACGACCGCGTGGTGCGCGTCCCCGTGGGCGCGGGCGGCGGCGCACAGCGGACCGTACGCACCGACGGGCTGTCGAGCCCCTCGGGCCTGGCGCTCGACGAGGCGCGGAAGCACCTGTACGTCGCGGACTTCGGCAACGACCGGGTCGTACGGGTCCCCGTACGCGGCGGGCGTCAGACCACCGTCCCGTTCACCGGACTCACCACGCCCGTCGGCCTCGTCCTCCGGCCCGGCGGTCATGAGCGGCACGACGCGGCCCGCCGCCGGGAAGCCGGAACACCCCGTGCGCGGGCGATGAGTTACGGGTCCGCCGCCGGTCGGTAGGGGCACAGGCATTCAACCCCGGGAGGCACCGATGACAGCCGACGGATTCACCACCTGTCTCTGGTTCGACGGGCAGGCCGAGGAGGCCGCGCAGTACTACACGTCCGTCTTCAAGAACTCCAGGCTCGGCAGGGTCACGCGTTACACCGAGGCCGGTCCGGGGCCCGCGGGCACCGTCGTGACCGTCGAGTTCGAGATCAACGGCCAGCGGTTCGTCGGCCTCAACGGCGGCCCGGAGTTCACCTTCAGCGAGGCGATCTCCTTCCAGATCGACTGCGCCGACCAGGACGAGGTCGACTACTACTGGGACCGGCTCACGGAGGAAGGCGGCCAGGAGGTCGCCTGCGGCTGGGTCAAGGACAAGTACGGCGTCTCCTGGCAGGTCGTACCGACCGAGCTGACCGACATGGTGACCGACCCCGACCAGGAGAAGGCCAGGCGGGCCACGGAGGCCATGCTCTCGATGAAGAAGCTCGACATCGCCGAGCTGCGCAGGGCGTACGAGGGCGGCTGAGCGCCAACTGTCCGCCGTGGGCGGTGTGTTCGGGCCGCAGGCGGAAAATCGCGATGGCCCGCGCACCGTCCCCGCGTAATGTGCTGCGGCGGGACGGGGGACGGGCACGGCCCCCGGAGCGCAGCGACAGCGGCAGCGGCAACGGGAGGCCGGATGGACAGGGCTGTGATCGTCAGCGGCGGCGGTACGGGCATCGGGCGTGCCGTCGCGCGCCGGTTCGCCGCCGACGGCGACCGTGTGCTGCTCGTCGGGCGCCGCGCGGAGGTGCTGCGCGAGGCGGCGGAGACGATCGCCGCCGACGCGGACGCGGATGCCGGTGCCGGTGGTGCCGGCGAAGTCCGCACGCTCGCCGCCGACTTGACCGACCCGGAGGACGCGCGGCGGGTGCGCGAGGAGGCCGTCGCCCGCTTCGGCCGCGTCGATGTGCTCGTCAACAACGCGGGCGGCAACGTCGAGTACGCCGCGAGCGGCGCGGACGCGCCCTCCGGACTGGACGGCGTCGCATGGCAGTGGCGGTCCAACTTCGAGTCCAACGTCCTCACCGCCGTCCTTCTGACCGAGGCGCTCGCCGATCTGCTCCAAGAGCCGGGCCGCCGGGTCGTGCTGCTCAGCTCCATCGCGGCCTACCGGGGCTCCGGTACGGGCTCGTACGCGGCGGCGAAGGCGGCACTGCACCCGTACGTGTACGACATGGCCGGGCGGCTCGGCCCGCACGGTGCGACGGTGAACGCGGTGGCGCCCGGCTACATCGAGGCGACCGGCTTCTTCGGGGACCGGATGACGGAGCAGCGCCGCGGACAGCTCGCCGCGCAGACCGTCAACGGGCGCGTGGGCACGCCGGAGGACGTCGCCGACGTCGTGCACTGGCTGTGCTCGCCGGGCGCCGGGCATGTGACGGGCCAGATCGTGCAGGTCAACGGCGGCGCGCGGTACGGCAGTTGACCGCGGGGGACGGACGGGCCGCCGGGGCGAGCCCAGGGGCGGGGGGAACGCCCGGGGCGGCCGGGTCGCGGCGCGGGCTCGCGCTGATCTGCCTCGCGGTCTTCGGCGGCTACACCGGACAGCAGATCCTCACGCCGGTGCTGCCGCCGCTGGCGCGCGAACTCGGCTTCAGCGAGGTCCAGTTCGGGATCGTGATGAGCGCGTCGGCGGCCGTCGTCGCCCTCGTCAGCCCGTGGTGGGGCCGCCGCAGCGACACACACGGACGCCGCTCGCTGCTGATCCTCGCCCTCTTCGGGGCCGCGGCCGGACTGCTGGCCTTCGCCCTCGCCGCGCACGCCGGGCTGCTCGGCCTGACGGGAGCGCTGCTCACGTTCGCGCTGATGCTGCTGACGCGCGGAGTGCTCTTCGGCGGTTCGCTGGCCGCGCTGCCCGTGGCCGCACAGGCGTACGTCGCGGACGGGACGCCCGACGAGCGGCAGCGTGTGCAGGGCCTCGCACGGATCGGGGCGGCGATCGGGCTCGCGCTCGTCCTCGGTCCCGGACTGGGCGGTCTGCTGGCCGACTTCGGCCTGGTCACGGCGCTCTATCTGGCGCCCGTACTGGCGGTGCTGCCCGCGTTCGCGGTGTGGGCGCTGCTGCCGGGGGACCGGCGCCCCGCGCCCCCGGACGGCCGGAGGGCGCCCCGGCTGAGCCCGTTCGACGGGCGCGTACGGCCGTTACTCCTCGCGGGCGGCGGCATCTATCTCTCCGTCAGCATGCTCCAGAGCAGCATCGGCTTCCTCCTCCAGGACCGGCTGGGCCTGGGCGCGCGCGAGACCGCGGAGCTGTCCGGCTATGTGCTGCTCGCGGGCGGGCTGCCGATGCTGCTGGTGCAGGGGCTGGTGATCCCGTACCTGGGCTGGCGGCCGGTGCGCCTGCTGCGTACGGGAGTTCCGGTCACGGCCGTGGCGTTCGCGGTGATGGCCTCGGCGGACAGCCTGCCGGTCTTCTTCGCGGCGTGCGTCCTCTCCGGGCTCGGACACAGCCTGGCCATTCCGGGCTACAACTCGGGGCTGAGCCTGCGGGTCGGCCCGGACGAACAGGGCGGCGCCGCGGGCCTGATCGCCTCCGTCAACGGGTGCACCCTCGTGCTCGGGCCGCTGGCCGCGACCGCGCTCTACCAGGCGGGGGCGGCGCTGCCGTTCGTCTGCGGGGCGGCGGTGCTCGCCGCGCTGGCCGCCTTCCTGCTGCTCAGTCCGGGCCTCCGCGACCGGGACGGCGCGGCCCACGCGGTGGCCGTCCCGCCACGGGACGCCCCGGCCCACGAGGCCGGATCCCCCTGACCCGCGGGCCCGATCCCGGCTCCGACCCGTCTTCGCCGT
>NZ_LJGW01000195.1:241-13870 GCF_001751255.1 Streptomyces nanshensis | reverse complement strand
GGCTCCGACCCGTCTTCGCCGTCCCCGGTCGCGGATGCACCGCGGCGCCCATCCGGACAATTCCGGGCTGGCGCGTGCCGTGCGCGCCCCGCCGCGGGGAACGCTCCTCGAAAGCGCGAGCCGAGCGCGGACAAGCGGACGAGGAGGCGGGCGTCATGGAGTGGACGGGATCGCGCCGGACGGTGCTGCTGACGGCGGGGCTCTCGCTGCTGGGCGCGGCCTGCGAGTCCGGGGACGGCGGCGGGTCCGGCGGAGGCGGAGGCGGCGGAGGGGGCGGTGGCGGCGGCGACGGCAAGCGCTCGCCGTTCACCGGGCGCACCGGCGCGGGCGACAAGGTGCTCGCCGTGAAGATCGACAACGTCGAGGCGGCCCGGCCGCACACCGGTCTGCAGAAGGCCGACATCGTCTACGTCGAGGAGGTCGAGGCGGGGCTGACCCGCATCATGGCCGTCTTCGCCTCCCGGATCCCCTCGCTCCTCGGCCCCGTACGCAGCGCACGCGAGTCCGACCTGGAGCTGCTGCGGCAGTACGACGAGCCGGGCCTCGCCTACTCCGGCGTCCAGTCGAAGCTGCGCTCCCGGGTGGAGTCCGCGCCGCTGAAGGCGCTGCCGCCGTCGCGCGCGGGAGCGGCGTACGTACGCAAGGGGGACCGTCCCGCTCCGCACAATCTCTATCTCCGTCCGCGCAAGCTCCTCGCCGGCGGTCCCGCGTCCGGGATCGGCGCACCCGGCGACATCGGCTTCCGCTTCGGGGCCGCGCCGGACGGCGGCCGGAAGACCGCCGGGCGGACGATCCGGTTCCCCGCCGCGCGCTACGGCTTCGCCTGGTCCGCCGGACGCCGCCGCTGGCTGGTCTCCATGGACGGCTCCCCGGCCTCCACCACCGACGACGGACGGCTGGAGGCCGCCACGGTGGTCGTGCAGTACGTACGGGTACGGGACTCCGGGCTCGGCGACAGCGGCGGCAGCGTCACCCCGTACACCGAGACGGTGGGCTCGGGACGGGCGCTGGTGCTGCGGGACGGCAAGGAGTACGAGGGCCGCTGGAGACGGTCGCCGGCGACCGGGGGCACGACCTTCACGGACGCCGACGGCAAGCGGCTGGCCTTCGCGCGCGGCCAGGTGTGGGTGGTGCTCGCCCCGGCGGAGTGAGCGGGCCGGGGCGAGCGGAGCCGCCGATCAGGGCGGCGAGCGGAGCCGCCGATGAGAGCGGGGCGAGCGGGACGCCGATCAGGGCGGGGCGAACTCGCGCCGTACGGGCGCTACTTGTCCTTGCCCTCGTCTTCGTCCTTGTTCTTCTTCTCGCCCTTGTCCTTGTTCTCGTCCTTGTTCTCGTCCGTGTCCTTCTTCTCCGAAGACCCGGACTTCGGGCTGGACTTCGAGCCGGACTTCGGGCCGGAGTCGGGTTCCGAGCCGTACGCGGTCATGAAGCGGTCGCGGAACTTGTCCATCCGCCAGACCGGCGCCTTGTGCTCCGGCTTGAGGCCGTCGGTCCAGCCCCAGTCGGAGACCTGGTCCATCACCTTCTTGTCCTTGGCGACGATCGAGATCGGCACGTCCTTGTTCTTCGCGCCGCCGGTGACCGTCGGGACGGGCTGGTGGTCGCCGAGGAAGACGAGCACCGTGTCCTTGTCGCCGTACCTCTCCAGATACTCGGTGAGGCTCTGCACCGAGTACTCGATCGCCTTCCTGTACTGGGTGCGCACCCGGTGCGGGTCCTTCCACACCTCGGTGGGACGGGCGCCCGCGTCGTGGATGGGCTGGTAGACGCGGCCGTCGCCGAGCTTGTTCCAGGGGAGCATCGTGGGCAGCGGGGACCACGGGTTGTGGCTGGAGGCGAGGATGATCGTCGCCATCATCGGCTTGTGGCCGGACTTGCCGTGCTCCAGCCGCTCGAAGGCCTTCAGGCTGAACTGGTCGGGCACCGGGGACCAACTGAACATCGGCCCCTCGTAACCGAGATGGTGCGAGTCGTAGACGTGGTCCATGCCGTAGAACTTGCCCTCGGGCCAGGACCTCCGGACCCCCGGCATGATGCCCACCATGCGGTAGTCGCCCGTCCTGCGGAAGGCACGGGTGAGGGTGAGCCGGTCGCTGGAGACGAGGCTGCGGTAGCGCTGCTGGTTCGCGACCCACAGGCCGGACATCAGCGTGGAGTGGCCCATCCAGCTTCCGGCGCCCGAGATCGGCGAGGTGAGCCAGCCGCTCTTGGAGGCGAAGCCCGCCTTGTCCAGCGCGGCGGTGCGCTTCTTGAGGACGGAGTCGACGCCCGGTGCGATCTCGGGGTCCTCGATCGCGCTGCGGCCGTAGCTCTCGATGAAGGTGAAGATGACGTTCTTGCCGCGGAGTTCGGGGACGAGCTTGTCGCCCGGCGTCCCCTCGAACTTGTCGACGCGGGCCTCCTTCGCGAACGCCTTCTCGTCCTTCCAGCCCGCCTGGACGGCCTCCACGCGGTGCTGGAGGAGCAGCGCGGTGTTGCGGGACGCGACGTTCACATTGTCCGAGCCCGTCTGGAGGCCGAAGACGGAGCAGACGATCCAGGCCGTGCCGAGCGCCAGAGCGGTACGGGTCGTGGCCGTGCCGTGCCGGGCGATGACGAGGCTCAGCCGCCGGACGGCCAGCGCCATGAGGACGACGAGGACGATCGCGAGGACGACGATGCCGATCACGGCGAAGACGGCGCCGGTCTCGCCCACGGAGTCCTTGAGGAAGGAGTGCGCGTCGTCGAAGAGGATCCAGTCGAGCACGAGGTCGAAGGGGCGTGCCAGCACCGAGTAGAAGCCCATGTCGATGAACTTCAGGATGGTCACCAGGCCGAGCAGCGTCCCGACCGCCAGCGCCGTCCAGCGCCTCGCGCGCGGCGGCAGCACGAGCAGCAGGACGGCGCCGAATATCCCCTCGACCGGTATCCGCAGGAACGCGTTGGGCGTAAGGCGGTAGAGGGCGTTGGGCAGCAGCAGGGCCGCGACGACGAGGAGGGCGGCCAGCACGGTCACCGCGACGGAGACGGTACGGGCGGCGGTGGGGCGGCGCTCGCGCCAGCCGGCATCGGCACCGGCACCGGCGTCGACACCGGAACCGGAACCGGAACCGGAACCGGCGCCGTCCGTGCCGGACTTCGCCTCCGCGTCCGGCGTCGCCTCCGCCTCCGCGGCGTCCGGCCCGTCCGGGGACGTTCCGGGCGGGGCGTCGTCAGGGGTCGAGCCCTTCTCCGTCCGTGCCATGTCCTTGTTCCGCTGCTGCTTGAGCGAGCGTGTGAAGAGCGACAACCCGAGGGTCCTTCCGTGCTGAGCGCGGTGCTGTCACGGCGGACCAGTGATCACGGACCGGCCGCAGCCGGAAGCGTACGACGGGGACCGTGACCTGGTAGCCGGGTTTTACCAGCACGATAAACACCCGCCTCGCGGCGTCCTCGCGAGGTCCTCGCGCCCGTGACCTGCGCTTGGCACGGGCGTGACCCGCCCTTGGCACGCCGTGGCCGCGTCACGGCAGCGGCGGCGGCACTCCCGCCTCGTCCAGGAGCGCCCGTACGGCCTCGGCGTCGCCCGCGTCCAGCGCTTCGAACGGTTCGGGAAGCTGGTCGCAGTCGAGGACCCCCTGCGCCACCAGCGCGGACTTGAACGCACCGACCCCCGCTCCCCACCCCGTCACGGAGGAGGCGACGCGGGTGATCTCCATCAGGGCCGCCAGCCGGTCCTGTTCGCGCCGTACCGCCGTCCAGTCGCCCGCGCGGAAGGCCGCGTGCATGCGGACGTACCCCTCGGGGTCGACGTTGGCCAGGCCCGGCACGACACCGTCCGCGCCCGCGAGATACGCACCGTCGACCACGACCTCGTGCCCGGTGAAGAGGGTCAGCGGTCCGCCCTCGGCGCGGTTGCGCAGCGCGAGCCGGCGGAAGGCGACGTCGTCCCCGGAGGAGTCCTTCACCCCGGCGAGCGCACCGGCGGCGCCCAGCTCGACGAGCATCTCCGCGTCGAGCTTGGTGTGGACGCACAGCGGGATGTCGTACGCGTAGACCGGGACGTCCGCGCGTGCGCCGAGGATCTCGAAGTGCCGCCTGATCTGCGGGGCGTGGGCGACGGCGTAGAAGGGGGCGGTGGCGACGACCGCATCCGCGCCCGCCTTCTGCGCGGCCTCGATCTGCCGCAGCACCCGGCCCGTCTGGGTGTCGATGACGCCCGCGAGCACCGGCACCCGGCCGGCCGCCGCGCGTACCGCCTCGCGTACGACCTGGACGCGCAACGCGTCGGTGCAGAACGGCGCTTCGCCCGTCGAGCCGAGCACGAACAGCCCGTCGACACCGGCCGCGATCAGGCGGGCGATCAGCCGCTCCAACGACGGGACGTCGAGCGTGCGGTCCGGGGTGAGCGGGGTGACGAGGGGCGGCACGACGCCCGTGACGGGGGCGGGGCGGCTGGTTCCGGGACGGGGGCGCGGGCCGGTGTGCGGGGCCGGGGTCGCCGCGGGGGTGGCGGGGGTGGTGGTCATGCGGTCATCCTTCCCGTCCGGCGGCGGGCGCCCCGGGCTCCGCGCGCTCCCCCGCACCGCCGGAGTCACCGCCCGGCTCACTGCCCGGCTCACCGGCCGGCCTCTCGATCGGTTTCCCGCCCGACTCGCCGCCGGGCGGCGCCGGTTCGCGCGGAATGACGTCCAGCGCGTCGGTCTCCCATACGTACGCGGGCCCGAGCAGCCGCTGCGCCCGCAGCGGGGCGTTCACGGCGACGAGGACGATCACCATCGCCGTCAGCCCGAAGGAGAGCACCGCGAGCGCCGTGCCCAGCGGCATCGTCCGCGCCAGTCCCGCGCCGAGCACCGGCGCGACCGCACCGCCCAGCGCGCCCACGTTGTAGGTGAAGCCGAGGCCCGCCGCCCGCTGTTCCACGGAGAAGTAGCCGCCGATCCACTTCGGCAGCAGCCCCGAGATGCCCTGCCCGAAGACCTGCTGGAGGAAGAGCAGCACCCCGAGCAGCGGCAGCGACCGACCGCCGACGAGGAACACCGGGAAGACGAGCACCTGTGAGACGACGAGCGCCGTCCAGTACGCCCGCCGCGTACCGAAGCGGTCGCCCAGGAAGCCCCCGAGCACACAGCCGGCCGCCGCGCCGAACCCGGAGAAGAACAGCAGGTCCGCGACGTGTCCGGCGGCCAGCCCGAGGTCGCTCTTCAGATAGGTCGGCAGCAGCGCCTGGATCGGCCACGAGTACAGGAACGCCGTGAAGACGACGGTCATCAGCGTGACGCCGGTGGGCCAGCGCCGTCCCGAGAACTGGACCATGAACCAGACGAAGACGGCGGTGACCACGACGGCGAGCGCGGTCACCGGCAGCGCGCCGCCCGCGAACCCGGCGAAGACGAGCAGCAGGGCGCCGAACGCGACGAGCGTGAGCACGGTGTTGCCCGCGGCGACCCGCTTCCGCGCGCTCGCGTAGAGGGTGCGGAACATGTCCGGCGGCCCGGCCGCCCCCGCGCGCTTCGCCTCCCGCGCCCGCTGCCAGTCCTCCGACTCGGGCAGGGCGCGCCGCAGCCACAGCGCCAGCACGATCGGTACGAGGCCCACGGCGAACAGCGCACGCCAGCCCCACTCGGGCACGACGACCCGGTAAACCTGCGCGCACAGCGCGGAACCGATCGCGAAGCCGCTGATGAGAAAGCCCGACGCCTTGTTGCGCAGATGCTCGGGCCAGGACTCGATGACGTACGTCGCGCTCGACCCGTACTCGCCGGCCATGCCCAGCCCGATCAGCAGCCGCGCCGCGAAGAGCACCCAGTACGCGGGCGCCGCCGCGCACAGCGCCGAACCCAGGGAGAACAGCACGATGCTGACGACCATGGCGTTGCGCCGCCCGTAGTGGTCGCCGAGCGCGCCGAGCGCGAGGCCGCCGAACCACCGGGAGACGAACGCGGCGGAGACCAGGGCCGCCGCCGTGACACCGGAGAGGCGGAACTCGTCGGTCACCTCGGTGAGGACGAGCGTGATGATGACGAAGTCGAAGCCGTCGAGGAGATAGCCCAGCCAGGCCGCGGTGAAGGCCCGCCACTGGGCCCCCGACAGCTCCCGGTACCAGGCGGGCCGCCGCCCGGTGCGCTCGTCGTGCGTGGCGTCCATGGCCCGCCCCTCGTCTCGTCCGGTGTCCGACGGCGTCCGGTCCCGTACAGATCGGACATCGGATGTCTGATGTCCCGGCGGAACACTAGGGGTGCCCGGCGGCCACGGCAAGACCTCGGCGGAGGAGACATAGGATGTCCGATGTCGTACGCACCCGGTCTCACCTCACCCGTCCCGGGCGACAGCACGGTCGCTCCCGACCCGGAAGGGCCGCCCTCGGATGCCGGCGAAGAAGCTGCCCGCCGAAGCCAGCGAAGCCAGCGAAGCCAGCGAACCTGGCTCGTCCCGCGAACCCGGCTCGTCGTCCCGCGGGCCTCGCGAACCCCAGGAGGCCGGCGGGGCCCGCGAGTCGAGCGCGCACCGCGAGCCGCGCCTCCCGCGCTCCCCCGAACTGTCCGTGGTGGACCGGATCAAGGAGTACATCCTGCTGGGCCGTCTCGCCCCGGGCGATCCGATGCCCACCGAGAACGAGCTGAGCGAGCGCCTCGGCGTGAGCAGATCGCGGGTCCGCGAGGCGATGAAGACGCTCTCCGCGCTCGACATCGTCGAGGTCCGGCACGGCTACGGCACGTATGTGGGACGGCTCAGCCTCACGGCGATGGTCGAGTCGCTCGCCTTCCGCGGGCTGCTCAACGCCCAGGACGACCAGGACGTGATGGCCGACCTCATCGACGTACGGCAGCTTGTGGAGACGAGCCTCGCCGAGCTGGTCGTCGATCAGGCCGAGCCCGAAGTCCTGGAGTCCCTGCGGCGGTTGACGGCGACGATGCACGAAAAGGCCGCGCGCGGCGAGGAGTTCCTCGCGGAGGACCGTGAGTTCCATCTGCTGCTGATGCGGGCCACGGGCAACGCGCTGGCCGTACAGCTCACCGGCGCCTTCTGGGACGTCCACGCGATCGCGCTGCGCGCCGTACCCGGCTCCACGGACCTCGCGCAGACCGCCGCGGGGCATGTCGCCGTCGTGGACGCGATCGCGGCGGGCGACAGCGCGCTGCTGCGCCGGGCGATCGTCGCGCACTACGCCCCGATCCGGGAGCGGCTGGGCCACCGCGCACCGCCCGGCGGCACGACGGGGGAGTGAGCCGCGCCCGTCCCGTCGCGCACCGTCCCGTGGAACGCCGCCGCGTACTCCCTTGACAGCCGGCCCCGTTGGCTCGAACCTTCCGTGGCGTCCGTCGCTCAGTGGATCACTGGCCAGTCCACCTGGAGGAGCCGCCATGACCACGTCCGCACCCGCCCGCGAGCCGGAGACCGTCCGCAGTCAGCGACGCCGTGCGGTGGTCGCCAGCACCGTCGGCACGGCCATCGAGTGGTACGACTTCTTCCTCTACGGCACCGCCGCCGCCCTCGTCTTCCCGCATCTCTTCTTCCCCGGGCAGTCCACGTACGCCGGTGTGCTCGCCTCGTTCGGCACCCAGTTCGTGGGCTTCGCCGCGCGCCCCATCGGCGCCGCGATCTTCGGGCACTTCGGGGACCGCGTCGGGCGCAAGTCGACGCTCGTGGTGACGCTGATGCTGATGGGCGTCAGCACCTTCCTCATCGGTCTGCTGCCCTCGTACGAGTCGATCGGGTTCGCGGCGCCGCTGCTGCTGGTGTTCCTGCGCGTCGTCCAGGGCATCGGTGTGGGCGGCGAGTGGGGCGGCTCGGTGCTGCTGTCGATGGAGTGGGGCTCCAAGCGCCGCCGCGGGCTGATGGCGAGCTGGCCCCAACTCGGCGTCCCGCTCGGCCTGATCGCCTCGACCGGCATGGTCCAGCTCACCGGCGCCGCGACCGGCGACGGCTTCGAGAGCTGGGGCTGGCGGATCCCGTTCCTGGCCAGCTTCGTGCTGATCGGCATCGGTCTGTACGTACGGCTGCGCGTGCTGGAGAGCCCCGCCTTCCAGGAGGTGAAGCAGGAGCGCGAGGTGGTGCGGATGCCCGTGCTGCGCGTCCTGCGCGACCAGCCCCGCGAGGTGCTGACCTCCGCCTTCGTACGCCTCTCCGAGCAGGCGCCGTTCTATCTCTTCATCACCTTCGTCCTCACCTACGGCACCGAGGAGGTCGGGCTGCCCAAGGAGGAGCTGCTGCGCGACACCCTCATCGCGGCGGCGGTCGGCCTGGTCAGCGTGCCGGTGTGGGGATACATATCGGACCTGCTGGGGCGGCGGCTGACGTACGGGATCGGCATCGCGTGCGTCGGCGTCTTCGCCTTCCCGTACTTCGCGATGCTCGACAGCGGCAGTTCGGGGCTGGTGCTGATCGCGATCGTGCTGTCGCTGTTCTTCCACGACATCCAGTACGGGCCGCAGGCGGCGCTGATCGCCGAGAGCTTCGGCGCCAACGTCCGCTACAGCGGCGCCGGTCTGGGCTACCAGCTCGCCTCGGTCATCGCGGGCGGCCCGGCGCCGCTGATCGCCGCGGCGATCCTGGAGAACTACGGTTCCAGCACCGGCATCAGTTGGTACATCATCGCCTGCTGTGTGCTCGCGCTGGCCGCGCTGGTGCTGATGCCGCGCGGCGACGCCGACCCCGGGACCACGATCCCGGAGGGCGGCGGAGCCGCGGCGGAGAAACCGACGGAGCCGACGGAGACGGCGGAGACGACGGCGGATAAGCCGACGGAGGAGCCCGGCGGAGAAGCCGTGACGAAGGAGCCGTAACCGGGCCGAACGGGACGAAGGACGCGGGAGTGCGCAGCGTGTCCCGTCACACGTCGTCGGCGGGGCACGACCTGTCGACTCCGGAGATCGATGCGTGTAAACAGGGGCAATGGCAGGACCGCTGACACCTCTTCGGGCCCTGACCGCACCGCGATCCCGCGGCGGGCGCCGCCCGCGGCGGCCGTTCCTCGGGAAGGGCAGCGTCGCCCGGCAGGTGTTCGTCCTCCAGGTGGCCGTCGTCCTGGTCCTCGTCGTCGCCGCGGTCGCGGCGCTGGTGCTCCAGGTACGGCGCGACGGGACGCAGGCCGCGCGCGACCGCTCGCTCGCCGTCGCCGAGACCCTCGCGAACTCGCCGGGCACGGTGGGCGCGCTCCGCTCCGCCGACCCCACCGCCCGCCTCCAGGGGCCGGTCGAGGCCGCGCGCAAGCGCAGCGGCGTCGACTTCATCACCGTGATGAACGACGACGGCATCAGATACACCCACCCGATAAAGAACCGAATCGGGAAGAAGTTCGTCGGCACCATCCGGCCCGCCCTCGAAGGCCACGTCCACACCGAGACCGTCGAGGGCACCATCGGCAAGCTCGTCCAGGTCGTCGTGCCCGTGACCGACGGCGACGGCCGGGTCGTCGGCCTGATCTCCGCCGGCATCAAGATCGAGAAGGTCAGCGGCGTCGTCGACCGGCAGCTCCCGCTTCTGCTCGGCGCCGCCGCGGTCGCGCTCGTCCTCGCCATGGGCGGTACGGCCCTGGTGAGCCGGCGGCTGCGCCGCCAGACGCACGGCCTGGGCACCCTCGAGATGACGCGCATGTACGAGCACCACGACGCGGTGCTGCACTCCGTCCACGAGGGCGTGCTGATCGTCGGCGGCGACGGGCGGCTGCTGCTCGCCAACGACGAGGCGAGCCGGCTGCTCGACCTGCCGCCTGACGCACAGGGACGGCACGTCACCGAACTCGGCCTGGAGGAGCCGATGTTGCGGCTTCTGCACCCGGGGCGCGTCGCCACCGACGAGGTGCTGCGGGCGGGCGACCGGCTGCTGGCCGTGAACAACCGTTCCACCGACCGCCGCGGCGGGCCTCCCGGCTGGGTCACCACGCTCCGCGACACCACCGAGCTGCGGCAGCTCTCCAGCAGGGTCGAAGTGGCCCGTAAGCGGCTGGAGTTGCTGTACGAGGCCGGGGGCGGCATCGGCACCACCCTCGATGTGACGCGTACGGCCGAGGAGTTGGCGCGGGTCGCGGTGCCGCGCTTCGCCGACTTCGTCACCGTCGATCTGGCGGAGCCCGTGCTGCGCGGGGAGGAGCCGGGCGGCCGCGTCCCCGCGCTGCGGCGGGTGGCCGTCCACGGCATCCGCGAGGACCAGCCGCTCTATCCGACGGGCGAGGCGATCGCCTTCACCGCGTCCTCGCCGCAGGGCCGCGGCTTCCGCAGCGGCCAGGCGGTGATCGAGCCCCGCCTCGGCGACGCGGACGGCTGGCTGACCGCGGATCCCGAACGCAGCGCCCGCGTACTGGAGTACGGCATCCACTCGCTGATCGCCGCGCCGCTCAGCGCCCGCGGGGTGCTGCTGGGCGTGGTGGAGTTCTGGCGTTCGGAGAAGCCCGAGCCGTTCGAGGAGGACGACCTCGATCTCGCGGCCGAACTGGCCGCGCGCGCCGCCGTGTCCATCGACAACGCCCGCCGCTTCACGCGGGAGCACGGCATGGCCGTCGCCCTCCAGCGGAGTCTGCTGCCGCGTGCCCTGCCCGAGCAGAGCGCCGTCGACGTCGCCTCGCGCTATCTGCCGGCGCAGGCGGGGGTGGGCGGCGACTGGTTCGACGTCATCCCGCTGCCCGGCGCCCGCGTGGCGCTGGCCGTCGGCGACGTCGTGGGCCACGGGCTGCACGCCGCCGCCACCATGGGACGGCTGCGCACCGCCGTGCACAACTTCTCCGCGCTCGATCTGCCGCCCGACGAACTCCTCGGCCATCTCGACGAGTTGGCGGCGCGCGTCGACAAGGACGCCATCGAGGAGGGCGGCGAGACCGCCATCACCGGCGCCACCTGTCTCTACGCCGTCTACGACCCCGTCTCCCGTACCTGCGTGCTGGCGCGCGCCGGGCACCCCACGCCCGCGCTGGCCCTGCCCGACGGCACCGTCGAATTCCCCGACATACCGCCCGGGTTGCCGCTGGGCATCGGCGGACTGCCCTTCGAGTCGGTCGAGTTGCCCATGCCGGAGGGCAGCGGCCTGGTGCTGTACACCGACGGGCTCGTCGAGCGCCGCGACAAGGACATCGACATCGGGCTGGACCTGCTGCGCGAGGCCGTGGCCGGCGCGGGCCGCTCGCCCGAGGAGACCTGCGACGCGGTGCTGGAGGCCCTGCTCCCGGCACGGCAGGGCGACGACATCGCGCTGCTGGTGGCCCGCACGCGGGTGCTGGACCCGGGACGGGTCGCCGAGTGGGGCGTGGAGTCGGACCCGTCGGCGGTCGGCGGAGTGCGCTCGGCCGTCGCCGCGAAGCTCGCCGAATGGGGCCTGGAGGAGCAGGGGTTCGTCACCGAGCTGATCCTCAGCGAGCTGATCACCAACGCGATCCGGCACGCCGCCGGGCCCATCACGGTGCGGCTGCTGCGCGACCGCGCCCTCATCTGCGAGGTCTCCGACCACAGCAGCACCTCGCCGCATCTGCGCCACGCGGCCACGACGGACGAGGGCGGGCGCGGCCTCTTCCTCGTCGCCCAGTTCGCCGACCGCTGGGGTACGCGCTACACCAAGCACGGCAAGGTCATCTGGACGGAACAGGACCTGCCCGACGAGGCGTGAACTCCCGCTGAGGCGCGGCCGGTCGGGGCCGTACGGACGGCCGGGGCGCGGTCACGGCTGCGGTCACGGCTGCGGTCACTGCGGTGGTCGCAGCGGTGGTCGCAGACTCGCGAACAGAGCCTTCAGCGGTACGGGCACGCTCGCGTCGTCGAGCGCCTCCACCAGCACCCGCCCGTAGTGGATCTTGCGGCCCTTCTTGGTGCCGAGGAAGCGCCGGAGCTGCTGCTGAGCGCTGCGGCCCTGCTGCGCGGGCTGGTGCAGAAAGGTCCGCAGCCGGCGCTCCTCGCCCTCCGCGCGGACGAGTTCGCCGACGCGCTCCGGGCCCAGCGCGCGGATCAGCTCGTCCTCCAGATCCGCCGCGCAGACGAAGAACTCCGGCCGGGCCGCCGCGTCGGGCGGCGCCAACGCACGGGCGTAGTACGGGCGTTCGGCCTCGTCGCACAGCCCCGTCAGCCGCAGCCCCAGCCCGTGCGGACCGAGAAGGCGCGCGAACCGGCCGACGCTCATCGCACCGCCCATCGGCAGCACGCAGATCCCCTCGGCCGCCAGATCCCGGCCCAGCCGGGTGGCCAGCGCATCGACGGCCGCGGCGTCGCTCAGCCCCTCCAACAGGACGGCTGTGCGCACCTCCAGTCGCGCGGCGAGGTCGCGCGCGGGCCCGTCGGGGCCGCCGGCCGCCCATGCGGCGACGGCCTCGCGGAAGGACTCCATGTCGGCCATGGACCGAGTCTCCGCGCTTCACGGCCGCCGCGACAGGGAATTTCCGACCGGCTCCGGTACGCGGGCACCGCGGCGGACGGGATCCGGGGCCGTACCGGCGTACCGGCGTACGGGCTGACGGCCGAACCGCTCGCGTCCGCCCGGGAGTTGAGGCCCCACAACCGATGAGCGCCGGATGCCGGGCAACTATACACACGGTGTATACGTCCTCTGGGGCGTGCGCCCCTCGCCGGCACACGACGCCCAACGCCGAACGCCCCGCCCGTGCCGTCATGTCCAGGAGCCCGTCCATGGCCCACACGTATCTGCTGCCGATCAAGACGGCGGCGGTGCTCTTCCCGCTGCTCGCGCTGCTGTTACTCCTCCCGACGGCCGTCGTGCTCTACCGGCGGCACGGCGTGCTGACCTCGGGTCGCTTCCTGTCGCTCTCCGCCTTCGGCCACTACGTGCTGACGGCCGCGTGCATGACCGTCGTCCCGCTGCCGTCCCGGACGGTCGACGTGTGCGCCGCGTACGCGGAGACGGCCTCACCCCAACTCGTGCCCGGCAACACCCTCGGCGACATCTGGAAGGAGGCGCACCACCGGATCGGCCTCGGCCCGCTGCTGCTGCACAACCCGGCCGTCGCCGGTGCGGTCTTCAACCTGCTGCTGCTCCTCCCGCTCGGCGTCTTCCTCCGCTACCACTTCCGGCGCGGCCTCGCCGCCACGGCCTGCGCCGGTGCCGGGCTCTCGCTCGCCTTCGAACTCACCCAGTTCACGGGCGTGTTGGGCCTCTACCCCTGCCCGTACCGGCTCTTCGACGTCGACGACCTGCTCATCAACACCTCGGGCGCGGTGCTCGGCTGGGCGCTGACCGGTCCGGCCGTACGGCTGCTGCCCGCGCTGGAGACGCTGGACGGCAGGGCGCTCTCCCGCGTCCCCGTACCGCTGGGCAGGCGGCTGACGGCGCTGCTCGCCGATCTGATCGGGGTCTCGTCCACGGCCGTCTGCTGCGTCCTCGTCGCGGCGTACACCGGGGACGGGGAGGACGAGGCCACCCTGCTGCTCACGGTGCCCGTGGCCGTGTGCGCGGTCTGGTTCGTGGCGCTGCCGTACGCCACGGGCGCCACCCCGGGCAAGCGGCTGCTGCGCCTGAGCCTGGTCGGCGAGCGGGGCGGCCCAGCGCCGGTGTGGCGGCTCGCGGTGCGGGCGGCGGCGCTCGGGGGTCTCGTACTGCCGCTGTTCTCGCTGCTGTCGGCGGCCGCGGTCGTCCTCGTATCGGCGGTGGCGACCCCGACGGGGCGTCAATCGACCGTCGCCGTCGCGGAGTCGGCCCGGTCCGCCGATCTGACGGACGCCGCCGCGCTCGCCTCCC
>NZ_LJGW01000195.1:0-227 GCF_001751255.1 Streptomyces nanshensis | reverse complement strand
CCCGCCTCTCCGGGGAGTCGCTGCTCCTCGCCGCGCTGGCCTGCTGCTGTGCGCTGCTCCCGCTGACGCTGCTCTGGCATCCCCGCGGTCTCGGGCCGCACGAGCGCCTCTCCGGCGTACGGAACGCGGCGCTCCCTCCGACGCGGGCCACGGGGGCGGCGGGCGCCGCGGGCCGGTGGGCGACGGGGCGGACGGGAGTGAGCGCGCATGCGGGGCGCCCGGCGGTC